>RGVP01000007.1 GCA_010027235.1 bacterium
TTTCGTTTGGTCCGGAACGAGCCGGCGAAGTGCCCGGGGGCGGCGGTTGGTGTTTGTCCGCACCGGTGCGGCCGCCCGGGCGCCGGGCGGTGGTGGAGGTGCGGCTCATTCCCGGTCTGGACTGGGCGCGGCTATTTCGGCGCCACAGCCCAGAGGGTGCAGTGCGGGCGGTGGAGGCGCGACGGTTTCAGCTTAGTGCCAAATCTGACCGCATGGGCCTGAGGTTACAAGGCGAGGCCTTCACGTTGCCGGCTGGGGCGGGCGGAGATATTTCTCGTCCGGTGGTGCCAGGAACAGTCCAACTGCCGCCCGATGGGCAACCCATCGTGCTGATGGCTGAAGGGCAAACTATCGGCGGCTACGCGCAACTCGGGCAGGTGGCTACGATCGATTTGCCGCTGCTCGCCCAAGCGCGGCCGGGGGCGCAGATCGTTTTCCGGATGACAGATGTCTCTGCGGCGCAACAGGCGAGGTTGAGAGTGGCGGCGGATATCGGCCGTATCCGGGTCGGGCTGGGGCTCTTACGATGAATGGTTCGAAGCCGATCGATTTTAATGCCGATCTCGGTGAAGGGATGCCAGGTGAGGCGGGGTTGTTTGCGGCGGGCATCACCTCGGCAAATGTCGCCTGCGGTGGTCATGCGGGCGACGAGGCCGCCATGCGCATGGCTTGCCGACTAGCGCGGGCCAGCGGGGTCGCGGTGGGGGCGCATCCGGGCTACGCTGACCGGGCGAGTTTCGGGCGGAGCCCCGTGTTTCTATCATTGAATGGGTTGAAGGATCTTCTTGAAGGGCAGTTGGCCGCGCTGGCCGGGGCGGCGGCGGCGGAAGGAGTGAGATTGGCGCACCTCAAACCTCACGGAGCCTTGTATCATTTTCTAAACAACGATGCCTCTGCCGCCCGAGTGTGCGTCGAGGCGGCGCGAACTTTTATCTCTGGGCCGCTCGTGCTTTTCGGGCCACCGGATGGCGCTTTGCGCGATGCGGCTTGGTCAGCCGGTTTGTGCTTCGTGGCGGAAGGCTTTATTGATCGAGGTTATCGGGCGGACGGGACTTTGATTCCCCGGGGCGAACCGGGGGCGTTGATCGCGGAAGAGTCTGTGGCGATTGCGCAGTCCCTGCGGTTGGCGCGGTCGGGCGCTGTCCGGACCCTGTGCGTGCATGGCGACGGTCCGGCGGCGGCGCGGTTGCTGGCAGCGGTGCGGGCGGCGTTGGTCGCCGACGGGTTTAATTTTTCGACTCCGGGCTGCTAGAGTCGTTCAGGGCTCGCCCCTGGATGAGGCAGAGCGCCAGGCCACCGAGGACCATAAAAATCGAATAGAAGGTGCCCCGACTGAGGCCTAAGATAAGACTGGCGTCGGGTTCACGGTAGATTTCCCCAATCGAGCGCACCACGGCGTAGCCTAGCAGGTAGACTCCGGCCAGGCGACCGGGAGCTCGTCGTATCCAGGTGGTTTTCCAAAGTAGCCATTGAGCTAAAGCCAACAGGAGCAGTCCTTCGAGTGCAGCGGCGTAAAGTTGCGAGGGGTGACGTGCTGCGATCAGTGCAACCGGCGTGCCCTCCGGGGCGCTGGCGGGAAAAATGACCGCCCACGGGACCGTGCTCACTTTACCCCAGAGCTCGCCGTTGATGAAATTGGCTACGCGACCGAAAAATAGACCTGCCGAGGCCGTGCTGGCGATCAGGTCGGCGAGGTGGCGCCAGGTCAGGTGGAATTTCCAGGACGACCACGCCAGAGCAAAGGCAACACCGACGAAGCCGCCGTGGCTCGCCATGCCGCCATCCCACACCGAGAAGATGCTCAAGGGCGAGGCGAGTAGCGCCTCTGGTTGATAAAGTAGAAAATATCCCACTCTGCCACCTGCCAGCACGCCAATCACTAGCGCGGTCATGAAGTCGCCCGCCTGCTCGGCGGTCAGTTGGGTGAGTCCGCGTTTCTTATAGCTGCGGAGAAACAGCCAGGCGGCGGCAAAGCCAGCGAGGTAGGCCAAGCCGTAGTAACGAATCCCCACCGTATCGGTGAAGCGGATCAAAAAGGGGCTTAAATCGTGGACCCAATAGGTCGGGAGGGTGAGCATGGGTAGGGTCGGTATCAGGGGATTTCCAGCACGTGGAACCAATAGTAAAAACGTCTAAACAGATGTCCTCATTGCCCTTGACCCTCTGGCCACTGGTAAAAATGATTGTTCATTCCCCCTATGAAACCCTTTGTGTTGTTCATGTCCGTCCTAGTTGGATTTGCTGCTTTTTCGCAAACCGGCTGCGCATTGGTTACTCAGGGGCGCAAGCAGGCGGTGGTGGTGCGCTCGAATCCAGAAGGCGCTGTGACCAAGATTAATGGCACGGAGGTCGGCCAGACACCACTGAAGGTGAAATTAAAGCGTGATGAGGTTTTCCGGGTGGATTTCGCGAAGAATGGGTTCGAGAGCGATTCCGCCGTTTTCCTGCCTTCCTCCTCCGCATACGACGCTCGGTATCTGCGCTGGGGTATAGATTATGATCTCGGTGCGGCCAAAGAGCTTATCCCTCAAGAAATGTTGGTTGAATTACGACCTGCCCTTGCTGAGACCGGCGCTGGGGATCGTTACTCAGAGTTGGCTGCCCAGATCAATCGGGCTGACGCATTGCTGCTCACCGGCGAGCTGAGTAAGGCAGATCACAAATACTTAGTGGATAAGATTCTTTCAGCTTTTAAGGCTTTGAATTGACGCCCTTGCGGTTTTTTTTGATCACCTTGGGTTTATTTTCGAAGGCACCTTTACCGGGTGCCTTTTTCATTGCCCAGGTGGCCCGCTTGGTCGCCTGCTAAGCCATCTTTCCATGAGCCACCTTCAACGCACCCCGCTGCGCGATTTTCACGCCGCTCGAGGCGGTCGGTTGGTGGACTTTGCCGGTTGGGAGATGCCGGTCCAATATCGTTCTATTTTGGAGGAGCACAAGGCGGTGCGCCGGGCGGCCGGGCTTTTTGACGTCAGTCATATGGGTGAGGTAGAAGTGAAGGGACCGCAAGCCTTGGATTTTCTGGAAAACCTTGTAACCAATGAGGTTGCCCGTTTGCTGCCCGGTAAAGTGCTTTACACTCCGATGTGCGCGACCGATGGCGGCACGCTGGATGATCTTTTGATTTATCTGAGGGCGCCTGGTGATTATCTGCTCTGTGTGAATGCCGTTAACATTGCCGCCGATTTGGATTGGATGGCGCGGCAGGCGGAGGGGTTTGCGGTGACCGTGACTGATCGCAGTGCGGACTACGCCCTGCTTGCGGTTCAGGGACCGGCGAGTGCGGCGATTGTGCAAACGCTTACCGGGGCTAAACTAGGCCTGCTGGCTAATTACACTTTCTGCGAAGGCACCGTGGCGGGTGTGTCCTGTATCATCAGTCGCACCGGCTACACCGGGGAGGATGGGTTTGAGCTTTATCACGCCCCAGCGGATGCCGTTGGGCTGGCCGAGGCACTGCTGGCCGCCGGTGCGCCGCATGGGCTGGAACTTGCCGGGCTGGGCGCGCGCGATAGCCTGCGCTTGGAGGCGGGGTTTCCTCTGCATGGCCATGAGCTATCGCCGAGCATTTCACCGGTCGCGGCCGGCTTAGCTTGGACGGTTAAGCTGGGCAAGGCCCGCCCCAGCTTGGCCCATGCCGCGTTGGCCCGTGAAATGGCCGAGGGTGCGGCGCGGCGGGTGCTTTTTTTCCGCACCGGGGATCGTCGTATTGTCCGTGCTGATACCCCAGTCAGGGGGAGGGATGGCGCCATCATCGGCCGTGTGCTTTCAGGCACCCTTTCGCCCCTCTTGAACGAGGCCATCGGGTCGGTGCTGATTGAAAAGGCGGCTGTCGAGGGTGCGCTGACGGTTGATATCCGCGGGACGAACATCGGGTTGCAGCCGGTTCGCCCTCCCTTCGTGCCTCTGCGGCGAGGCTAATTTTGATCCTTTTTGCCCTCCTTTTTCATGAGTAACATTCCCGCCGACCTTCATTACGCCAAATCCCATGAGTGGCTCCGCCTCGCTGGCGATGGCACCGCGTTGGTGGGCATCACCGACTATGCCCAGTCTAGCCTGGGCGACATCACCTTCGTGCAGCTGCCTAAGGTCGGCGCAACTCTCGTTGCCGGCGC
Source organism: bacterium (assembly GCA_010027235.1). GTDB lineage: Bacteria > Verrucomicrobiota > Verrucomicrobiia > Opitutales > Opitutaceae > IMCC26134_A. The sequence goes on from RGVP01000007.1 coordinate 4,116, forward strand.
CACCTTCGGCGTGGTTGAGTCGGTTAAGGCCGCTTCCGACCTCTATCTACCCGCCACCGGCGTCGTGCTGGCAGTTAACCCGGCCCTCGACGTGTCGCCTGAGATATTGAACCGCGATCCCTACGGCGAAGCCTGGATGCTCAAGTTGAAGCTCGATGGGGGTGCGCCTGCGCAACTGCTAGACGCTGCCGCCTACGCCCGTCACGTGGGGTGAGCGGTTGGCCGCAGGCAAAGGCTAGCGGATGGTTTTCCGCGCTCTGGCTTGCCCAGGGCGTGAATGCCGTCACCCACTAGAGGCATGAGGATCGATTCCATTTTGTTCGCGGTTCTGCTGCTAGGGCTTGCGGCATGCAAACCGGACGGCCCGGCGCCGGCCTCCGTTCGCCCACCGCAACGGGTGGAGGTGGTTACGCTGGCGCGAAAAAATCTGAGCGAGACCCTGGAGGTCGCCGGTAGCTTGGAAGCAAATGAAAGCGTTTCTATTCATCCTGAACTCGCGGGTTTAGTGCGGGACATCGCTTTTCAGGAGGGCCAGGCGGTGGAAAAAGGTGCGCTACTTGCTCGGCTTGAGGACGCCGAGTTAAGGGCGGAGGTAGTCGCGGCGGAAGCCCGCGCCGAGCTGGCTCGGCTCAACCGCCAGCGGTCTGACGCGCTTGCGGCGGACCGCAGCCTAGCCCTGGCCGAGCTTGACCGGGTGCGTAGTGAAGATCGCGCCGCGCAGGCGGCGCTGGAGCTTTTGCGCGTCCGGTTAGCGCGGACCCGTATTGTCGCGCCTATATCTGGGACCTTGGGCGCCCGCTTGTTTTCTCCAGGCGATTACGTCACGCCCGCAACGGTGCTAACCATGCTTGAAGATCTTTCTGTTTTGAAAGTTTCCTTCCGGGTGCCAGAGCGAAGCGTTTCGCAGGTCCGGCCTGGCACGCGCGTGACTGCCCGCGTGCGCGTCGGCTCCGACGTCCGCCCATTGGAAGTCGAGGGAGAAGTGTTTTTTGTCAGTGCCGGCATGGATCCGGCTATTCGCGCCACCGAGGTTAAGGCTGTGCTCCGTGACCCGCCGCCCGCGCTTAGGCCTGGCATGTTCGCCTCGGTGCGGATTCTTTTGTCTACCCGTGAGAACGTTTTGGTGGCGCCAGAGACCGCCTTGCTCGCGGGCGCGGAAGGGGTGCAGGTGATCGTAGTCGGCGAGGCTTCCGGCCAACCGGTGGCCCGCTACGTTAGAGTCCGCAGCGGGTTTCGGCTCGGGACGCAGGTCGAGGTGAACGCGCTCGCGCCGGACACGCTGGAGGCTGGCGAGCGGGTGCTCTCCTCTGGGGTAGGCGCAATCGCGCTTTTCCCAGGCGCACCGCTAGATCCGGTGCCGGCCTATGTTGAGGTGCGACCTCTGGACGAGGAGCGCCCATGATTCTATCAGATTTATCCGTTCGGCGTCCGGTCGCCTGCGTCGTCCTTTCGCTGCTCATCGTCACCGTCGGGCTGTTGTCCTTTCGTGGTTTGCCGGTTCGCGAGTTTCCCAACATCGATGCTCCTGTCGTCTCGGTTACCACCCGTTATCCGGGGGCTGCCGCCGAAGTGGTCGAGACTCAGATCACCGATCCGCTGGAGGAGCAATTAAGCGCGATCGACGGGGTGCGCCTTATGCGCTCGGATTCGACCGAGGAGCGCTCTACGATTACCTTGGAGTTTAATTTGGGTCGCGATGTCGACGCTGCGGCCAACGATGTGCGCGACCGGGTGGGGCGTGCCCTTGAGCGCTTACCTGACGAGGTGGATCCGCCTGAGGTCGCCAAGGCTGACGCGGACGATGATCCGGTGATCGTGCTTTCTTTCAATTCGACGCGTTTTAATCGGCTGGAGTTGTCGGAAATGGCAGACCGCATCGCAGTGCAGCGCCTACAAACGATACCAGGTGTATCCCAAGTGGAGCTGCGCGGGCGGCGTTACGCCATGCGACTCTGGGTCGACGCTGAGCGTCTGGCCGCGCAAGGTCTGACTGTGGGTGATGTCGAGTCCGCTTTGCGCGCGCAGAATGTAGACGTGCCCAGCGGTCGCATTGAGTCAGTCGGGCGTGAATTTCCGGTGCGGCTCGATGGACGTCTGGAAGAGGTGTCCGATTTTGAAAACCTCGTGGTCGCGGTGCGCGATGGTTACCAGGTGAAATTTCGCGATATCGGCCGGGTGGAACTTGGCGCTAACGAGTATCGCAGCGACATCCGTTTTAATGGCCGTAATAATGTTGCGGTGCGCGTGCTGCGCCAGTCGCAGGCCAACCTGCTGGCGGTGGCTAGCGGCGTGAAATCGATCATACCGGAGATCAAGCGCAACCTGCCCGATGACGTGAACGTGGAAGTTTCCTATGATACCAGTCTCTTTGTGGAGCGATCGGTCCAGGAGGTCTATCGCACTTTAGCCGAGGCCTGTGTGCTGGTGGTGCTGACCATCTTTGTCTTCTTGCGCGACTGGCGGGCCACGGCGGTTCCGCTAGTTGCTATCCCAGTCTCTCTGATTGGTGCTTTTGCGGCGATGGCTTGGCTCGGATTCAGTTTGAATCTGCTCACCTTGCTCGCCCTCGTGCTCGCGGTGGGCCTGGTGGTGGACGATGCGATTGTGATGCTGGAAAATATTTATCGGCGTATCGAGGCGGGGGAAGAGCCGGTGCGTGCGGCGGTTTTGGGCGCGCGCCAGATGGCCTTCGCTGTGATTGCGACCACGCTAGTGCTAGTTGCTGTGTTCGTTCCCGTGGCCTTTCAGAAGGGCAATACCGGCCGGCTTTTTTATGAATTCGGGCTCACCCTCGCGGTGGCGGTGCTAGTTTCGGCGGTGGTCGCACTTACCCTTACCCCCATGCTTTGTTCGCGTCTGCTACGTTTGAGGCGCGATGCAGCCGGCGCGCCGCATCACGGCCCGCTGCACCGTTGGACGGAGCCGGCATTCACTCGGTTTAATGCGGCCTTTGCCGGTCTGCTTCGCCTAGCCATGCGTGCTCGGGTGGCGGTGCTGATGGGCACGGCTCTGCTGGTCATGATCGGGGCTTGGAGTTTTACCCGACTGCAGCGAGAGCTGACGCCGGAGGAGGATCGGGGCTTGTTCACCGTCAACATGAACTTCCCGCTGGGCTCGACCCCGGCCTACGCCACGGCCTACGCGGCCGAGCTGGATGCAGTCATGCGCGCCACGCCCGAGGTGCAGAAGTGGTTTCGGAGCACCGGAGGTGGACAGTTTGGTGGGGCCAGTCGCGGCTTGGCGTTCGTGACGCTCAAACCTTGGGAGGAGCGTTCTCGCTCGACTCAAGAGGTGTTGCGCGAGTTGCGGGGAAAACTCGCCGCTAACCCAGGTGCGCTTATCATCGCTTCTCCGGTCCGTCCGCTGGGCGGTCGGCGTAGCGGCTCGGGTGGCGTGCAACTGGTCCTTCAGGGCTCCGATTATACGGAACTCCGCGCCACGGCCGAACGTTTCGTGGCGGAGCTGCGGGATAACCCCGTCATCGGCCAGATCCGGATCACGCCTCAACCGAACAAGCCCCAGCTCGACGTGCGGATTGACCGCGCTCGGGCTGCTGATCTCGGTGTGCAGGTAGTGGATGTTGCTACTACACTGGAGACGCTTTTCGGCGGTCGGCGGGTGACACATTTCCGGCGGGGCGCAGAGGAGTATGACGTGATTATGCAAATGGCGGATCGTGACCGTCTGCAGCCCTCGAATATCGCATCCATCTATGTGCGCGGCTCCGGCGGGCGGGCGGTGCAATTGAGTAACTTAGTGGATACCCGCGAGTCGACTGTGCCGGAGGGATTTCCCCATCTTGACCGCCAGCGCTCGATCACCATCAGCGGCCAGCTCGCGCCCGGTCGCACGCAGGGCGATGGTGTCGCTGCGCTGGAGGCGGTAGCGGCGCGCGTGCTGCCCGAGACTGTCCGCACCGCTTGGGAGGGCGAGACGCGCGAGTTTGTCGAGAGTGCTGGCGACGCTTGGGTTCTGTTTGTGCTGGCCCTTTTATTCGCCTTCCTCGTGCTTGCGGCCCAATTTGAGTCCTGGCTGCATCCGGTCACTATTTTCTCCGGCGTGGCGGTGGCGATCGCGGGTGGCTTGCTGGTGCTTTATTTAAGCCGGTTCTGGGGGCGACCAATGACGGACAATCTTTTTTCCCGCTTCGGCCTGATCATGCTCATTGGATTGGTGGCGAAAAACGGTATTCTCATCGTTGAATTCGCGAACGAACTCCAGATTGAGGGCCGTTCGGCGGCGGAGGCGGCCTTTGAGGCGGCAACCCTGCGTTTCCGGCCCATTCTTATGACATCGCTGGCCACGATCCTGGGCGCGGTGCCGCTCGCTCTCGCCACTGGACCAGGCGCGGAATCACGGAATCCGCTCGGGCTCGTCATTGTGGGCGGGCTCGGTCTTTCGACCTTCATAACGCTTTTTATCGTGCCGATTATCTACCTACTTATCGACGGTGCCTGCCTGCGCTTGACTGGACACGGTAGCGCCCACGGCCTTAAGCAGGCCGCGCGGATCGGTCGCGAGGTCGATGCGGCGGAGCAGACATAGGTCTCGGTTTAACGCGGCGCCTCCGGTATTGCCGGATGGCTTGGGGTGGCTAGCTTGGCGCCATGAAACGCCGCCTTGCCGCACTCCTCGGTCTCGCCTGCGCCCTGTTGTTCCTGTCTGCTTGCTCCACTGTTCCGGAGACTGGGCGCAAGCAGCTCATCCTCATGTCCGCCGCCGAGGAGGCGCAGACGGGTTTTTCGGCCTTTGCCCAGATCAAAAAACGAGAGAAAATCTCCGCCGATCCGGCGTTAAACGCGCGGATTCAGCGCATCGGTAAACGTATCGCTGGCGCGGTGGGGCGGGACTTACCGAACGCGCAGTGGGAGTTCGTGGTTTTCGAATCCGATCAGCTCAACGCTTTCGCCCTACCCGGTGGCAAGGTTGGGGTCTACACTGGTCTGATTAACCTAGCTGGTGGCAATGACGATGAGATTGCTGTGGTAATGGGGCATGAGGTAGCGCATGTGAGCAGCCGCCACGGGGCGGAGCGTCAGTCCCAGGCGGTCTTGATTGCCTTGGGCGGGGTCGCGCTCGGGGCAGGCACTCAAGATGATAAGAACCAAGAATATTACCTGCTCGCTTACGGAGTGGGCAGCACGCTCGGTTCCCTCGCTTATTCCCGTGAACACGAAACGGAGGCGGATGTGGTCGGTCTTGGCTTCGCTGCGCGCGCCGGCTACGATCCGCGTGCGGCGGCAGGTTTCTGGCGCAAGATGGCCGCGAAAGAAAACGGGGCGCGCCCGCCGAAGTGGCTTTCCACCCACCCGCCCTCCGGCGACCGCATCGCCAAACTTGAAGCTCTCGCGCCTTCGCTGGTGCCGGTCTACGAGCAAGCCCGGGCTCGTCTTGAAGGTTCCGCCCCCCTCGCTCAACCGGTAGCGCGGCCGGTGAATGCGCCGAAGGCAGCAGCCGCACCCGCCTCCAGGCCTGTCTCCACGGAGCAGCGGGAGTTGGATAAATTTCTCGGGCGCTGAATCCCGGCGGGGCCGTCTCGGGCTCGCTTTTCGCCGCTTCCGAGCCTCAATCCTGAGTATCATGTTCGATCCCATTTCTGCACTCAAAGATTTTATCCGTCACCCCAGCGTCTCCGCTGATCCGGCCTTTCGCGAAGGCATGCATGGAGCGAGGGATTTTATCGCCGGCCTGCTTGGGCGCATCGGTTTCGCGGTCGAGATCGTGCCTACGCCGCTACATCCCGTCATTCTGGCTGAGCGCACCGGGCCAGCGGAGTGGCCACACGTCATTATTTACGGACATTATGACGTGCAACCGGCGGATCCGCTTAATCTTTGGACTACCCCGGCATTTTTGCCCGAGGTGCGCGGTGACCGTCTCTATGGGCGCGGCGCGGCGGACAACAAAGGGCCGCTGCTCACCCATGTCGCGGCGGTAGCTCGCCTGCTCGAACGTCGGCCAGATTTGCCCTTGCGGATCACTTTCATGATTGAGGGTGAGGAGGAGATCGGCAGCCCGAGTTTTCCCGGGTTCCTCGCGGCCCATGCCGAGCGCCTGCGTAAGGCGGATTTCGTGCTGCTTTCCGATACTGGCAGCCCGCGCGAGGATCAGATTGTCATTACTTGCGGTCTGCGTGGCCTGGTTTTATTTGATCTGGAGGTTACTGGCGCGCGCACGGACCTACATTCCGGCCTGCACGGGGGCGTTTTGCGCAACCCAATCCAAGCCCTCGCCGAGCTTTGTGCTTCGCTCCATGACGCCGACGGTCGGGTCAATGTGCCCGGTTTCTATGATGACGTGCTCGACGTGCATGCGTGGGAACGCGAGCAACTCGCGCGGTTTGGGCAGAGCGCCGAGGAATATCGTGCTTTTTTGGGTATCCCTGCTTTCTACACGGCGAAGGGTTTTACGCCGTTTGAGGCGACGCGTTTCCTGCCGACGCTGGAGTTCAATGGTATCGGGGGTGGTTACCAAGGCGAGGGAACCAAAACCGTTATACCGAGCAAAGCCTTCGCCAAGATTAGCTGTCGGTTGGTGGCGAACCAGACACCGGAAAAGATCCGCGCGCTTCTTTACGAAACCATCGCGCAACGCATGCCCAAGGATGTCACTTTCCGTTTAGTCGATCAGCACAGCGGCCAGCCCTATGTGGTGGTCCCGCCCGACCGGAGCAACACCCCTGCGGGGCAGTCGCCGGTGCTGGCCAGCGCCTTTCGTGCCGCGGACGCCGCGATCACGGAGGTCTTTGGCCGGGCTCCGCTCTACCTGCGCGAGGGCGGCAGTGTTCCCATCATTGCGGATATTAAGCGCGTGCTCGGGCTTGATTCGGTCATGATGGGCCTGTTCCTGCCCGAGGATAACCTTCACGCGCCAGACGAGAGCTTTAACCTTAATGTGATGCGGAAGGGCATGGCCGCTTCCGAACGCATTCTTGAGGGTGTGGCGGTAGGCGGGCGGCGCTCCTGATTCAACAGCGCAAAATGCAAGCCCCCGGAGCCGCGAGGTGCCGGGGGCTTGGAAGGCGAGCGTAGCGCCGAGGGCGCTAGGTTTTATTTCTTGAGTATGACGATATCGGCGCGGCGGTCCTTTACCATGACGTCATCAGCCGCGTTTTCGGTGGCTTCGAGATCACCCTTGGAGAGCACCTCTACCTTGGTGCCGGCTACCCCGAGGGTGGTGAGATACTGTTTGGCGGCGTTGGCTCGGCGGTCTCCGAGGCCCAAGTTATAGTCGCCGGTGCCGCGCCAGTCGCAACGACCTTCGAGGAGGAGGCGATATTGGGGGTTGGCCTCAAGGTAGGCCTTGGCGGCGTCAAGCTTAGCGCGCTCGGGAGCTGCGATGGCAGATTGGTCGTAGGCGAAATAAACGGGCTGAAGTAGGCCGCGGATCATGTCCTCGGTCTCGATCACGCCCTCGCGGCCTTCGAGGCCAGTGCCAGGTGCCTGACCGGCGTTGGCGCCATCCGCACCCCAAGCGCCTGCATCGCTGGGGTTGATGGTGCCCTGCTGGGACATCACGGTCGAGGAGGGATCGGGGCGCTTGGGCTTTTTGCTGCAGCCGGTCACAAGGATCGTGGCTGCGGAGAGGAGGATGAAGAGGGCCTTGCGGGTGGACGCTTGCATAGTGGAGGTGTGATTGACGTTAAGAATCACACCCCTTCTCTCCTCAAGCAGATTATCCGCCCGAGGCTGCCTTTACCATTTTATGTCCGCCCCTTTCGCCTGTTTCTTGTTCGACAACGGATCTTTCCGTGCGGATTCGACGCGGTCGCTCCGCGCACTGGCCGCGCGCTTGGGGGGGCGGTTGGGGCACCCGGTGCGGGCCGTTTCACTGCTTCATTCCACCCGGGTGCCGGCGTCGGAACTCGACGGAGAACCCGCGCAACTCCTCGAGCCAGCGCTGGATGCTTGGTTTGCGGTCGAGCCGAACGGACGTGCCTTGTTGTCGCCGTTGTTTTTTGGCCCCAGCGGGGCGCTGGTTGACTACGTGCCGGAAAGGTTGGCGGCGCTGGCGCAGCGGCATCCGGCGGCGCGGGCATTTTTGGCGGAGCCCCTCGTGTTGCCTGATGAAGAACCGAATGAGTTGCTAGCGATTCTGGCCGACCGGGTGCGGGCGACTATGGCGGAAAAGGGCTGGCAACGGCCCCGGGTGGCGCTCTGCGACCATGGCACTCCATTGCCGGCGGTTACGGTCGTCCGAGATAGGCTCGCGGCGGGTCTCGCACGGGTTTTGGGCGACGAGGTGGCCGGGGTGGCAGCGTGCTCGATGGAGCGGCGCGAGGGGCCGGAATTCGCCTTCAATGAGCCGCTTTTGGAAACTTTACTCACCACGCCTCCTTTTAAAATGGCAGACGTGGTGGTGGCCTTGCAATTTTTGTCGCCCGGACGGCACGCTGGACCCGGCGGAGATGTGGCGGAGATTTGCTCGAGGGCGGAGGCAGCCCGGTCCGGGTTGCGCACGGCGATGACCGCGCCGATCGCGGATGATGCGCGGTTAGTAGAGCTGCTGGCCCGGCGTATCGAAAGGGCGGGCGGGCTGATGGCGGCATCGGTCGACGGACCAAGCTGATGCGCGCGCAGATGGTGCTCCCGAGTGGAATCGAACCACTATCACCGGCTTCGGAGACCAGTGCACTATCCGTTGTGCTACAGGAGCGTTTGCCCACCCAAAACAACGATGGGCTGAGCTCGGCACCTTGCGTGTCCCGGCGCGGGTGTCCAGCGGTTTGTGCGGAACCTGCCTAGCGCAGCAGGAAACGCACGGCAGCGAAGTAGCCTTCCAGGCCGAGGCCGGTGATGACGGCGACGCAGACTGGAGCGGTTAGGGATTTTTGGCGGAATTCCTCTCGCTTGTAGATATTCGAAATGTGCACCTCGACGGCGCGCACGCCGGAGCCGGCTAGGGCGTCACGTAGGGCTACGCTGGTGTGCGTGAGGGCGGCACCGTTGATCACGAGACCATCGATTTTCGCGTCGGCCAAAGCGGAGATGCGATCCACCAGTTCGCCTTCGTGGTTGCTTTGAAAAAAATCCAGCCGGGCGACGCCTTCGAATTCAGCCCGGAGCCGCGCCTCCAAGTCGGCTAGGGTGGCATGACCGTAGATCTCCGGTTCGCGTTTGCCGAGCCGGTCCAGGTTTGGGCCATTGAGGATGGCGATGGTCTTCATGGTGGAAGGGTTTACGGTGACGGGTGCCAGGCGTCACGCCTGAATCCGCCCGCGGCGAAGCGACCGCGGACGCAGTTTTCCGCCCCTGCGCGGGTCTGCGCGCTTGCGCCTGCGCATGGACGGCGCGCAAATCGCTATACGTCCCGCCTGATGCCTGCCCTCGCCGCGAAACGTTTTCCCCGCCCGACCGGTCTGCGTCTGCTCGATTGGGGGCTGGGCGCGTGGACGGCACTGGTGTTCCTTTTCCTTTATGGGCCCATCGCCGTGCTCATCGGCTACTCTTTTAATACTTCAAAGCTAAACGTCATCTGGGAGGGATTCACCTTTCGGTGGTATGGGGAGCTCCTAAGGAACGAGCCCATTCTGCGCACGTTGGGGAATAGTCTCGTCATCGCAACGGTTGCCACGCTGCTGGCAGTTTTAATCGGCACGACTGGGGCGTGGTTATTGCACCGCTACCGCTACCGCTGGGCGCGCGGCATCCAGGCCCTTATCTGCGTGCCGATGATTATGCCGGAAATTGTGATGGGGGTTAGCCTCTTGATTCTCTTCCGCGTCGCTGCGCTGGAACTGGGCTTCGCTAGCGTCATCCTTGCCCACGCGACCTTTTGTTTTCCGTTCGTGCTGGTCGCGGTGCAGGCGCGCTTGCAGGGTCTCGACCCGGCTCTGGAAGAAGCCGCGCTGGACCTCGGCGCCACGCCCTTACGGGCCTTCTGGCTAGTCATCGTGCCCTGTCTGCGACCGGCGGTGGTCTCGGGCGCGCTTATGGCCTTCACGCTCTCGATGGATGAACTCATTATCAGCTTCTTCACCGTCGCACCGGCTTCGCGCACGCTGCCCTTGCAGGTTTTCGGCATGGCAAAGGTTGGGCTCAATCCTATGCTCAATGCCCTCTCGGCTATATTCGTCGGCACGACTGTGGCATTCGTGCTTTTCACTGAACATCTCAAACGCCTCGCCGCCCGCTAACGCCCGCTCAGCCGCTTTTACCAGGCTCCAATTATACCCACGTCACCATGAAAAGACTCCGCTTCCTGTTCCTGATCGCGCTGTCCGTCGCAAATGCCGGCGCCGCCCCCAAGGGTGGCCAGCTTAATCTCTTCGGCTGGTCCGAATACGTGCCCCAGGCCGTGATCGATGGTTTCACCGCCGAGACTGGGGTAAAGGTCAACTACGAGACCTACGCTTCGGGCGAGGAGATGCTCGCCAAGCTTCTCGCGGGCGGCGGTTCTTACGATCTCATCCAGCCTCCCGATTATATTGCGGAGGCTCTGATCAGGGACGGGCTCCTCACTCCTGTAGATCAGGCCAAGCTTCCTCACTTCGGTAATCTCATGCCGGAGTATTTGCACATGCCCCACGATCCTGAGCAAAAGTTCACCGTGCCTTTCATGGTCGGCACGGTCGGCATCGTAACGAATACCGATAAAGTGACTGAGCCTGTCACTAGCTACGCCGAGCTCTTCACCGAGGCGCATAAAAACCGCATCGTTGTGCTCGACGACGGCCGCGAGTTGGTGACGGCCGCGCTCTACACTCAGGGCAAGAACCTCAATGCCATGACGGCTGAGAACATAGCCGGCACCCGCCCGGTGCTGGCGGCTTGGTTTAAGCTGATCAAACTCTTCGACTCAGATAGCCCCAAGACCGCTCTGCTCAATGGCGATGTTGACCTTGGCATGGTCTGGTGCGGCGAAGCCGCCATTTTGCATAATCAGGATAAGAAATTTCGCTACGCCCTGCCGAAGGAGGGCGCGCACATCTTTGTCGACCTACTGGCTATCCCGAAGGACGCGCGCAACGTGGATAACGCGCATCTTTTCATCGACTATCTCTTGCGTGCCGAGGTGAGTAAACTGGTGTCGGATGCTTTCCCCTACACTAATCCAAACGGGGCCGCGCGCAAACTCCTGACCCCGGAGCAACTCGCCAACCCCGCCAGTTATCCCGTGACTGATCGCAAGCTGGATACCTTTCGACACATCGGCGATAGCGGCGCGGCGATCGATGAACTCATCACTGACCTGAAGAACGCGAACTGAGACGCTACGCGCTCGCCGCAGACCCCGCCTCCGCCCTAGTATGCAGGCCCTTCCCGCTGTCGAAGCCGATAATCCGCACGCGCGGCGGGCTACGCCCATGGGCTGGTTGCTGCTCGCGCCGATGCTCCTCTGGCTGGCGCTTTTCGTGGTCGCACCGCTAATCATCCTTGTCGTCTACAGCTTCTGTTCACGCGACGATCTTGGGCGGGTGGTTTTTGAATTTACTTGGACGAACTACGCTCGGGTTTTTGACGATACTTATCTGAAAATCTTCGCCCGCTCGGTAGGCTACGCCGCTCTCACCACCGTGATCTGCCTGGCGGCAGGGTTTCCAGCGGCTTGGTATATCGCGCGGCGACCTCCGTCGGCGCGCGACCGTTTACTCCTACTCGTGATGATCCCGTTTTGGACCAGTTTCCTCATTCGCACCTACGCGTGGATCGCAATTCTCAAGAGCGAGGGTCTGCTCAACGCAACCCTGCTGGCGGCTCGTATCGTGCCGCAACCGCTGGAGTTGCTCTACACCCCCTTCGCGGTGGTGATCGGCCTAGTCTATGCCTATCTTCCCTTCATGATTTTGCCGGTCTACGGCAGCGCGGAGAAACTCGATAACACCCTTGTGGAGGCGGCGCACGATCTCGGTGCTGGTCCGCTGCGCGTCTTTGGCGAGGTCATTATCCCGCTCACCTGGCCGGGCATCGCGGCTGGCGTGCTTTTGGTCTTCGTGCCTGCCATTGGGATGTTCGCCATCACCGACCTCATGGGCGGGGCCAAGGTCGCCATGATTGGTAACGTCATTCAGAATCAGGTCTTCAAGGCCCGCAACCTGCCTTTCGCGGCAGCGCTCGGGGTGGTGTTTACCCTGCTTTTTGTCGCGAGCTACCTCACGCTTCAGTGGCGCGGGCGGCGTGCCCGGGCCTGAGGCTACGATTGCATCGATTTCCACCCTCTTTCGCATGCCCGATCCCGAATATATGATCGACGTCCGCGCGGTGACGAAACGTTTTGGCGATTTCACCGCCGTAAACGACATCACTCTCGGCGTGCGTGCGGGCGAATTCATAACTTTGCTCGGGCCCTCGGGCTGCGGAAAGACGACGCTTCTACGCATGCTCTCCGGCTTCGAGACGCCGGATGTCGGCGAGATTCGGATCGAGGGACGCGATGTGACCCGGCTCGCGCCCTACCGGCGCAACGTGAACCAGGTTTTTCAGAGCTACGCGCTCTTCCCGCATCTCTCGGTGCGCGATAACATCGCCTTTGGCCTACGCATGCAAAAGCTTGGCGCCGAGGAGACGCGCCGACGCGTGGCCGAGGTGGTTGAGTTGGTCGCGCTCGGGGGGTTCGAGGACCGCATGCCGCACCAACTCTCGGGCGGCCAGCGCCAGCGGGTGGCGCTGGCCCGTGCCATCGTGCCGCGCCCGGCCGTGCTGCTACTCGACGAACCGCTCTCGGCCCTCGACGCCAAGTTGCGCCACCAGATGCAGGTCGAGTTGAAGCGTCTCCAGAAACGCCTCGGCATGACCTTCGTTTTCGTGACCCACGATCAGGAAGAAGCTCTGACCATGAGCGACCGGATCGCGGTATTTCATCAGGGGCGCCTTGAGCAACTCGGCACGGCGTTGGAGATTTACCATCAACCGCAGACTGCCTTCGTGGCGGATTTCATCGGCGAGGCGAACCTGCTCGAGGCGGAGTGGTTGGCGGTTGAAGGCTTGCACTTGCGGGTGCGGTTGAAGGGCGGGCTTGAGCTGCGTGTGCCGCAGACGGGTTGGCCGAGCGATGGTTCCCGCGCGATGATTTCGGTGCGGCCGGAAAAAGTCTGCATCTCGCGCCGTCCAATCGAAGGGGCTGAGAACACTTTTCAGGCGGTTATTACCGAGGAGATTTTCCAAGGCGCGCTGGATCACCTTACGATGCGCACTGACGCCGGGACGGTATTGACGGCCGTAGTGGCCAACGAGAGCGCAATGATGGATGCCTTCCACGAGGGGGAACGCGTCTGGTGCGGCTTGCACCTAGACGACCTCGTGGTGTTGCGCGTGGTTTGACCGCACCTTGTGATTCGACACGCCCCATGCGGTGAATGCCGGCAAGGCCAGGGTTGCGGTCGAGTTGCGGGTGGTGCCGTCCATATACCAAATGGAGATATCTCCGGTTTCGTTGTTTTGAAAAACGAGGTTGGTTTTTACAATCGGCGTTACATCGGCTGTTATTTTAGCAGACGAGTGTAGGCGGATGATGATGCCTGGTTGCAATATCTCTTACTACTTCGTGGCGTGCGCATTAGTGGAGCAATTGGTGTTCTTTTGGAATGCCACCTAATCAGGTAGCCGCTTAGCCATTCGGGTAAATTATTTTACTTAAATTAGTGCGTTGTCTTAAGCTCGTCCCGTTTTCGGCCGTTTTAATAATTTATGATAAGCCGAGTTGCTCTCTCGCTCGCGATGTTCGTCGCCGTAGGCGCAGCTTTGCTATGGCTGCGATCGCGTCCGGCTGAGCTGCCATTACCAACGGTCGTGGCCGCCCCTTTGATCGCCGATGAATTGCCGCCTGTAGCGCTGAGCTTGCCCGCGACGAGTGAGGTGCCCGGGCTGCCGCCGGAGCCAGCTGATCCGACAATTCTGGGAAACTGGACTGGGCGTTTCGATCCGCCGCTCGTCGAACTGGCGCGCTCGCGTTTGAATGGGCCGGTGGAGGTGCGGGAGCGTATTCGTGTCCCGCTTAGTCAGTCCAAAGCAGTCACTGTAGCGGTGGATAAATTTACGGCGCTCGGTGCAGACGAGGGTGTCTTTGAGGGTATTGTCGAGGGGAAATCCGGTAGCACGGTGATTCTGAGTTATGTCGGCCTAGCGCAGTCTGGCATCGTCCACCTGCCGGCCGAGCACCGAGTTTTTCGCATCCGCGGTAATGATGAGGGTATCGTAAACATCACCGAGGTCGACCTGACAAATGCGCCCGACTGTGCGCCGATAATGCCTGAGCGCCCGATGTTAGCACTACCGCGTTCCTAATGTATCCAGCCATGAAGCATTCAGTCGTCTTGGTTTCTGTGCTTTTAACCTTTTCCGCAGCTCTCTTTGCGCGAGAGCCTGTAATAGCCGTTGGCCCCGTTTTGGCTTCGGGACCAGCTACTAGCCCGACGATCGTGCCTCCGACTTCGATCGCTTCCTCACCGCCAATGGCGCAGGGTAGAATCGCGCCGATCCGTATCGATATCCTCATGCTTTACACGCCCGCCGCGCGCATCTACGCGGGCGGGGCTAATGCGATCAAGGCCTCAATTAACAGCTTCATCGCGCTCGCGAACCTTTGTTATACCAATAGCGATATCGCGGTCTCGCTGCGGCTCGCTGGAACGGCCGAGATAAATTACACTGAGGACGCCAATATGAGCGTTGATCTGAGTCGCCTCGCCAGTCCTGGCGACGGGTATATGGATCAAGCTCAGGCATTACGAAACACCTATGGTGCGGACCTCGTTTGTCTTATTCGCCGCGATGCCGCCGCAGGAGTCGCGGGCATCGCCTATGTCGGTGACGGCACATCTAGCTTCTCGCCCTACGCTTACAGCGTGGTCGCGGATGTTTGGGCGGCGGGTAATATCGCCTTCCCTCACGAGGTAGGCCACAACTTCGGCTGTCTGCACGATCGAGCGAACGCGGGCGGAGGCACCACCGGCTACGCCTACGGCTGGAGATTTTACGGCAACGACAGCGTGCAATATATTACGGTGATGGCCTACTATCCGGGGACACGTATCGCCTACTTTTCCAATCCTTCTATCCTCTATCGAGGCGTTCCCACCGGCGTGGCGTCCGGCCCGACCGCGGCCGACAACAGCCTGCGTCACGAGGAGACGGCGGCCGTCACCGCCCGCTACCGTGTTACCAAGGCGGGCCCTGACTTCGATGGTAACGGGACGCCCGACATTCTCTGGACCGACACTTCCAGCGGCATCCGGCGTCTTTGGCTGATGAACGGAACGGGCCCGCGTATTGGGACGGTTGAACTCGGCACGATTCCCACCTCTTGGCAGATCAACGGGGCGGCGGACTTCGATGGCAACGGGACGCCCGACATTATCTGGAGTGACAGCGCTAGCGGCATCCGGCGTCTGTGGCTGATGAACGGAACGGGCCCGCGCATTGCCACGGTTGAACTCGGCACGATTCCCACCTCTTGGCAGATCAACGGGGCGGCGGACTTCGATGGCAACGGGACGCCTGATATTATCTGGACTGACAGCGCGACTGGTATCCGGCGTCTTTGGCTGATGAACGGCACGGGGCCGCGTATTGGGACGGTTGAACTTGGCACTATCCCAACGAATTGGGTCTATGGCAATCGGTGATCCGTTCCGCTGGTCTCCCTATTCTACGTCGATGATATTATCCCCTGCATAGGGAAGGTAGATCTCGAGTGTTTTCAGCGAGGCGAGCGGGCTCCAGCCGTTCACAGCGTCGTCCACCCTCGTCGCGACCTTTTTTGACCGGCATTTGATAGTCATATTCCATCGGATCGAGCAACCTTAACAGCGATCACAGCCTCGAAACCCAATCGTTTGGCTGGCTTGGTAATGGGGTGGTATGACGATCGCCTTTCAGTGAGGCGTGATAACCTCGGCGCGTGCAAAGAGTGAACAGAAACGATATTCTCGGTCTGGCACAGGGTGGGAAAACGGGGGCAATTGCCATGAGTATTCCGGCGTTCCCGGTTGCGGCGCCAAGCTCACCCGACGTTCGACCCAAGCCTCGTGAATCTCCTCGGCGCGGGCATCAACGTATTCGAAACCTACGCTCCGGATATTGTCGCGGATAGAGTCGGGGTGAAACGCGCTTAGACCCAGCACGTGAAGCGCGCGGTTAGCCATGTGACGGATTGCTACGGACTGTTCTTCAGGCGATACGTAGGTGAGCGCGTTCATTGCTAAGACCGCGTCGTAGGGCCCGTCGTTGATCGGATCCAGGAACGACTGCGCATCCCTGAATCGGACGAGCTCGCGGGCGGCGGCGGGCACTCGCACGAGATCGTCGGGCAGGATCTCAAACCAACTCCGCTCCTCTTGCGTCATGCCGTCGAGAATCGTCTTAGGGTAAATGCCGGCACGCGCCACTTCGAGAAAAGCCGGTTCTACGTCGGTTGCCTCTATTAGGGGCAGCAGCGTCGACTTGTGCTGCGCACGGTGGAGATACCATAGGGCGAGCGAATAGGGTTCGGCGCCGACGGAGCAGGCGTGGAAAAAAATCCGGGGTCGTTCGGTGCAGCAGATCTCCATGGCATCGAGAAGCAAAGTGAGGAACGGCCGGTTTCGGAAGAAAGCGGTGGCGCCTTTACGCGTTCCGGAGTAGACTCGGATCATCGCGGGGTCTCCGATTCCTGAAATCGGGTCCGTCTTGTTTTGGACGAGCAGGCCGAGGTCGGCGGTTAGGGATCGAAATGAGGCGGCCTTCATTTTGCGGAGAGAATTAGGCGGGCGGTTCAAACGACGGTATGGCCGCTTTTGTAATAGTTAAGTTGGCGTTCGCAGGTGGCGATCGAAACCGCCGGTCGTGCCTCTGCCGGAGCCTGCTTAGACAAACGCATAATCAGCGCCGTGAGAACCGATGCGACAGCGCCGACGCCGACGAAAAGCGAGATCCAAGCAGCCATCTTTATAGCCCGCTGAAGTTGTTTTCCGCGTAGCCGAGCACGGCGGCGAGAGCATCAGCCGTCGCGAGTCGTGCCTGCCCGCAAAGGGCAACGTCGATGGCGTGGGTGGTTTTGGTTATAAACTCCGGGTCAGCATAGGTGATCGGTGCGTCGAGTCCGAACAAATCGCACATGGCGGACGTTTTTGGCGTGTTGCTTGGAAACGTGACCGCAGGCGTCCCTAGGGTGGCGGCGGCGATGGTGTGGTGAAACCGGCCCGACACGAGACAGGAGGCGGAAGCTATGGCGACGAGCCATGCCTCCATGGTGCGGGCCTCTTGCCACTCGAGTTCCGGCAGGCTGGCCCGCATCCACTCGTAGATTACGGCGTCCTCGGGGGCGGGGTATCCCTTGGCTCCTGCTAGGAAACTTACACGCCGCCCGGAACCGAGGTGCGGACGGACGGCGGCGGCGACGCGCCCGGCGGTTTCGGCGTTCATGTTTACCCCTCCCGAAAGCAGTAAAGGTCCTTCAATTCGGGATGCGCCGGTGAAGCCGTGGCGAGCGAGGTAGCGGGGCAGGCAATCGAAGCCCTGCGTGCAATTAACGCCCAGCCGGGCGAGGATGCTGCGGGAGACGGGTTCGCGGGGCACGACACGGGTCAGAGTCCTTGCGACCCGTCCGTAGAGTCCGTCCGCCACTGGATCGAGCGCCTCCCCGCCCGAGGGGAAGAATGAATGGTTAATTAGATGCACTGGTTTGCCGAAGATATTCCGCGCTGCGTGCATCAGAAACAGCAGGTTAAGCGGGGCGCGGAAACTGCGGTGCAGTGTGCCCTCACCATTGACCACGACCACGTCCGCGTCGGTGAGCGCAAACTCAAGGTTGGGATGGATTTTAAAGAAAGTGGCTACGAAAGCGACCGAACCGAAATCTGCTTCGCTCTCGGGCTGGGGCGTCAAAGCATGCGTGCTACGCACATCGAGCCAATTCACCTGGTAGCCGCGTTCGAGCAGGCTCTGGTAGATCTCTGAAGATGTGCCGTGACAGCCCCAATGGTAGACATTGCCGGTAAAATTCAGAATGAGGGCGGTGGGACGTTCGAGGCTAGGCATGACGGGGACAGGATTCTGGGTGCAGCGTGTTCGGGTTTAAGCGACGGTTCGGCCGGGGACGTAGAAATCGGCGCCGGCCGCGAGGCGGGGGCGGAAACCGGCGTTCGCGTCGGGCGCGTCTTCGGTTTCTCGCCAGTGAAACAGGGGGGCACGCCAGACGGCGTCACGAGCGGTATTTCCATTCACACCCAAGGCTTGAAGCATCAGCGTATGGGCACCGTGCGAGGAGCCGGGCACGGATAGATCGAACCACCACCATTTACAGTCCGCCGGTGCATCTCGCAGGTCCAGGGTAGCGTCTAGGAGTGTTTTTTTGTCGGCGGAGATGAGCAGGCGGCAAGGTCCCGAGTCGGGGCGGCCCCAGCAATTTGGATGCAGGGATACGGCTAAGCTCAGCCGACCGGGCAGACCGCAGGGGATAGCGTAGGTCAGGCGAGTGGTTGCGGGGGTGACAAGCGCGCGCACGGCACGACCGCCGATTGCCACGTGTTCGACCTTGGCGGAGCCTTCAACGCCGGCGCCGGGAAGCTGGTCGAGCAGCGAAAACACGCGGGTCTGCCGGATGTCGCCGCCAGAGAAGGCTTCATTTAACTCTAGCGCGTCGCGTTGCAGAAAACCTTTTTCGTGGCGGGTGTGGCGCAGGAGGTGGTGGGCGGCGGCGAGTTCATATTGCAGGACGGGGAGCGAACCCAGCGAGAAGGCACTGAGCTCGGAATGCACCAAGCGGAAATCGAGGCGGCCGTCGGGCCGATCAGGTGTGGGTGCTGGCGCGTCGGGAGCGGGGCGGGGGCGGTCGATGGCCGCGCGCAGGACGTCGGCGAGGGCGGCGGTGGCGTCGCCGGATTCCAGCTCGTCGGCGAGGCAGGCGTCTTGCCAGGCGAGTTTTTGGGGCGGCGGGTAGAGCAGTTCTTGAACGACGCTAGGAATGTGTTCGGTGCACCGGATTTCCCAAGCGGCAGCCACGTAGAGCGGGGTGGCCCGGTAGTCGATAATCGCGACCGGGATGCCTTTATGCATACTTTCGAGCACGCAGGTCGAGGTAAAGGCAACTAAAGCGGTGCAACTGGAGAGGGCCTCTGTGAAACCGCCAGCAACGTCGGCGGCCACTCCGATATCCTCGGCGAGGTCGGCGGCGATGCGCCAGATCGGTTCGATGTGGGGTTGGGTGTCTAGCCAAGCCTTCAGGTCGCGCAGGGCACGGCGAGCCAGCACTTGCTGTTCGACGTCATGGCCGGCGGTGCGGGCGGTGGCGACGAGCAGGCGGGGGCGCGAGCCGGCGCGGAGCACGCGTTCACGCGGTAGCTTATCGAAACGGGTCAGGCCGACCACGTGGATGCGGTCGGCCAGGCCGAGTGAGGAGAGGATGCGGGCGGGGTGGCGGCCAATTACGCACAGATCGCTGGCGATCAGCGGTTGGAGCATGGTGCCCCAGGGGCGGATGAAGCTGAGGTTATTCCAGAGGTAGGACCACTCGATGACCCCATCCATAACGTAGATCACCGGCACGCCGGCGTGGCGGGCGGCGGCGGCTATCAGGCGCCACTCGTGGGTCCACTCGCTGCTAAGCAGGATGGCGGCGGGGTCGAGGGCGAGCACGCCTTCGGCGTCGCGTTCGCCGGCGTGGATTACGGGACGGCCGAGGGTAAAGGGTGCGGGGCCGTGAATTTCTTCCGCGCGCCCGGGGGCGTCCAAGATGACGATGGGGCGTTGATCCGACGGCATGCTGGAGGGCGCCGGGATCATGCGGCGGTGAGGGCCAGGGCGGCTCGCGGGGTTACGTTACGGTAGATTTCCAGCAGGCGACCGACGACCGCATCGGCTTCGCAAAGCTCGGTGAGTCGCTTGGAAAGGGTCTGGCGTTGGGCGGCGTTTTGCGGGTGGGCACGGTGCGCGGTGAGCACGGCGTTTCGAATAGAGGTGACGTCGGCTGGGTTGCAGTAGTGAGCAACAGAGCCGAACAGTTCCTGTTCGGCAGGGCGTTGGGAGACTACAACCGAACAACCGGCGATGGCGGCGGCCATAGAGGGTGCGAGGCGGCAATCCTGCCAGCTCGGGGTGGCGTGCACGCGGGCCGCATGGTAGGCAGAGGCGAGCTGGTCGGTTTCTAGTTGCTCAATGAACAGGGTTTCGGGTGTCGCGTAGCGTCGGCAGAGCTCGGTGTAGTCGCTATTGCGCCACCGGCCAACGAGCACGACAGGCAGGCCGGTGCCGCGCATGGCCTGAAGGAGCAGCAGTTGGTTTTTTTGAGGATCGAGGTCTCCGACGCACAGGACAAAATCACGTGCGGCACATCGGGCTTGAAACCACTCGGCGGAGGCGGCGCGCAGGGCCGTTACGGGCAAGGGTGGCGTCAGCAGGGTATGCGGACGTTGCACGCCGAGTTCGCGGCGCAAGTCGGCCTCCTCCGCGGCGGTAAAAGGCAGGAGGTGGTCAACGAGCTGGAGAATGCGTTGTTGGCAGGTCTCTTGCGCGGTGCGGTAGAGGTGGACGCCCCGCGGGGTGGGGCGAGCCTCGCCGGAGACAGGCGTGATGCCTCGTGAGAGGGTGCGGAGGGCCTGTTCGATCTGGACCTGCGTCTGGCCAGATGCAAAAATTTCTTGGATGGCGGCTACACTCCAAGTGGTCTCCCGTTTATCCTCATACACCGGGGTGAGGAGGATGGGTAAGGCGGGGGCGGCGACGCGGAGAGCATTCACCTGAGACAGGGTTTGGTAGGGGAAGCCGATATTCCATACGTGGGCGAGGTCGAAGCCGGAAGGATCAGGACGAGCCACGCTCGCGATCTCAACTTCGACGCCTCTGGCGCGCAGGGCATCGACGGTGGCGTGCATGAGGCCAAGGTCGTCGTCTGGCAGGCGGGGTTGGAAGGCGTTCACCATTAGCACACGTAGGGTGTTGGGTGCCCGTGGGGTGACCGGAGCGCGGGGTGCCGGAATGGCTGGAGCTGCGGCGGGGCGTGCGGCGAGGTCGGTCAGCACGGGATCTTCCGGGGCTAGGTGGAGACCGCGGCGGGCGGCGGCATGAGCCTGATCGACGTAACCGAGCCGGTGATAAGCGTCGGATAGTCCGGCGAAGGCCTCGGGTCGGGTTGGGTGGAAGTTAACCGTGGTCAGGAACACGTCGAGGGCGTCCATGAAGAAGCCCTTGGCG
Organism: bacterium; assembly: GCA_010027235.1. Taxonomy (GTDB): domain Bacteria; phylum Verrucomicrobiota; class Verrucomicrobiia; order Opitutales; family Opitutaceae; genus IMCC26134_A. Next base: position 25,220 of record RGVP01000007.1, read on the forward strand.
AGTAACTGGCGTCCACGCTCGAGGTGGGCTCCGGCGAAATTGAGAATTGACCCGTCGGCGCCGTCTGGGGCCGCGAGTGAGAGGTAGAGATCATCGAGGACCTTGCGGTGGCCTACGCCGAGGGGTGCGGCTTGGCGCGGGAATTCGGCGGGACGGGGGCCGGTGGCAAGCCAGGCGGAGGTGTCGCCGTCGTCGGGCAAGTAGCGGCCCTCGCGGGAAAGCACGATCGCAGAGTCCAGGCGCTCGAAGATGTCACGGCCCCATTTTCCATACATTTTGGAACCGTTGGCGGAGGCGCTGGCGAGCCCGGCGAAGGAGCGGTCGAGCCCGGTGCTGATTTTGTGCACTACGTGGGTGCGGCCGTCATAGAGCACCTCGTAGCCGGCATGGATCAGGGCGAAATTGTGGTCGATGTCGTCGTATTGAGTCGGGCTGTAGCGGATATCGAACAGGCCGCAACGCTTGAAAGTATCGCGCCGGTAGAGAATGCAGCAACCGTGAATGGCGGCGACGCGGGCGAGGTAGTCTGCTTGGCCGAGATTGGGTTCGTCGCGGTAGTTGTAGCCGTTCGGGTAGCTGTGGGGACAGGCCCACTGGAGAGTGCGGGCAGGGTTGTCGTTGATCGTCTTCGTGCCCACGCAGCCAGCGAAGGGGCGGCGGCGTAGGTCTTCGACGAAGGCCTTGAGCCAACCGGGTTCGAGGGCGATGTCATCGTCCAGCCGCGCAACCAGTTCGGCCGAGCCAGCGAGGATCGCGGCGTTGATGCCGGCGGCGACGCCGGTATTGAGTGGCAGGGTAATGGCGTGGAGAGCGAAGGGGTAGGTGGCGGCGAGGGCGGCGAGGTATTCGCCGGTGCCGTCTGTGCTGCCGTTGTCGGCGACGTAGACTCGGACCTTATCGGCTGGGTAATCGGTGGCAGCTAGGGTTTCGAGGGTGCGCTTTAGGAGTTTTAACGAATTCCACGTGACCAGGGCGCAATCCACCGGCGGGAACTCCTCGGCGCTCTGGTAACGCAGGGGTTCGCCGATTCGCCAGCCGATCTCGGTATGGCCGTGGAGCCGACGGATCTCATTCAAGTCAGGGTAATAAGGATTCCAGCCCCATTTGGCCTCCCACTGCGTGGCCTGCACCTGGCTGGCAGTTTCCTTAAGGTGGCCTGTGATCTGGTGAAGCGGTTTTTCGGAGCCGGCGACTTTCGGGGCGAAGGCGGGACCGGCGCAGCGGGTGTAGTGGACGGCGCGGACGGCGGGTTGGACAAAAACCTTGTATCCGCGGTGGCGGGCGCCGATGCAGAAATCGTCATCTTCCAGCCAAGCCGGTCCATAGCGTTCATCGAGGCTGCCGACGGCGTCGAGCGCAGCCCGCCGGTAGTAGGCGAGGGCGCCGGCGGCAGAGTCGACCTCAACGACCGCGCCGGCGGGACCGTCGGCGAGGTAGGCCCGGAGGTTGCAGTGGCGTGGATGGAGGCCGAGGCCGGTGATGAGGCTGCGGCCTTCGGATTGGATGCGACCGTCAGGATAAACTAGCCGGGCACCTATCACGCCGGCGGCGGGGCGGCTGGTCGTAATCTCCGCGAGCTGGGCGAGCCAACGAGGGGTTTCCACGATTACGTCGGCGTGGAGGCGCACCACGTCGCGGCCGGCGGCGAGGGGGTGCGCGAAGCCGGTGTTCAAGGCACGAGCGACGCCGCCGCGGGTGGGCAGGTGGAGAATAGTTAGGGCGGGGAAGGCGGCGCGGAGCGCGGCGGGGCCGCCGTCGGTGGACGCATCGTCGACCACGAGCACGTTGACGTCGTCTAGGCCGGGGTCGAGCAGCGCGGCGCGCACGCAGGCGAGGAGGGTGGGGGCGTCGTTGTGGACTGGGATAACTAAGGTGACGGCGGGCATGGGCGCGGTTTTTCCAGGGCTGTTATTTTAGGCGGCGGAGCGATCGGCGCGGATGGTCTCGAAGAGGTCGAGGGCGGCGTCTACGATCTGGTCCATGTTCAGGTAGCGGTAGGTCGCTAGGCGGCCGGCGAAGTAGGTGTTTTTCTCATTCCGAGCGATTTCGGCGTAGGCGGAGTAGGCGCGTTTCGATTCCTCGGTTGGAACCGGGTAGTAGGCCTCGCCGCCGCGCACGTAGTCGGCGGGGTATTCGCGCACGATGGTGGTATTGGTGCAGAGCTGACCGGTGGCGTGTTTCACCTCCACGATGCGGGTGAAATCAAACTCGTTAGGATAATTTACCTGAAGGGCGGGCTGCCAGAAACCCGGGTGGCCGGAGATGGCTTCCCGTTCCTTGAGTTGTTCGGGGGTGAAGCTCTCGGGTTCGAAGCGGAGGGATCGGTAGGGCAGGACACCGGCGCGGTAATCGTAGAACTCGTCGATCGCTCCGGTGTAGATCAGTTTCGTGTGGCCAACCGTATTCATGACCTCGCGGTAGTCGGCCCGCAGCAGCACGTGAACGCGGGGTGAGGCGGCGAGGATGCGCTCGAACATCCGTGTGTAACCGGCGGAGGGGAGGGCTTGGAACTTTTCGCGCAGGTAGGCGTCGTCGCGGTTGGTGCGGAGGGGGATGCGGGCGCAGACGGAGGCGTCGAGTTCGGCGGGGGACTTGCGCCATTGTTTCTGGGTGTAGCCCTTAAAAAACTTCTCGTAGAGTTCCCAACCGATCTGGGAGATGATCACCTCCTCGGAGTTGGCGGGATTGGCGATAGGCACGCGGACTTTTTCCAGATGGGCCTTGAACTCCTCCTCGGTAGAGGGGCGGCCAATCATCTGCTCGAAGGTGTTCAGGTTGACCGGGAATTTCCAATAGCGTTGCCGAGTCCAGGAGAGGATCTGGTAGTTGACCGGTCGCCAGGAGGTAAAGCGCGACAGGTAATCGAGCACGCGGGCGCTATCGGTGCGGAAGTAGTGCGGGCCGTATTTATGCACTAGGACACCGTGGTCGTCGTATTCGTCGGCGGCGTTGCCCCCAAGGTGGGCGCGGCGGTCCACTACGAGGCAAGACGCCCCGAGTTCATTCGAGAGGCGTTCGGCGAGCACGAGGCCGGAGAAGCCGGCGCCGACGATGAGGTAGTCGTAGTGCATGGTGGAAGCGGTAGAGGGGTTCAGGCTGCGATGCGGGCCCGCAGGGCGGGGATGCGCTCGTCCCCGGGTCGTAGCTCGGCGGCGAGGGCGAGGGCCTCGCGGGCGAAATCCAGCGAGCCGACGTCGGCGGCGAGTTCGCAGATAACGATCCAAGCGGCGGCGTTTTGGTCATCCAAGCGCAGGCTGGCTTCGAGTGACTCCAGAGCTGACTTAGGCTGGCCGGCGGCCCGGTAGGCGAGCGCGAGGTCAAACCAAAGGGTGGCGTCGCCGCCGGCGCGCTGCAGAGCGGAGAGCAGGCAGGCAATCGCCCGCTCGGCGCGACCGCGCGCGATCAAGACGCGACCTTCTGCCTGCAGGTCGCCCGGATGGGGCGAGTGCGGCGAGCTGGAGCGCACGGGTGAGCGTGTGCGGCGAAAACGGGCGGAGCCCACTGTGATCAACTCGTCCCAAGCGGCTTCAAGTAGAGCGGTAAAATCTTGGGCAGCGCCATAGACGTCGGCGTAGGCGGGAAGCTGGGCGTGGGCGGATGCGATTCGTTCGCGGTAGCCCTCAGGGCAGGCCAGGCAAGCGGCGAGCATGCGGTGCCAATCTTCATCAGATGCAGTGAGGTCGGCGGCCAGACCGGCTACCCGGAACAGGGCGGCGGCGGGCGAAGTGCTGAGCGAGACGACAGGGGTGCCCGACTCGAACGCGAGAGCGGCGGCGAAAGGCGTAGGATCGAGGCACACGTCGGCCAGCGCGGCGAGCCGTGGCAGGTCAATAAAGCCGTCCGCGAGGTTTACCGGATGGATACGGTGGCTTTGCACTTCTGCTTGAGCAAAGTGACTTAAAAGTTGCTCGCGGACGGGTTCTGATTCGTGGGTTTCGACGGCTAGGATGAGTTCAGCCGTGGGGTGTTCAGCGAGCGCGCGGGTCCAGCGGGCCAAGGCCGAAGGGCTGGGTGCAGAGGCGGGCAGAAGAGCAAAGAGCAGCGGGGAGTTTTGCGGCAGGCCGAGCTGCGCGCGACCGATCTCCGAGGCCTCCACGCGGTGGAGGACGGACAGGTCAAAGGCGTTGATGGTGGCGGGTAACAGCGCGAGGCGTTCGGAGCCGTCGATGTGTCGGTCTAGGTCCGCTGCGCCGGCCAAGCGCAGGTCTAGGGCGGGCAGACCGCTGGTGTGCGCCTCGCCGATGTCAACCAGCTGGAGCGGGGCGATGCGGTGCAAACCGAGCCAGGCCACAGGGGCGACGTGGCCGGAGAGATCGTCCGAGAAAACCAAGACGTCTAACTTTTCGGCCCGCAGGGTTTCAATTTGTTGGGCAAAGGAAGTTGGCAACAGCCGGATGTCTCTTTCGGGCCCGGTGAAGACCGGATCGGAGCCCAGAATATCTGAGGTGAAGAGCACGGCCTGGATGCGCTCGGCATCCAAGTGTGAGAGGCGGGCAAGGAGGCGGCAACCGGCGGCGTCTAGAATGTGGCGCTGGCGGATAAAACCGACGCGGAGAGGGCGCTCGTGCCGGTTGCGCGGAGCTGGGGTTTGTGGTGCGGCGGCGCGACCGTGAAGGCGGGAAAGGATACGGGCGCGGGCGGATTGCAAGGCATGGAGTTGCTCAGCAGGCAAGCGGTCCAGAGCGGAAAAGTCCGCCCGTGAGTAGGCGGCCGAAGCCGCGAGGACGGCGGGTGCCGCGAGATTGCGATCCATCCAGTCGGCAATCTCGGTTACCCGGCGGACCAGTTGCCGGGCGAGCGCGTTGCTCTCAACCAGATCGGTCGCGCGTTTGGGCCTGGCGAGCAGCCAATCCACGTAATCGCCCCAGTGGGCGTCAGGGACGTCCGCCAAAGGCGGGGCTTCAGGTAGGGTCCAAGCGGGGACGAGCAGAGCGGCGGCGGTCACTCCTGGCCATCCATGTTCTAGTTGGTCACGGGCGGCGGCGAGGTCGGCGGGCGCGACGGTTGAGGTGCCCTCACGGGCCCGGCGCGCGGCCTCGGCAAAGGAGATGCGGATAGACTCTCCCGAGGTCGGGACCAAAACGGGCGTGGCAAGAGTTTCAGGCAAAAGCATGGCGAGACCGCATGCAGTGTTTGCGCCAGAAGATTATACAATTACTTAAAACTCTTTTATATAATTAGATAAAAAATTATTTTTTGCGCTTAACGAGCTTAATCAACTTTTTTCCAAGGTTCCAGATCTGCCCGGCAGAAAATTCCAGCCGGGTGGATTTATGCCCGTGGCTAAGCTTAGCGGATTTTAAGCCGGCATGGCTTGGGTTGGGGTATTCTTCCAGCCGCTCATATTAGTAGATGGGCCTATTTTGGCGCGATTTTTGATCGCTCACTAAACTAGAGGGCACGCTGTGTCGTTTTAATCGTGTCATCGTCACGCCCTTCCTCCTTACCCACCCGTCTCCATGAACAGCCAACCGGCGTCAGAGAGTTCCTACTTAAACGAGGAGGTAAAGCAGCGCATTGAGCGCTGCCCTAAGCTTGCTTCTTTAGATAGCATCAATCGCAAGCTGGCCGGTCTGGTTAATTCCGACCACAGTTATACCGCGCAGATCGCCGAGACGATCCGGCGCGATCCGTCTTTGACCGCCCGCTTGTTGCGCATGGTGAACAGCGTTTATTTCGGCCTCAGCGCCAAGGTGAATAATATCGAGGAGGCGGTGCTTTATCTGGGAATGCGGCAAATCAAAGAATTGTCGATGGCGACTCCAGTTATCGATGATATGGAGCGCATGAGCTCCAGTTCCGTGCGTTTGCCGTGGCGCGAGCTTTGGCAGCACTCGATCGGCACTGCGATCATGACCCGCAAAATCTTAGGGACAACCAACCTGATGATTGATGATGACACCGATTACATCATCGGGCTGCTGCACAATGTGGGCAAGGTGGTCATGGCGATGGCGTGGCCGGATGTTTTTAAACAGCTCGTGAACAAGCCCCACGCCAGCCCCGCGGCGGTCTGCACGGCCGAGTGCATGGCGATCGGCTGGGATCATGCCCAAGTGGGAGGGTATTATCTGGAGCGTCATCATTTGCCTCCGGAGATTGTGCAGGCGATCCTTCATCATGCGCATCCGCATGATGCCGGGGATTATGCAATGTATGCCGCGGCCATTCAAGTTGGCGATCTGATCGTGCGTGAAGCGGGCATCCCGAGTGGGTTTGAGAAGGTTCCCGCTCTTCCGCGCGGGGCTTGGCGCGAAACGGATGGCTGGAAAATTCTTTTCCCTGACAATGAAAAGGAGGAGGCCGCTGCCTCAGCTTCCTTGGTGGAGTTTTCTGCGAATCTGCCGGCGATGTTAAGGGGAATGGTGTGATGGCTGGCATGGTAACGCCTTTGCTTCCACTGCCACCGGGGGGCGGTTCCCGACTGGTCCCGTGGGCGGACAGTCTAGAGCTAGCGGCCATTTATGAGTTGGAACCGCTGCGCCTAGTGGAGGTAAATCGGGCCTTCGCCCGAAAATTTGGCCAGCCTGCTCCAGTCTGGGGCGGGCAGTCTATCCAGGCGCTTCTGCATCCGGATGATATTGGCGACTGGCAAAGTTATGCCGGCAGGGTGCTTCGTCCGCCTTTCCATATTTCGCGTGAGCACCGCTGGCAAACTGCGCAGGGTTGGCGCTGGATCGCGTGGGAGGAGACGGCGGTGCGCGATGTCGACGGTCAGATCCGCGAGGTGCGCGCGGTCGGGCGCGATGTTACCAAGCACCGTCTGGCCGAGGAGCATTTCCGCAAGCTCTCCCAGGCGGTCGAGCAGGCCCCCGTATCGATCATCATCACCACGCCCGGAGGGACCCCTCAATACGTTAATTCCCGTTACACTGAGGTTACGGGCTACACGTTGGAAGAAATTTTTGAGCAGCAAATTCCCCTGCTGCGGGAGGGGCATGCGAGTGATGCATCTTACCGGCATTTCTGCTCCCTAGTGGCCGCTGGGCATAAGTGGTCGGGAGAATTGCGCACGAGCCGTAAAGACGGCTCAACGGCCTGGGAGTTTGTTCAGATCTCGCCGATTCGTAATCACCTTGAAGAGGTCACCTACCTGCTTTGCTTGCGTGAAGATATCAGCGAGCGCAAGGCGCTGGAGGAGCAACTCCGCCAAGCGCAGAAGATGGAAAGCCTCGGCACGCTGGCGGGCGGCATCGCTCACGATTTTAATAACATCATCGCCATCATCCGCGGCTTCACCGAGCTCGCGGTGGCGCTCCCAACTGGGGACGAACGGTTGGCGCGCTATTTGGCTACAGTCCATGACGCCGCCATCCGCGCTGCCTCTCTAGTCGGCCAGATCCTCGCCTTTAGCCGCAAGACTGAGCTGGCTTACCGTGCGGTGCACATAAACCAAATGGTGGATGAGCTGGTCGGATTACTGACCGAAACTTTCCCGCGTGATATCGAGCTGCGGCGCGATTTTGACGAAAGTATCGAGGCGTTCGCGGCCGACCCTGACCAAGTCCGTCAGATTCTGATGAACCTTTGCGTAAATGCCCGCGATGCGATGGCCAGCGGCGGGGTTCTGACTATTTCAACCCGACGCGTGGATGGCGCAAAACTCGTCGGCTTGCAGGCCGATCCGACTCAGGATTACGTCCACATTTGCGTGGCCGACACCGGTTCGGGGATGCCGCCCGAAGTTCGCGCCCGTATTTTCGAGCCCTTTTTCACTACAAAGCAGGAGACCGGCGGCACCGGCCTTGGCCTCGCGGTGGTCTATGGCATCGTAGTTTCCCACAAGGGCCTGATCGACATGTCCAGCGAGCCCGGAGTAGGCACGGTATTTCATGTTTACCTGCCGCTGAAGACCCGGGGCTTGGAGGCGCAACTGGCTGGCACCCCCGCCTACCCAGATAACATTCCCGCGGGCTCCGAGCATGTGCTCTTGGTTGAGGACGAAGTTGCGATTCAGGAAATGCTCGCGACCGTGCTGCGCCAAGTTGGCTACAAAGTTACGGTGGCAAGCGACGGTGCGTTCGCGATCGAAAATATCCTATCGGTCGGAAACGATTTGGACGTGGTTATGCTCGACCTAAATATGCCGCGAATGGGTGGCGTCGAGGTGTTGAAGGTCTTGCGCCAGCGACTGCCTGATCTGCCGGTCTTGATCATCAGCGGTCACCTGACTGAAACGGTGCTCGGCGAACTGCGCCAACTGGGCCAGCCGCATGAGCATATCCTCGAAAAACCCTTCGATTTTGTGAGTCTGGGTCGTGCCTTGCGGCGGGTGATCAAAAGCAGAGGCAAGGCCTGAGCTGCGCTGGATCCGGCTGTTCCGTCGCGAGAAGCCCCGAACCGGGCTTGCGGCGTCGAGTCACGCGGCGCAGCATCAATGTTTCATTTAAAACGACTATGTTTACCGGCATCATCGAGGAGACGGGACGGGTGGAGCGCTTTGAGCGCGGGGGCGATGCGTGGAAACTCCGCGTTTCGGCCCGGACCGCGCTGGCGGACGTCGCCCTCGGCGATAGCATCGCGGTCAACGGCTGTTGCCTCACGGTAGTCAAGGCGGACTCCGAAGGTCTCGAGTTCGACGTGCTGGAAGAGACACGCCGCGTCACCAGTCTCTCGGCGGTCGGGGTGGGCGGAGTGGTCAACCTGGAGCGAAGCCTGCGCTTCGGCGGCAAGATGGGCGGCCACTTCGTCAGCGGCCACGTGGACGGCCTCGGCCTGGTCGAGGTCTTCGAGGCTCGCGGCGCGGATCGTTACCTGCGCGTGAAGGCTCCGGAGGGCGGTGGGCGTTACCTGATTCACAAGGGTAGTATCGCGATCGATGGCATTTCGCTGACGGTGGCCGAGGTCGAGGGCGACGCCTTCGCGGTCTGGCTAATTCCGCATACAGTGGCGGCGACCAATCTGGCGGGCAAGCGGCCGGGCGATCTGGTAAACCTCGAATTCGATCTGCTGGGCAAATACGTCGAGAAACTCCTGGCCGGTCGGACGGCTTGAGGAGCGGCCTTCCATGCAAGCGATCCTGAATGCCATCACGGAAGAGCTCGCGCGGCTTAAGGCTGACGGCGAGATGACCGTGCCGGTGTCCGACGCCACGCTCGATGGCCTGCGCGCGATGGTGCGGTCGCGCGGAGCGGTGGCGCAACCGGCTGGTGCGGAGGGCGGCGCGGCGGGTCCGATCGCGGTGAGTCCGGGCGCAGCGGTCCTGTCGGTTGCAGTTGCCCCCGTTAATCCCCTCCGGGCGGAACGTGAGGCGGCGGCGAAGGGACGAATGGGCGTGCCGGTGCCTGCTCCGGTTGCGGCGATCCCGAGCCTGCCCCCGCCGCCCGTGGTGATATTACCCGACGGCGACAAGGCGGCGCGTTGGGCGGCTTTGACGACGTTAATGCGGGAGCATCCGGTCTGCGTGGCGAGGGTGCGGTCTGGTCAAAAACTGGTGGCTGGCGCGGGGGCGCTGGACGCGAAGGTGTTTTTAGTCGGCGATGCACCGGGCGAGGAAGAGGAGGCGGCGGGCGAACCCTTCGCGGGCCCGGCCGGGGAGCTGTTGACGAAGATGCTCAAGGGCATGGGCCTTTCCCGTGAGACGGTCCATATTTCCTACTTGGTGTGCTGGCGTCCGACGGTGTCGGCGGAGGCGGGCGCGGATCCCTCCGGCAGCCGACCGCCGAGCGCGGAGGAGATCGCGTTTTGCCGTCCGTTTTTGCAGGCGACGTTGGACATCGTGCGCCCCGAGCTGGTCGTGGCGCTGGGAGGGACGGCGGCGCACGGTTTGCTGGGGGCGAGCTTCACGACCCTACCCGAGGTGCGCGGGCGGTGGTTGGACTTCGGCGGGCGGCCGCTGCTTGTCACCTACCACCCGAACTACCTGCTGCGCAGCGCGAGCAACCGCTCCAAGCGCGCGGTCTGGGAGGACCTCTTAAAAGTCATGGAGCGCGCGGGCCTGCCGATCAGCGAGCGGCAGCGAGGATTTTTTCTTTAGGGCTTTCAGGCCGGCCCGCGCAGGCGGCGCAGGGTGCGGCCGAGGAGGAAGGGGATGGCCTGGAGCGGGTGGCGCAGGCGGGTGGCGCGGCGGCCGAGCAGGACGGCGCCGGGCGCGGGTGGGGTCTCGGGG
>RGVP01000061.1 GCA_010027235.1 bacterium
GCCGGCGGCCAGGATCAGAGCGTTGTTGGTGTCCGGATCGTTGGTGTTGGCGTCGATGCTCATGCTCTTGGCGCGATTGAGCACGGTTTCATAGGTTTCGATCAGCCCCACATCATTCACATTGCCCATCGTGAGGGCGATGTCGCCTTCCCAGCGCTTGCCCGCCTGGGTGATCACGCTCACGTCGGAGTTGACCGCATTGTTATAAAGATCGGTCACGCGCTGGGAGAACGGATTGATCCCGGCGAGCACGCGCTTGATCCAGCCCTCGTTGAACTGCGCCGGCATCCAGCGCGACCAATTGGTCGAGCCGAGCACATTGCCCGCACTGGCCTTGGGACGGTAGCGGACGGTGAACCAGCGGTCATTGAGAACAAACTGAGGACCGCCGAAAGGGTTGGTGATCTCGCCGCCGACGATCGCGGTGTTGCTTAGCAACCCACTTGGGTCGCTCGGGGACTGCCACACGCTGCCGCTGCTGGTGACCATGTCAGTCTCAGTGGCGGCCTCGATCCAAAACTGGACCGAGCTAGTCGCGTTGACGTCACCCGTGGTGTAAAGCGCCACTTCGATGGTGTTAGCCCCTGCGGCGAAAAAGCTCGGCGCGATTTTAAACTGCTTGGAGAGGCCTGCGGCAGAAAGCCCGGTTGACGCGCTGCTCTGCCCCAACCCGGTCGTCGGTGCGTTATAGGCTAATGCGGCATTGCCGTTCACATAAAGAACCATGCCGTCATAAGTTCCGAGGGTGGCGCTGAAGACGATATCACCGGGGACACCCGACGTGAAATCGACCCCTGAACTGGATTTCAACACCACGCTGGGAAAACCATTGGCCGCATCCTCATCAAGGTAAGTGGCCGTAACCACAGTGATCTGCGAGGTGCTGTTAATCGGGGCCTGGGAAAGTTCGATTTGAGTGTTGCTGATGACCTTCAACACCTTCGCCAGACCGTTCAAGCTATCGCCGCTGACCACCATACCTGGCATAATGGCAGATGTATTGGCCAAACTGACCGTGGTGCCATTCACGCTTGTCGGGGTGTAAACACCAACGGCCTTGGCTGCCGGCCGTATCTCCACGGTCCTCGGCAAGGTGGCCGCACGGCTGGCGGGCACGCTAGCGTATTGGGCGGCGGTCGGTAAACTCGCTCCCGGGCAGGAGTAGATTTGCCAAGTCGCAGCCGCACCCAGCTTGCTTCCCAACTCAGAGCGATACACCGCAGGCGCACTCGCCGCGCCCGTCGTCCAGCGCCAATCGAATTCATACTCCTCGGGCTTGGCGGCAAAGTCACCGCTGTGGCGTAGGCTCACTTGCTCGTCCAGCGGATTGCTAGATTTCACTACCTTGAGATCGCCGGTATAAAGGCGGTCCGCCACCTTGAAGACCTTGACCTGCACCGGATCACCCTCGGGAGTGAAGGCGTTGCCATTGCCAAAGACCATGGTCACATACCCCGTGCCTTTACCGATGGCGGTCACCGCGTAGCTGTCGACCGCCGTGTCCGGATTGGTGATTTCCGCAAGGGCGAGCCCGCCTACCGAGGCGGTGCTACCAACCTTGTAGGTGCCCAACTTGGCGGGGTCTTCGACAAAGGTTTCGACCGTCGTAGCTAGACCATCGATCGCGGCATCCCATTGAGTTTTATCGTTGTTTCCGGCGGGCACCAGCGCCTTGAGCTTGGCGAGTTCGGCGACGGTGAGAACATTGAGATCGAGGTAGTCTTCTCCCGCGATCGCGTCGTGGAATTCCCCCTTGAAAACGAGCATTCCCTTACCGCCACGCAGTGGATCCAAGTAAATACGCTTTTGCAGCGAGGGAGAGAGCCCCTGGAAGTAGGTCTTACCCTCGTAGCTGGTGGTGGAAATGGCGGTTGGCAGACTGGCCAAACCACTTGCGCTGAGAGCATAGGTCTTCTCGCGGGTCGGATCATGCAGCATCACACTTGCCTTGGCACTGGCGCTGTTAGTGGTATCCTTGGCAATTGATTGCTGGTAGTAGACTTGCGCGCTGGCTTGGCCTCGCACCTGGGGCAGGCCATATTTGGCGAGAGTGAGGGACTCTCCCACGGCGAGTTCCGGCACCGCCGCAGGCCAGGATGGAGTGTAGGTGATGGCCAGCGGCTCATCGATCTGACCAGCACCACCCGCGGGATTGGCATCAATCAGGGTGGTGGTAAGCAATTGGCCCGTGCGTGATGCGTTGCGCAGGAACGGAAGGATGGTTCCCACCGGCGGTTGGGTGCTCATTCCCGGGATGAAGAACCCATCTTGGCTCTTATAATAAAGTTTCATCGTCAGGGTCGGCGTGCCCGTCGCATGCGGCCCCCGGTGAATCCAGGTAAAGCCCTTGCGGTCCTTGAAGGTGAATCCTTTATACGCGGCCGCAGATTGCACCGCGGTGTTGACCGGCGCGTCGGCGCCGACGATTTCAAGATCCTTGGCGGTAGCCGCATCACCCGTTCCCACCATCGCAAGCGGCAGCAGTGGCAAGGGATAGGGTTTCACCAATAAGGTGCCTGCCGTGGCGGTGTAGTTGAAAGTGTAAGTCGCGTCGGTTCTCACTACTTTGTAGGCTTTCATCGCCGGCCGCTTATCAACTGCACTGGTATATGCTAGCAGCAGGTAGGGCTCCGAGGTGTAAGTCGCACCCGCCGTGGTCAGATTGAGATCATCGCGCAACGCATAGGCCCGGCCACCAAGCATGAAGGCATGCTCTTCGTTCGGATTATAACCGGTTTTGGTCGCATCGTTTTGATAATAAACTGAGCCCAATGCCTCCGCGCCGGTGAGATCACCCGTGCCCACGCCTTGGGCGATGACGAGCTGCGCGGGATTGGTTGGATAGGAAACCGTGTAGCGCCCGATTTTGCCTGGCACATAAAAATCGCCAAACTGCGATGAGGGAGCTGGCACCTTCTTAAACCACCTCACGGTGAGTGTATTGTTGCCGGTCTTAGCATTGACTGGAATAATCGCCCCCTTGTTCGCGGCATCCATCCCTTGAGTGAAGGGATCGATATAACCGGCAGGATAATAGCAAGTTCCACTCGAAATGTAACCTCCCAACTCATGACCAGTTGGAGGTGTGATGCGATCACCCACCTTCGCCGCCGTGGTCTCCGCAATCCTCGCCGTTTGATCGCTTTCCACGGTGTAAGTCGCGGTTGACCGAATATGCAAGTTGTCAAGCAGCAGGGTAGCATCGCCTACTGGCGCGATGGAAATGCTCAGGTTGGCGGTGGATCCGGTGGCCGTAAATGACACCGTTTTGGCTGAAAATAGAGCAGAAGTGCCTGAATATACCAACGTGTCACTCAACAGGGTGCTTCCGTCCACAGAAACCGTATAAGGTAACGGCACAGTGGTGTTATGATTTCTTCTGGCTACGCTTAACTGGATTTCGTAGGTTATACCGGCGATGAGTCCGGTCACAGTTGTAGTTGCCGACCCGGTATTCTGCATAAACACCGCAAATTGTCCGTCCGGAACAATACTATTCTCCATCATAACATACCCATTGCTCCTTTGCACGCCGCGCTGCCCCACAAATGTCCAACCAGGGATGTCTTGAGACGATTGATACCAATAATTATCCAACGAATACTGCTCAAAGCTCGGATTGGGAATCGTCGGAAGAACCGCCGTCACCGCTTGATTGAGCGTGTATCGTGTTCCATCGACTATACTTGCGATGGTGCCTGAGTAACCAGTGCCGGAAACAAACATCCCCACCTCAAGACCCACGGTGCTGGCCACAGTAACGGTGGTCACGTTATTATCCGTCCTAAATGAAGTTGCCAGCTGGGTGGCACGCGTTTCCGCCTGCGTGTAGAGGTTCACATACCACGGTGTGCCCGCGGCGGTGAACTTCAACAGGCTGCGGTTCCGACCATCGGCGCCCGGATTCACGATGATTGATTGCGAAAGCGCATCCATACTCGCCTCGGCGCCAGCAGGATCGTCCTGATATACAATCGAAGGTAGAAATCCACTGGTGAATTTCAAACCAGTGTTTGCCGTGCTCCCGCCAGCATCCACCGTCTGGAAAGTGTAATCCGTGAGATTCGGCGACCAGCGCAGCCAGTAGGCATCCTTGTAAATCGGCCAGTTGATCCCATAATCGCCCTTTTTGAGCCAATAAAATTTCACATCGTTGTAAGCGGTGGTGCTGCTGGCATTGCCATTATCTGGATCATTGGCGCTGCTGGTGGCTCTCTCGGCATAGTAACTCGTCGAACCATTGCTTTTCGTTACCGCCGCGTAGTAAGCGGTCGTGGACCCGTTGTTGACCGGCGAGGCGATGAGCTCACCCGAACTGCCGTCATGAGGCAGGATCTCCTTGCCGAGACTGACTGAGGTGTAGGATGTATCCGCCTGACGGATGATTTCTACAATGTCTGATCCGATGTAAGTGAGCACGGTGTTGCCGACTCGGGCCTTGCCGAGGTATTCAACAAAGATCCGGCCTTCTACGTTGTAGGCGCTCAATTGAGCCGTCGCTCCCACCTTGGTAAATTTCAACGTGCTATATATCGGCGGCGCGGACGGACTATCACCCGGTGAGACCACCTCATTGGTCACGGCCTTGGGCACGAATAGATTATAAACCGGATTTACCGCCATGATATTGGGATCGGTAATAGCTACTGGCGGCGCGTCGAATCCGCGCTGGTTCCAGTAAATCGTCCGGATCGGCTTGGCTGTAGTAGATGACACCGAGAAGGTCTCGGTCATGATCTCGTAGAATCCGCCGCTGGCCACATTGGAAACCCAGCTGATACTGACCTGCCCGGGCTGAGAGGCAAAGCACTTCTCAGCGTGCGGACTGTAGTAATAATTCAGCGCCGGGGTGATGGTGGTGGCGACGCTCCCCGTGATGTTGGTGTTAGCAAAATCCGCCAAAGTCACCGTCGTGCCCGTGACGTCAATAATCGGCTGCCCCAGAAGGTAAGCCCCCTTCACCAAAGCAACAGGCACGCTCGCCACCGCCACCAAGCGCGAGTCCGTGCTACTGGAGGTGACGTTGACGGTGCTGGTAGGGATAGTGATTGTGGGGACAGTCCCTGCGGTTAAAAATCCCTCGCCGGGCTGCACGGGCATCGGACGCCAGTAGCCGGCGGGTGCCACCGTCGTGAGATCCGCCCTGGTAAGAGGCACCGTGATTTCATCACCCAGCATATAGCGCGGCAGGCCTGAGGCGAAAACGCCGCCAAACGTGCTGCTGCGCAATACCAGCGTGGTGCCCGCCGCTGCGCTGAGGTCGCGGGTGGTATTGCTCGGGTAATAGGGTGAGGTGGTCGTGCTTGCCCGTGACGAACCGCCACTCTGGCCCATGCCTTGGTTGTTGCTGCCAGTCGTGGCAGGTAACGCTACGGTGTTATTGATGGGTAGGCTAGCGCTTCCCGGCGGGCCATAAGCAGTGGCGGCCGTTCCCGCCCCGTTGAAGGGATAATACAAGCGGTTCTGCTGTGAGACGTTCAGCGAGTAGTTTTGCGCCAGCGCCAGCGGAGCACACGCCAAAAGCACTAGGTTGAAAACAAGATTACGGGAGAGCGGATTCACAGCAGTAAGTTGAGGTTATTCAGTGGGCGGGTGCGACGAGCGGTCAGTTGGACCCAAGCATCCGCCAATTCATCTTCACTTTCCGGACTTGAGCGTGGCGGTTTGGAGACCGCCCGCCTTCTCGAGCAGCAGTTTCTCGAGGGCGACGAGTCTGGCATTCTGGGCCGTATCCACATCCGCTTGGGCGGCGGCGCGCTTTGCTTGTTCCACAAGCTCGCGGCGCAGCGCGGCGTTCTCAGCCTGCACAGTCTCCAGCTTGCGGGCCAATTCCTGGGTGGCGGATACATTGAGCATGGAGATGGCGTCGTAGTCCACCGTGCGGAAATCCTTCACCTCACGGCCGTAAACGAACACCTGCTCGTCAACCACTTGGCCATCCGGGCGGAAGGCACCGTCGCGGATTTCCAGCACCTCGTGAATCGCCTCAGCCTTCTTGCCGATGAGTTTGACCCGATCGCCTTTTTTGAGATCGGTCGCCAGCTCCACCCAGCCGTCCTTCACTGGCGCCTTTTTGAAGAGATCCGGCACCACGCCAGTCGTTTGGACCACCGCCTGCGGATAAACCATCTCAACCTGCTGTGCGATCACCTTCTTCTGCGGGCCTTTACCGCTGGCAAACTTATCTTTGTAATAGTAATCGGTAACTTCGATTCCTTTCAGAGTTTCCAGATCCTTAACCGTATCGCTCACATGAAGATCCGTTTTGATCCGGACATCCGAGAAAACGGCAATCTGATTAGCGCCAACCATCCCCTCAGCGGTGATGGACATGTCGCGGGGGCCGTTATAATCACCACTCTGGCCACCGTTGGTGTCGAGATAGCCAACTGTATAAATGAGAGAATTATATTTAGTTCCAATATTCAGCCGAGCAGAAACCCCGGTCGTGCCAATCTGGACGGTGCCATCATTGGTTATTTGCATCTTAGAGTTATTGGCATTGTCACGGATGTAAAAACCACCGCTGCCGAAGTTTAGGTAAGTGCCATTGTTGCCCCCGCGAGGCCAAAAGCAGCCCTCATCGACGCCAGACAGGTTTTTGCCGTAAATCAAATCATCATTACCCATGACGATGCTGTTGTCCAAGTCCACTTGCTCAGTTATATGAACCCTGCCCGTCACATCGAGTTTGTAGGTAGAAGAAGGCGCTGTCCCGATACCGACGTTGCCACTTGGATTAATCCCCAGCCAGCTGGGAGTGAATGCTCCCCCCCCTCCTGGGCCAAAACCAAACACGCTGGAGGATTGACCGTAGCCCAACCCGCAATCGTTCGACCCGACCCGGCAGAAGCTCACATGCGCCCCAACGTGGCCCGTGGCGGCCCGATTTATTTGCACAGAACCGAATGTGCCAGACTCTGACACGCTATCGTCGGAAATGGTAAGTTTAGCCGTCGGGGTCGTGGTGCCGATACCTAACTTGCTGACAACGCTGACTCTACCGCTGGCATCCGCGCGCAGACGCTCAGTGCCGTTGGTGTTGAGCGTGACCACTCCGTCGGAGGGTGAGAACAAGCCGCCATCAACATCGCCCCCAGTGCCGAAAATGTAGCCGCCCGCGCCGGTTGCACTGATCGATCCTTCGACACTGAGGCGAGCTGCGGGAGCACTGGTGCCGATACCGACCAGGCCGCCGCTGGGATTGAGAAGCAACGGACCAGTGGTGCTGGTCGCGGTGTAGGACTGGAGGGTCGCGCGATTATTGGTGGTGTCGAATCCGATGAGAAGCCGCTTACTGGCGTCGGTGTTGCCACGGATCATCAGTTGTTGGGCGGGAGTGTTGGCATCATTCCCTTGTAACACTAATTTGTTCGTATCCCGAAAGTCACCGATGGCACCGATGCCGACTCGGCCGGACGCATCCCAAAGCAAGGCAGTAGCTTGGGTGCCACTCGCTTTGGAACCTAAAACACCACCGCTATTTCCATAGAGCACCGGCCCATCAACCGAGAAACCGTTCCATTGCCGTCCGCTGCCATACCAGCCGAGGCCATAATTGGATGCCGTGCCGGATGTGGGCGTGATGGTCAGGTCGGAACCGCTGAGGATCGACTCGGCCACCTGGGAACGGAAAGCGAAGGCTGCCGAGGTAATTGATTGGCGCGGGCTGATCGGGGAATCGCTCGCCGTGATGCTGGAGTCGCCGTTGTCCACCATGATTTCAATGAAGCGGTTGGTGGCAGATCCAGTGAAAACCGTATCGAGCGCGGGGCGGGTCTCTGAGGAAGCCGTGCCGGTAGCGGTGGTGCCCGCGCCTAGCAGCACACTGAACTCACCTTTGTAAATCGTCACCGTTTGCTCTTCGGTCCAAAGGCGGGTGCCGCCCGTTGAGGCATCAAAAATACGGAAGATGACCTTGCGGTTGATCGCCCCACTCGCCCCGAGCAGCGTCCCTGACGAGTCGGCGACGACGCCTTGGTAGTTGATGGTGGCTGGAACAGCGGCAATCAGCGATGCCCCGGAAAAGAGCAGGCAGGCGAGGATACGAGCGGTAGTTTTCATGATGGTTTGGAGAATGGAAAAGTTAAGCGTTTAGCGTTGGTCGTTTAGCGTTCTGTTTTTACTGCGAAAGGGTTCCGATTTCCGAAACACGGCGAAGTTCGAAGGTGCCATCCAGCTGGATCGAGCTACTGTGAAGGCCGGTGATAATTTCCTGGTAAGTGCCTCCAATGACACTGCTTCCCCAGCCAGCGACAACCCCGCCGGATGGCGGCGCGCTGGTAAACGTAAAGGTGGCGGCGCGGTTCACGGTGTAGCTTTCCACCCCTTCACCCACCGGCGCGAAACGGGCATCCTTGTTGTCGTGGTCAGGATGGAAGGGGTGGACAAAGGGGTTGGTCGGGTCGTTGTAAGGCAGCGTAATAGTGAAGGCCAAGCTGCTGCCACTGGTGACGTTGCCACTGCCCGTGAACACCCGCCCGGCGGGCAAATGCGCGGCAGAAATGCGCCTCGCAGACACCAGGTCGGAAGCTTTCAACAAGCTCTGTGAGGTGGCGATTCCAAGGTCATTTGGGGCCACCGCCAAAGGGCCGAGATAGGCCTTGGAGAGTAGTTTGATCACGCCGCTGTCGGCCACATGGAGCAGTGCGCGCAACTTGAAACGACCGGGAGTAGCCGTCCCCGACTGGGCAGGCGGCGCCGCAATCGTCACCTTGGGAGTCAGACCATATCCACTGCCGCCGGCAGTGATCGTAAAACCCGTCACACTGCCGTTGCTCACAGTAGCCACCGCCTTTGCCGGCTGCGCCCCAAGACTTGGCACCGCCAGGGTAACCGTCGGCGCGGAAAAGTAGCCGGAGCCCGCGCCGGTGAGGGTGAAACCCGTCACGCGATTGTTGCTGACTGTCGCCGTTGCGGTCGCCTGCACCGAGGCCGGGGGAGCCGAGAAAGTGACCGTCGGCGGGGTGGTGTAGCCGGCCCCAGCATTACTTCGGGTGGTGCCGTTTACTTTGTCACCGGAGAGGGTGGCGGTGAACGTCGCCGTGACGGGCGAGACGAAAGCCCCGCCGCTAAGGGTTACCGTGGGGGGGCTAGTATAGCCCGTCCCGCCATTGGTCACGGTGAATCCCGTCACCAGACCGCTCGCGATCAACGCCGTCGCCGTGGCTTGCACCGCAGCGGGTGGTGCGTCGATGACGACCGTGCTCGGTATGACCGAGTAAGTTCCATTCGCTCCTTTGACCACGGTGCTGACGGTAAATTGGCTGGCATTTCCCACCGCGGTGGGCGCGACATCGCCGCCGGTGGTCGTTCCCCCAGTGAAGCCGAGGGCGGGTGCGGTGGTGTAACCCGATCCCGAGTTGGTAATGGTAATGCCAGTCACCGACCCGCCGGTAAGAATCGCCGTGGCGGTGGCACCCGTGCCGCCGCCGCCGCTGATGGTGACGGTTGGCGCCACCGAATAAGTCATGGTTCCCGGTGTAATTGAAAAACTGTCCGCGGTGAGCCCGAGCGTGGCGGTAGCGGTGGCTCCACTACCCGTGCCGCCGGAAATCGTCACCGCTGGCACCGTGGCATAACCGGTGCCGGACAAGGCCTTGGTAATTGTCCAGTTTGCCGCCGTGCCGCCGAGCGTGGCGGTGGCTCTCACCCTCGCAGGCGGCGCGGCAATCCCCACCGAAGGGGCCGACGAGTAGTATCCACCGCCATTATTCACTTCGATGGCACCCACGCTTTTCCCTGTCAGTAGCGCCGTTGCGGTGGCTTGGCTGCTGGCCGCGGGCGCGCTAATGGTGATCGTCGGCGCGGTCCGATACGCGGAACCGTCGGAGGTTCGTGTCAAAGAGGATACTGTTCCCGCCGACATGACGGCGGTGGCCGACGCCACCACCGCGGGTGTAGGCGCGCTAAGCGTCACCAGCGGGGCAGTCGGGTAGCCAAAGCCGCCGTCTACCAGAGTGATTGAGCTCACCACTCGCGTCGAGGCGTCGGCCGCCGCGGTCGCGGTCGCCACCTTCATATCGTTGTTCGCTGGCGCGGTGATGGTGACGACGGGGGGCGAGATGTAGCCCGAACCACCCGAGCCATCGACCGTCAACGCGGTGACTACGCCATTAGTCAAGGTTGCAGTCGCCTGCGCAGGGTTGGACACCTTATTGCTGACGCTATTGAGGCTGATGTCCCCCACCCACAGGCCGGCGAGCGAATCCTTTTTCGCGCTGACGGGAAGATAGACATCGATCAAATTCGAGCTTTCCGTGATCCGCAGCAGTGAGGCGTATAAGGCCCCCACCGGCCCCGTCATAGCCGCACGATTAATGCCGAAGCTCAGCTCGACAGTGGCCTGCGGAGGAATCACCTCGGTCGCCGAAGCGCCGTAGGCCGCCTCGCTCCAAGTCGCCGTGGCCGCGTTAAAAGTGCGGCGCATCAGGGAAACCGAACCGGCAATGGCGGTTTGAAAGGAAGGCTCCGTCTCACTCGCCGTGGGGGTGAGGGTGACGGTAACCGTCGCGGCGGTGCGGTTGCGGATGCGCAGCTTGATCTCCGAAAGACCGCGGCCGAAGGAAAGACCGCCGCTGGTGCTCAGGCTGAACTCAAGTGGCGCGTAATACATCCCGGCCACCTTGGCGGAGAACCAATACGCCTGATTCCGATCCACCCGCTCGGAGGTGGTCGAGAACAACTGGACCGGGTTGGTCGCTCCCAAGTCACCGCCCTGGTATTTGAAAACTTTCGAGCTGCTGGCGATGGCCGCCGGGAAGGTGGCGAAGTAGCTGGCGAAGGTCGGAAACGTGCTGCCGTTTTTGTAAGTGGGAAAGCCGAGCAGGTTGGCGCCGTTGCGGACCCAGGAATTGATGGGAATCTGCGGCGATTGCTTGAGCGTGACCGTGTAAGTGTTGCCTGAATTGCCGAGACACTTGACCAGATACGCGTGCTGGCCGGCCATTCTTGAGAGCGTGGTCGAGGCAGCGTCGCCGCGTTTCCACACGCTCCACTCGGACGTGCCGCCCGACGGGATCATCTGCGAGTCCGTGAACTGGACCTGGTCGGGATTGGAGTTCCAGCTCCAGACTTCGGTGATGTTGGCGGTGCTGCCAGTGTTCGGCAGCAGGTTGTCTATCGTGTCGTAGCTGGCATCCCCGTGCAGGTAGATGGCGTTCCAACCGCCCTTTAGGGTATAGGTTTCGGTCTTCCACTGCGCGTGGACGGCGGCGGCGACAAAAAGAAAAATGAAGGCGAAACGAAGGGATTTCATCGAACGGAGAGGCGGTAAAATTCTTTGTCCGTTGCGAACGGAATGGTGAAAATGGAGACGATCCCCACGTCGGTCGCCTGATAGGCCAGATTGCCGCCCCCGGGGGCACCTACACTGAAGGGCACTCGCGTCCAGGTCTGCAGATCCACACTGCTCTCCATGGTGTAAACCTTGCCGGTGATTCCGTAGAACTCGAAGCGCACACTGTGCTCGAGCTTCTCGATGATTTTTAGACTAAAAGTCTCGGTAGCGTCCCCCGCAAAAGTGCCCGCAATATACTCAAGTAGGTTGCTCTGGCCGTCTTTGTCGAAGTCACCGTTTTTGTCGATGAGCGTGAGATCCCAATTACCGTTCGCATCCGGGTAAAGGCCGGCCTGATAGAGCTGCCAGGCCTCCCAAACATCGGGCAGACCATCTTTATCGAGATCCTGCCCGAGGGTAAGGTCGAGTTTCACACGTTCCCCGCCCTTCCCTGCGGTCAGGTTTCCGGCGACTTCAATCGGGTAAAAAAGCACGCCGTTCATGGAGACGACCATGCTAAAAAGACCGCCGGCGGCGACCGCCCGGTCGCTGTAAAACGTAGTCCCGCCGCGATTCTGATCGATCCGCATCTGGAGCTCATAGTTCTGATCAAGCATGCTGGATGTGATCGGCGTGCGGCCAACCTCCACCCCACCCTTCAGCAGGATGACCTCAGCGCCCTCCGCCGTGACCGTCTGGCCCACCTGATCACGCACCATCCCATACAGCGTGTAATATGGCGCCGGCGGAAAGGCCCAGGCTGAGCCTAGGGCGAGCAGCAGGCTGAACACGCAACGCACAGGCCGGGTGACATAGGTTCCTAGTCTAACCTTATTATAGAGCATTACTTTGGGCAGTGAGGTTTTTAAAAAATATCTTTCTGACACTTAACCCTTCACCCCTTTTCCATTCTAAGCTGCTCGCAATAGAAAATCGACGAATCGCACGAAAGTGTCGACGAATCGCATGGCCTGCCGTTCATAAGCGGTTTTGTAGGCTCGTGCGGGATTTTCTACTCGTGACTCGTGAGACGACTCGTTTTAAATCCTAGCTCACCAAGGAATGACCGCATTGCCATCCGCCAACGATACCGAAAGATGATTAATCTACATCTGGGCGATTATGTAACTGAGGGTGGTAAGTCGCCCTACTTTTGGAAAGTGCAGATCGGTTTCTGGGTTGCTTACACGCTTCTTCAGGCAGTCGTAGTTGGTCTGCTGATAGGTGCTGGAATCATGCTGCACGGATCAGAATTAGTGCTCTTGGAATGGATCCTCCTCAAGTCAGCTTACGGATTTATCATCACAAGCTCTCTTCGCCCGCTGTTTATTTGGATCCATTCAAGAAAGTGGCATCCCGCCCGAATAGGCGTATTACTTATCGGCGTTTCCATCTCATCCATAGCAATTGAAATCTTTCTTGTTACGCAGATTCCGTTCCTGAGTGAGCACTTTAGCTCCCTCGTAGCCTCTCTCTATATAGGAACTGGTGTGATGATATTGGGCCTCTATATGGATTTCTTCTTTTTGGCATGTTGGATCGGATTCTATTTCTCAGCCTCGCTCTTTTTTGACTCCGTTGAGCTGCATCGCCGCCAGCAGAGAAGCGAACTTGCGCTTCTTAGATACCAGATGCAGCCCCACTTTCTCTTCAACGCTCTTACCGCCGTTATGGCCGTTAGTAATGACAAAGAGAAAGTGGAGACGCTCACCCAGTCACTGGCAGATTATCTCCGCTTCTCGCTGAGCAAGAGCGATGAAGATCAAGCACCTCTGGGAGAAGAGCTGCATGCCCTGGAAAACTATCTCCATGTAGAAAAGGTCCGATTCGGTGCGAATCTGGTTTGCCGGATCGATGCGAATCAAGAAACCCGCTCCTTGAAAACTCCCAAGCATTTGGTGCAACCGCTTCTCGAAAATGCAATCAAGTATGGCCAGCAGACCAGCTCGATGCCACTCTCGATCATCATCCAGACACAACTCTCTGATGGAGCGCTCTACCTCACGATTGAGAACACCGGATCTTGGGTAGAGCCTTCTTCCGCAACATCTCGAGAAAAAGGCAACGGCCTAGGTATCGGAATCAGCAATCTCCGCCGCCGCCTCCATCTGATCTACGGCGACCGCGCTTCCCTGACCTATGAAAAGTCCTCACGGCGGGTGCTCGCACGCGTCACGCTTCCGATCGTTTTCGCGGGGAATCAACGCTCCAATTTCTAAAGCCATGAACAGGAATACTCAAACCCCGGCCTCGCCACCGCGTTTACGCGTCATTTTGGTGGACGACGAGCCCACGGCCAGAGTCCAACTCACAAACCGCCTTAAATCCCACCCCGAGCTCGAGATCGTGGGAGAAGCGGAAGATGTCACCTCGGCAAACGATCTGGTGCAAACGCTTAAACCGGAGCTAATTTTTCTCGATATCCAAATGCCAAAAAAAAATGGCTTCGAACTTCTTCCGAAGCTTGAGAATCTTATCCCGCAACCGGCTGTCGTCTTTGTCACGGCCTACGACGAGTATGCCATCCGAGCCTTCGAAGCCAATGCCTTGGACTATCTCACCAAGCCGGTCAGCGCTGCGAGGCTCGCCAAGACGATCCTACGCCTGTCCAAGCCGCCGGTTTCAGAAACGGCCATGCCTCATGCGGTCTCCACAGCAAGAGAACGGCTTAGAGCAGAGGACCTCGTATTACTTCGGGATAAATCTCTTACCATGATGGTGAAAGCAGGGGAAATCATCGCCGTCGAGGCTCATGGCGACTACGCTCGAATCCTCCTGAATGAAGGCAAAAACCTCATGATGAAACAGACCCTCTCCCTTTGGGAGCGGCAACTGCCAGCGGATCTCTTTATCAAAGTCAGTCGCAGTCTACTCGTTAACACTCAATCCGTTGCCAAGATGGTGAAAAGGAATCTCCTCACATGGGAGCTCCATTTACGGGGTGCCAAGGAGCCGATTCTTCTCAGCAATCTGGAGAGCAAACGTCTCCGGGCAGCGCTGTAAAAAGCCATTTGTTCCCGAACCGTTGACGCCGGAATAAATGGAATCACTTGGGCGAGGCGGTCACCGACCCGGTGCGACCAAAATCTAGGTCAGGACCCGTGCCCAGGCTTATATCAACCGGCGCGTAAAAATCGCCCGCGACCTCAGAATCGAACCAACAGGCCTGATTGCGATCAAGTCGCTCCGCCGAAGGGGAAAAAACCGGCAAAATCCACCCTCTGCGGCGTAGCCCAATACTCTTCGAAAGGCGGATTAACCCTCGCAAGCGGCAGTTGGCCAAAGATGCCCCCGCTGGCCCTGCTGCACCACTTAAAAGCCAACAAGTGCCTCCAGACCGATGTGGTGCTGCTGACTATCCT
>RGVP01000062.1 GCA_010027235.1 bacterium
GCCGACCGCGCCAACGTCTATGCCGGCGCGGAGCGGCTAAACTGCACAAAATGAGCGAGCAGCTCTCGATTTTTTCCCCGTCGGAACCCAGTCGCATGGAGCCCGCGCTGCCTTTGCCGGGTGCTGCCGCTCCGGTCCCGTCCTTGACCGACGAACTGGCGGCGGTGTGGGGCTTGCCGCTAGGCCGCAAGGTTCGCGTCGAGTTGCGCCATCATACGGTGACGGGGCTGAGCGGGAAGCTCCGGGTGGCTGGTTTGCCTGATTTACCCTTTGATCGGCTCGCGCCGCTTCGCCTGCGCATCGGCGACGTAGAGTTCTCGAGCCGTCAGGTGGCGGCGTGGTCGGTGGTGGACTGAGCCTACCTCAAGCTTGGCGACGACGGCGAAGCAGGGTGCCGAGCAGTGCGGCGCAACTGGCGAGCGCCCCTGCGCTCGAGGATTCAGGAATGTTTGAGACGGGAACCAGCTTATCGCCTTTTATCTCTACCGTGTTGCCGTTGATCTTAACTTTATCTAAATTCTCGGGTCGAAAGGAAGTGGCGGAGACCGAGTAAGTGCCCGTGCCCACGATTGCCAGTGCTCCTGTCCAGATCGGATTATTCGGATTGGCTAGAGTAAGGGAACCGCCGTTGGAGATATTCAGCGAGACGGTGCCGCTGGAGAGATATAATAAGCCGTTAAAAGTCGCGTTGGCACCTCCTATATTCCACGTGGAGTTCGCGCTAGAAAGGACGATGACATCTAAAGTAGCCGAGGCGCCGCTTCCCAAGTTCAAACCTCCGTTTCCGATGGTGAGAGACTCCGACCCGTAGGGCACAAAGAGGGTCGAAACGTTCTCGGAAATGGTGAGAGAAGAAACGGAGAGATCGACGTCGAAGGCCAGCGCAGATGATACACCTATGACGACCTGACTGCCGGCGACGGGTTTGCCGGTGGGGGACCAATTTGCCCCATTTGAGATATCCAAAGCATCGTCCGGAGTTTGGCCCGAGGGGGTGATCCAGACGGACTGCGCGGAGCCTAAGACGGGTAGGCTGCACATGAGAGCGCAGAGTGCTTTTTTCATATAATTATAGAGAAGGTAAGTAGGGTGGTAATTCCCCTAAAATACTTTCGCCCGAGGTTTTAGGCTGACGGCGTAGAATCGTGACCGAGGTGCCGGGTTGGATCAGTAAGTTTCTCTGGTCGCCGGTTTTCCCGGCAGTAAGCCACGCGCCGCTATTGTTTTGATAGTGGTAAATCCACTGCGCCCCATTCCACACCCCTACCGTATCGGCGCTCAGGGCTGAGCCACCGGTTTTTAGCCCGCCCTGGGTGGTGAAGGCAAAATAGGAAAGCGACACCGGCACGGGTAAGGGTTGCGCCACGAGCCTGGAGGAGGCACCGGGGTGGCGCAGGCCGCTGCGATGAACAGGCACGGCGCCGATAAAGGTCAACGTCGTGGCTGGTCGCCCCGCTTTACGGGTCACAGACAAGCCTTGATCCGGGTATAAAATTGTATGGTTGGCGTTGGTCGCGGTGTCGGCAGCCGCCACCCAGTATCCATAACCGGGGGTGCTTCGATAAAAGTAGTATACAAAGGTCGCGCCATTCCAGATTCCCACGGTATCGGCGGAGGCGGCATTATTGCCTCCGGTTATTTTTAATTCTGCTCCGAGGCCAAATAAACTCGCCAAGGTGTCACCCGGGACGATCTCCAGCTTGTCACCAGACGTCAGGCTAAAGCCGGTGGTGTTGAGCGCGAGTTCGGTGCCGGTGCCATCTTTAATATCAAGGGTGACCGAGTTTGAGGTGTTGGCGGTAACCAAACAATACCGCCCGGCGTGCCGTCCACTGGTGAAACTAACAAAAAAGGGGGCGCCCGGGGTCGTCAACTGGGTGGTGCCAAGGGGGCTGCCAACGAATGTGATCGTGTTGGCGCTAAAAGTGCCGACCGGGAGCCTGGCGATTGCGAAGGCCTTGAGTGGCACGCTGATCATCGAGCTGTAGGGGCCGTAGGGAAGCATGATTTTTACCGCCCCCAGAGGCGTGCTCACGTCCTCCAAGGCCAGCGCCACGCTAGAAAAAAGCAAAGCAGTGCACAGGCAGGTGATTTGCTTGGTTTTCATAGTAGTGGCGGTTGATGCAGAGCTGATAGCAACGATGCATCTTTAAAAATTAAAGCATTTATCCGGTGGTTTGCGGCGGGTTGAGGATTTTTTTATATCGTTCAACCCGCTGCTGGGACGCGAATGTTATGCTTACAGGTATTTGTCGGTCACTGCGCCTTCCGAGGCGCTGGCGACGAGGCGGGCGTATTTGGCCAAGACGCCGCGGGTTTCCTTCGGGGCGGGCGGGACGTAGGCGGCGAGGCGGGCGGCGTAGTCGGCGTCGGGGATGAGTAAGGCGATGGTGTTTTTCACGGCGTCGATCTCGATCAAGTCGCCATTGCGCACGATCCCGATGGGCCCGCCTTTAGCGGCCTCTGGTGTGATGTGACCGACGTCAAAACCGTGGGAACCGCCGGAGAAGCGTCCGTCGGTGATGAGCGCGACGTCCTTGATCAGCCCGCGACCGGCGATCGCGCTGGTGGGGGAGAGCATCTCGCGCATGCCGGGGCCGCCGACGGGGCCTTCGTTGCGGATGACGACGACATCGCCTTTGACTACATCGCCACGGAGCACGCCCTGCAGCGCGTCTTCCTCGCCCTCGTAAACCTTGGCCGGGCCCTTAAAATAGAGGCCTTCCTTGCCGGTGATCTTGCCGACGGCGCCGTCGGGGGCGAGGTTGCCGCGGAGGATGCGGAGGTGGGAGTCTGCCTTGATGGGCTGGTCGAAGGGGCGAATCACGTCCTGCTGATCGGGGTAGGATGGGTAGGGCTGAACGTCTTTTAGCGATTCAGCGATGGTCTCGCCAGACACGGTGAGGCAGTCGCCGTGGAGCAGGCCGCGATCGAGCAGCATCTTCATCATCGGGCGAATGCCACCGATGCGAATCAGGTGGGCCATACCATATTTCCCGAAGGGTTTGACGTCGGCCAGGAGCGGCACGCGGGCGCCGATGGTCTTGAAGTCATCGATTGAGAGCGGCACCTCGGCGGAGTGGGCGATGGCGAGGAGGTGGAGAACGAGATTAGTCGAGCCGCCGAGTGCGGTGCACACCGTGATGCAGTTTTCAAAAGCTTGGCGGGTGAGGATATCGCGGGGTTTTATGCCCTTTTGCAGCATCGCCATCACGGCCGCGCCGGCGCGCTCGCAATCCTCGCGTTTCTCTTTGCCGACGGCGAGTTGGGCGCTGCTGTTGGGCAGGCTCATGCCGAGGGCCTCGATGGCGGACGCCATGGTGTTGGCGGTATACATGCCTCCGCAGGAGCCGGGTCCGGGGATGGCGCTGGCTTCGACGTCACGCAAGCCGGCGTCGTCCAGCTCGCCCTTGGCGTGTTTGCCCACGGCTTCGAACACGGAGACGATATCGAGGGGCTTTTGTTTATCGCAGTCCGAGGCGGCGAAGCCCGGCAGGATGGTGCCGCCATAGATGAAGACCGCGGGGCGGTTGAGGCGGGCGATGGCCATCATGCAGCCGGGCATGTTTTTATCGCACCCGCCGATGGCTACGAGGCCGTCGAAGCCCTCGGCTGCGACGGCCGTCTCGATGGAGTCGGCGATCACATCGCGCGAGACCAGGGAGTAGCGCATGCCTTGCGTGCCCATGCTGATGCCATCCGTGACGGTGATGGTGTTGAAATAAACGGCTTTTCCGCCGGCGGCGTTGATGCCCTTTTGCGCGTGCTCACTCAGGTCGCCGAGATGGACATTGCAGGGCGTCATGTTGCTGGCGGATGACGCGACGGCGATCTGAGGTTTCTTAAAATCCTCATCGGTAAAGCCCACGGCGCGGAGCATAGAGCGGGCGGGGGCGCGGTCGTTACCGTCAACGACGACGGAGGAGTGCGGGCGGGGCGTGGCGGGGAAGGTTTGGCACATGGCGGATAAAAACAGATAGGAGAATGCTCACGCGGGTCGTCCCGCAAGCCCGCAGCTTACAGAAGCGAACCCCCTTGAGCGCAGCCCGGCAACTGCATGGGATGAGGCGATGATCACGTCCGACCCGCTCATTCTTGCCTCCGCTTCGCCCCGCCGTCGCGAATTGCTGGCGCAACTCGGGGCGGTTTTTACCGTGGTGGTGGCGGATATAGTCGAGCACGAGGACCCCAGCCTCGACCCTCGGGTCATGGTGGCGCGCAACTCCGCGCTCAAAGCGGAACGCGTGGCGGCGCTGCATCCGGAAGCCTGGGTGCTGGGCGCGGACACGACGGTTTTTGTGGACGGACAGGCTTTGAACAAACCTGTCGACCTAGATGCCGCGCGGGGGATGTTGCGACGCCTCAGTGGACGGGCGCACACCGTTTTTACCGGGGTAGCGTTAAGGCACGCCGGGCTCCGCGTAAGCGAGGATCTCGGGGTGGCCAGTGAAGTGGAGTTCCGGAGCCTGAGCGGCGCCGACATCGAGGATTATCTGCGGCTCGTCCACGTCCTCGACAAGGCCGGGGCCTATGCGATCCAGGAGCATGGCGAGCGGTTGGTCACGGCGCGGCGCGGCTCGCTGAGCAACATCATCGGATTACCTCAAGATGAAGTAAGAGAACTTTTGACCCGGCGCGGCGTCTTACCCTGAGTCCCGACGTCAGCCCGTCGTTTTTTCTGCACCGATGTCCACCCTTGCTCCCGCGCCTAGTCTGCCCGCCCTGCCGGCGCGGCGCGTGCACGCGCTGGACGAACCGAAGGATCAACGTCGCTTCGGCCTGATTGGGACCGTGGTCGCGCATGGTTTGTTGCTCGCGGCCATCCTCCTGTTGCCGGAGGACCTGCTTGATGGCGACGGGAGTGCAACTGCGCTCGAGGCGAACCCGAATTTCGAAATCGAATTGAGTCCGGAGCTAATCCGCCCTGCGGCTCCGGTTGTGCCGCCGCAGCGCTTTGTAGAGGTAAATCCGGCCGCGCCCGAAAACGTGCCTGACGACACCCAGCTCTATGGTGCGCAGAACCAGCAGGTGGCCCAGCCTGTGCCGAGCCCTGAAACCGATAGCGATGCGCCCAAGGTGGACGGCGAGGGCAAGGACGACGCCACGGCGCTGGTGAGCGGCCTGACCGCGCCGGAACCCCAGCCGACAGCCTCGGACGTGTTTGCGCCGGCCTTCACCCAGCCGGAGCCGCCCTCACTCGTGCCGGAAAAACGCGTCGCGGAGCAGGCTCCGGCTAAAGCGGTCAACTCTCTCGCGGGTGGCGAGCAACTCTTGGGCGATGCGAACGGAGGGATCGGCACGACGACCACGATGCTCCCCCCGGTAGCCGGTGCAGAGGCCGGGGCGGCGGCGGTGAAGGGCACGGCGGCGGGTCGCGCCGCGACGGGGGGGTATTTTGACGGCACCCCAGCCATCGATCGCTCCCGCCCGCAGGAGCGGCCCCGGCTCTCGGCGGCGGCGGTCAATGCGCGGAAGGCCTCCACTATAAAAAACGAATTTGGGTCGGAGAACATCGGGGCGGTCGCCTATAACGCCAAGTGGAGCGCCTACGGTGAATACCTCCAGCGCCTCATCGACGCGGTGCAGGGACAGTGGGAGCGGCTCATCCAGCGTAGCTCATTCTACCCAACCTCGGGCTCGACGGTGCGGGTGGTATTCAAAATCGACGCTTCTGGAGTCATTTCTGAGGTCGTGCGGGTGGACGGCAGCGGGGCCGAATTGGCCCGGCGACTGTGCGTCAGCGCGATCACCGAGCGCGCGCCTTATGGCGACTGGACGGACGACATGATTGCTGTCCTTGGTCGCGAGCAGGAGATTACTTTTACTTTTTTCTACCAATGACCACGACCCCCGCCACTGCCTTGGAACTGCCGCTGGGCCCGGGGATCGACATCCTCACCCAGGCTCCGGGGGGGCTGCTCGCCTTCGACAAACCCGCCGGCGTGCTCTCGCACCCCAATATGAAAAGTGAGCAACCGCGCGCCCTTTTGACCTGCGATTACTCCATCGAGGGCGAGTTCTACCACTGGATCGACGCGACCGGGGTCTCGCGCCACCTCTGGTTGCTCAACCGCCTCGATTCGCACACCTCCGGCGTGATCCTCGGCTGCGTCGAGGGCGAACTGGCCAAGCGCATCCGGCTGCTGTTTCGCCAGAAACACATCCACAAATCCTACCACGCACTGGTCTTCGGCAAGCCCTCGAAGGCGAGTGATGTCTGGCGCGATCGCCTCGCGATCGAGAAGCGCGGCGGGCAGGTGCGGGCGAAGGCGGGTGAAGGCATTCCCAGCGAATCTGAGGTGAAAGTCCTACGGCAGCGGCGCGACAGCGCGACCGCGCTGGCCCTGATCGAGCTTACTCCGCGCACCGGTCGCAGCCACCAGCTTCGAGTGCAATGCGCCCACCGGCGCCTGCCCATCGTCGGCGACGCGACTTATGGCGACTTCGGGGCCAACCGGGCCTTGGCCAAGGTGAGCGGCATTAAGCGACTCTGCCTGCACTCCCACGCCACCCGCTTTGATTACGAACATGAGGGTCGCGTGGTGCATTTTAGCGCAGTCGCGCCGACTCCGCCGGAGATGCTGGGGCTGGTTTAATCGCGGTTTGTAAACCACCAGGTATCGGGGTGAAACGAAACTGCGGATGCGCTCAGAGTGGGGCGCGATCGCATCGGAGCCTCGGCCTGTTTAAGTGAAATCGGAGTTGTTGTTCACACTGAGATTATTTGAGCTAAATTCTTTAACCATGATGAAGGGACTCGTTGTTTTAGACGCACAGGCATTTGAACTGATCTACGGCGCGGAATATCTCGCCGAGATCGCTCGCCGCGTCGAACTGCCCTGCGGGCCGGTAACTCGCGAGCAACTGGCCGCCAAGCCCGAGCTCCTCGGCGAGGTGGAGGTTATTTTTTCAGGTTGGGGGGCTCCGATCCTCGATGCGGCATTCCTCGCGTCGGCGCCCAAGCTACGGGCGGTTTTCTATGGCGCAGGCACGATCCGTTACTTCACCAGCGACGAGTTCTGGGCACGTGGCATCATCATCTCCAGCGCCTACGCAATGAACGCCGTGCCGGTGGCGGAATACACCCTCGCCTCGATTTTGCTCAGTCTAAAAAACGTCTGGCAATCGGCGCTTGGCGCAAGGTCGCTGGGGCGTTTTCCGGAGCGGTCTCGCTGCGCCGGCGCTTTTGGCAGCAAGGTCGGCTTGATCTCGCTCGGCATGATCGGGCGTCTGGTGCGCGAGCGGTTGCGCCCCTTTGACTTGGAGGTCCTGGCCTACGATCCGTTCATGACGCCGGAGCAGGCCACGGTGCTGGGGGTCGAGATGGTTTCCCTCGATGAAATTTTCCGCCAATGCGATGTCGTGAGCCTGCATACGCCCTGGTTGAAATCGACCGAGGGCATGATCCAAGGACGCCATTTTGAGTTGATGAAACCGCACGCCACTTTCCTCAACACGGCGCGTGGTGCGGTGGTGCGGGAAAACGAGATGATCGACGTGCTCAGCCGTCGCACGGATCTGACAGCATTACTCGATGTGACTCACCCGGAGCCCCCTGTGAACGACTCGCCACTTTGGAAGCTGCCCAATGTCGTGCTGACCCCGCACATCGCCGGTTCGCAAGATCGCGAATGCCGCCGCATGGGTCGCCTGATGCTGGATGAGTTTGACCGCTGGGTGCGCGGCGAGAACCTAAAGTGGGCCATCTCCAAGGAGAAGGCCGCGCTGCTGGCCTGATTCAAATGACGCCGCCGAGGGCGTGGGCATGCAAGGCCTCGCGGGCGGCCGCTTCTTCGGCCGTTTTTTTCGAGAGCCCTCGGCCGGTGCCGAGCGGGCGTTCGGCGAGGTAGAGCGTGGAGACGTATTCCTTGGCGTGGTCGACGCCGCCGGACTGGACGGTTTCGTAGCGCAGCGCGGTGTTGCCGTGGATGGGTTGGACCAACTCCTGAAGGCGCCCCTTGGGGTTATCCGTGACCAAGCCGGTGGCGAGGCGTTCATGCAAGGGGCCGTAGATGGACAGCACGCGGGCGCGGGTGGTGTCGGGGCCGGCGTCGAGGTAAAGGGCGCCGACCAGCGCTTCGAATGCGTCCTCAAGGCTGGAAGGACGCGTGCGGCCCTCGGGGGTGTTTTCGCTGCCGCCGAGGCGCAGGGCGGTGTCCAGCCCTAGACCGAGCGCGAGTTCGGCGAGGGTGCGACCGTTGTTTAGCACCGAGCGTCGCCGGCTCAAGGCGCCCTCCGGTTCACCGGGGAAGGCGTGAAAAAGCTCGGTGGTGAGAATCTGGCCCAGCACTGCATCGCCGAGGAACTCCAGTCGCTGGTTGTGGGGACCGGCGTCGGGGTGTTCGTTAAGGTAGCTCGGATGAGTGAGGGCCTCGACCAGCAACGCCGGGCGGGCAAAAACGTGGCCGAGGCGGACCTCGAGGGCTGCGAGCGGGCCGGTCATGACGAGGCGCTGGAATAGCGGCGGAGGCCGGCGTGGAAAACCGCGATGGCGACCGCGAGCCAGAACACGGTGACCCCCGCCATCAACGCCAGCATGGCGGGTTCAAAGCCGTGGATCAGGAGGCGGGCAGGGACGTTGCTCACCACCACCACCGGCAGGGCGTAGACGAACACGACTTGGGCGACGCCGCGCAGGGCCTCGCGGGGCAGGCGCGAGAACTCGGTCAGGCCGAAGTAACCGCCCTCGATGCCCTTCGCGCTCTGCAACCAAAACACGAGCGAGATGATGGCCAGCAGGGTCGCGTAATGCAGGATGAGCCCGCAGCCGACTAACCCGGCGTAGACGAGGATCTGGGCGGCAGAGGGATCGAGGTGCAACCGCTGGGCGGCGTAGATTACAATGGCGAGGGCGACAGGAACGTTGACGAGGCCGTCGAGGTCGAACTTGCGGGTCGAGACCATGAACAGGGGCCAGCCGGGCTGGGCGAGAAAGAAGTCGAAGGTGCCGCTGCGCACGTTGCGCCCGAGCTCGAACAGGTTGCTCCAGAAAAATGCCATCAGGAGGCGCTGCACGAGCAGGGTGGTGCCGACGAGCAGGAGCATCTCATATTTCGACCAACCGGCGATGGAATCCGTGTGGTCGTAGATGACCCCGACGAGCAGCACGTTCACACTCATCCAGAACAGCTCGACCAGTGCCCACATGAGGAAGTCCCCGCGAAACATCATCGCCCGCACCAGTGAATAGCGGATACTGGCGAGCCAGATGCGGAGGTGGCGGAGCAGGGCGGACATGGGCAAAAAGGGGAGGCGAATTTAACCGCCAACCGCGGTGTGGCGGCGGAGGCCGCGGGTCCAGAGATAGCGCGCCAGCAAGAATAGGGTGAGCGCCCAACCAGCCTGGATGGCCAGACCTTGCAGCGCGGCGGAGAGATCCGTGATACGGCCCGTTAGCAGGGCGGTCGGGAAATACATTTGGTAATAATAGGGCAACCAGCTCGAGAGTTGGTAGAGCCAGGGCGGCATCAAATCCAAGGGGAAAATCTGGCCGCCGAGCACCGCCTCCACCGCGAGGGAGAGGATGATGAAAGACTGAATCTCCAAAAACCAGAAGGTCAGCATGCCGAAGCAGTAGGCGATGGTGAACTGGATGAAGGCCGACAACAGCAAGGCCGGCGCGGCCACCGCGTAGAACGCCAGGTGTTCGCCGGCGGGCAGGGCGAGCTTGGGCCCGATGAACGGCAGGATGCAGAGGAAGGGTAGTAGCGAGAGCACGCCAGTGACGATACGGGCCGAGAAATAGAGGCTCAGCCGGTAGGCGAAGTAGTTGATCGGCTTGGTGAGGAACTGGTTGATCAGGCCGTTGCGGATCTCCTCCGAGATCTCGTAGTCGTCGTTTGCCGCACTCAGGAAAAACTGCAGGATGAGCAGGACAACGAAGTAGGTCAGGGTGGCGGCGAGGGGGAAGCCCCCGATGTCGGTCTGGCCGGCGTAGGCCGCGCCCCAGAGGATGAAGATATAAACCAGGTGCAGCAGCGAGAAGGTCGCGCGGATGGCGAAGTTCCAGCGGTAGACGAGACTGGTCTGGATGCCGGTCAGGAAAACCTGACGGTATTTGGCGACGACGGACACGATGGCGGGGCGCGTTTACTTTTTGGTGAGGGCGAAGCGCTCGATCACTTCCTTGGCCAGACCGCGGTAGGCGGCGGCGCCGGGGGAGGTGTTGTCGTAAGTGAAGATGGTCTGACCGAAGCTGGGGGCCTCGCTCAGGCGCACGGTGCGGGGTATAACGGTTTTGAAAATCTGCTCGGGCAGGTGGCTTTTCACTTCCTCGACGACCTGGCGCGAGAGGTTCGTGCGCATGTCGAACATCGTCATGACCACGCCGCCGAGGGAGAGCTCGGGGTTCACGGCGGTCTTGATGCGTTCGAGGTTGCGCAAGATCTGGCCGAGGCCCTCGAGGGCCATGTATTCGCACTGGAGGGCGATGAGCAGGTGGTCGGCGGCGCTCAGGCTATTCATGGACAGCATGCCCATGGAGGGCGGGCAATCGATCACGATGGCACGGAACTGGCCGGAGGTGCGCAAGGGCTGGAGCACGGCGCGCAGGCGGCCGAGGTAGTTTTCCTTGCCGGCTAGTTCGATCTCGAGTGCGCCGAGATCCTCCTCGCTGGGGATGAGGGAAAGGCGCTCGGTGGCGGTCGCCACGATCATCTCGGCGGCGGCACCTTCGCCGCGCAGCGGGCCGTAGAGCGAGCGGCCCTCCTGCTTCTCGACGCCGATGGCGGAGGTGGCGTTAGCCTGCGGGTCGAGGTCGACCAGCAGGGTGGGGATTTTTTTCTCGGCGAGGGCGGCGGCGAGGTGGACGGCAGTGGTGGTCTTGCCGACGCCGCCCTTTTGGTTGGCGATGGTGAAAACGGTGGTGGACATCGAGGAGAGGGAGTGGCGGTAGGCCGTGGCGGAATGACGCAGGCTGGGGCGGGGATGAGCAAGCGCGCGGTGCGGAACGTTGCGTTTGGTTGGTTGGTCGAGGCCGGTCGCGCTGTGTGCCAGATACGCGATTTTTGAGCTTGATCCTCGCTTGGATCTTGCGCTTCATCATATCGCTGCTATATGACCTTCTCCCGAGAATACGGAGTGCGTACTGTATGAGTGATTTGGTGGCTTCAGATGGAGATGACATAGTGGACGAAACCTCAAATACATATTTTATCTGCGTGCTTTGTAAGAATCACTTGTGATGATTGAGCTAGTATACTAGGATACCACTTAGCATAAATATCTTTCTCTATGAGATTTCCACCTTTGCCACGACTGCCATCCATCAGTCTACATACATTCCTTTTGTCTACCATTTGTATCCAACTCATATACCTCGTGGCGGTCCTTGCAAATCCAGCCACCGTGTATGAAAATCTCACAAGGAGATGGCTTGTCCAGCGTGTCGCAAATGCCGCTGAAGTGGACATCGAATCGTTTCAAAATATGGTGGTGCTAGGAAAAACCAAAGAGTTCGATGATATCGATCAACTCAAAAAGCAAAATTCATACAACCAAGCAGTATACAAAGATGCAAAAAGTGGTGACCTCGCGCTCGCATTTAGTTCAAAGATGGTGATCTATAGACCAAAAACCGAATCTATCATCTACCAAGGTGAGACTCCTACACAGAAAATGGAACAGGATCAAAAACTTGCAGTGTCAAAATATGCAGAAGTGATAAAGGCTCAAGGTATCATCCCCAAAGAGTCGGTTGAAGTACCTCAAGTATCGGTCATATCAAATGTCGACCAATATAAAAATAACACGTTATATGCAGGAGCATCCAATGGTGACCTTGTGATGGTCTTTAGTGACTCAGGGATCGTAGTGATCTATAACACCAAAGAAAACAGAGTCATCAAAGCAGCACGCAATCAGCTTGTGCCACTGGAAACCAACTCGCACTAGTCAGTCATCCAAGCATATGAAACTACACATTTTTGTCGGAGTTGGACTCACTATCGGATCGCTCGTCGGGAGCTATGCGCCAGTGCTATTTGGCATCGATTCATTTTCATACACTTCGCTTTTGACCGGCACTATAGGGAGTATCATCGGCATATTTGTGGGCTATCGAGTAGGTCAACAAGTGGGCGCCGAGGCATAGTTTTGCATGACTGTAGTAGTCACCAAATTTGATGATGATTTATACATGGTCATTCTGAGTGGAACGAAGAATCTCATATATCAGGGATCTTTCGACTCCGCTTCGCTTCGCTCAAGATGACTTACAGGATACTCAATAAACACCAATTCCGTCACCGATAGTGTTGATTAACAATAGTGAGTTTGACGAACTATACCCAACGCTCACTGTGCACCCATCTGCCAGATGCGAATGGCATCAGACGGGGCGATCAGCATGATGATATTCAAAGTCAGATTGTCCCGATAGGCGAGAGCCATGAGCACTTCGATGATGACAAATAGCCCTACAGATGCGCGCCATCCGATGCGCCGCGCCACATAGTATCCCATGATGCAAAAGACTATATCTGAGATGCTATTGAGCACCGTATCTCCCGTGTATCCCAGCGATGCAGTGGCACTCCGATACCGCTCGATGATAATTGGTGAGTTTTCCAGTATCTCCCATCCGATTTCGATCACTAGTCCTATGATAAGACGTGCGCCGGCGGAGAGACGGCGGCGAAGCGCAAAAAAAAGCCAAAAAAATACGATTCCATGGAGGAAATGGGAGGTCGAGTAGGGATCTGCGATATGTTGAGAGTTCTCTGGACTCCACGCATCGAGTATCAGTGGATATATCTTGCTACTTGCAGCAATCCAAAGTCTACCCATACTGTGGAGTATCCACCCCGCAGCTATCAACAGAAGCACTACGATGGGCTTGATGTACGGAGAGTCAGGGACGTTCACCTGTGCTTTTTTCACAATAATAAGTGTACTACATGAGGGGCAGAGACACTCGTCAAAGTCTTATACACCGAACTGGACTATCTGTAAAATGAATACTGCATTATTTCATTCTCAGTACACATACATGTCATTGCGAGGAGCGATAGTCTGTACCAGTATTTGAGCGACGTGGCAATCCCTTACTAGGCATGAGATTGCTTCGTCATTTCATTCCTCGCAATGACACCTACACATGAGAAAATCGAATAGACTAAATTATAGTTCGATTATTCGATTGGATACTACTCAAACTATCGCTTGC
This sequence comes from bacterium, assembly GCA_010027235.1. Lineage (GTDB taxonomy): Bacteria > Verrucomicrobiota > Verrucomicrobiia > Opitutales > Opitutaceae > IMCC26134_A. Next base: position 13,166 of record RGVP01000062.1, read on the forward strand.
ATGCGGGATGATCTCACGTCATAATCCCCCCATGCAAAAAGTCACCGAGCCACTCACTCTCGTCCTCGTAGGTGCTACTGGAGACCTCGCAAAGAAAAAGATATTAAAAGCGTCCTACATGCTCTATGAAAAGGGTCTCCTTCCTGATGATTTTCTACTGCTTGGCAATGCGCGAAGCACTCACACAAAGGAATCTTTCCAACTATTCGTGAAGGGAGTGGTACTGCCTCGCGACGAATCTATCTGGGAGGGATTCTCATCACACCTCGATTATGTGTCGGGAGATGTGACGGACGAGCAGACTTTTATAGATATAAAAAAACATTTGGATGATAGTCGTCGCTTGGGAAACCTCCTCTGGTATATCGCCTCATTCCCGTCTCTCTATGACGACATCATTCGTCATGTAGGCAACTGCCAGCTCAACAGTAGACCTGGAGGATGGGTGAAGTTTATGCTTGAGAAGCCCTTTGGGACAGACTACGAATCTGCAAAGATGCTCAATGCACATCTGCTAAAGATATTTACCGAAAATCAAATCTATCGTATCGACCACTTCCTCGCCAAAGAGACAGTGCAAAATCTCCTGGCGTTTCGTTTTGCAAATAGCATGTTCGAACATGTGTGGAATAGGGAGTCGATAGATCATATACAAGTGAATGCAGTAGAGGACCTGGGCATCACTGGGCGGGAAAAGTTCTATGATGCGACAGGCACCATCAGGGATGTAGTACAAAATCACGTGCTCCAAATGATTGCAATGACTATGATGGAGCAGCCAAAATCACTGAGTGAAAAGGATGTTAGAGAGGTGCGCAAAGACCTACTCGCCAGCATCTCTGCGCTCCCCCAGAGCGAAATGGCAAGCTGTGCCAAATTTGGTCAATACATAGGCTATCGTCAAGAGGTCGGCATCGCGTCTACGAGCAGGACAGAGACTGCAGTAGCGTTTACGCTACACGTACATAATGATAGGTGGAACGGTGTACCAGTGTATGTACGCGCTGGCAAACACCTCACGCGATCAGTCACTGAGATCACGGTGATATTTAAACCAAACAAACTCTCGCTCTTTGGATCATCAGTAAAAACTAGTAAACAAACTGCTTTGACACTCCGTATAGGTCCAAACGAAGGAGTGATCATACACCTTGCAGTGAAGCGTCCGGGTATTGATTTTGTTCTTGATGAGGTGCCTATGCAGTTTTGCTACAAAAATGAGTTCCAGATGGATTTGGTTGAGGCATATGTCAAACTCCTGTATGATGCCATCGTAGGTGACCCAACCCTTTTCC
>RGVP01000063.1 GCA_010027235.1 bacterium
GTCGGGCGCGATCAGGCGCTCTTGGATAGCGGCGTAGCGGGTGAGGCGTCGGCCTGCCTGCTCTTGGAAGGCGGCCAGTTCCGGCGTCTCCTGGCCGACAATATCAAGGGCCTCGACCAGCATGGGCTGGATGACAAAAGCGTTGTAGTAATCCCAGTGGAATGCGGGCCCGTCGCCGTAGGTGCCGTCACCGACATACCAAGCGGCGTGTTTATCGATGCCTTCGAAAAGTCGGACGTTATCGCGGCCGGCCCCGGCGCGGTGGAGGAAGACCTCAACGGTGGTGGCAAAGAGCTTCCAGTTATTTTCGCCGGCCGGAATGGGGCGGGTCGATTTCAGCGCGGTGATGACGTTGGCTTGCACGCGGGCGTCCAGCGATCCCCAGAGCGACTTTGGGGCCCGGAGCAAGGCTTGGGCGAGAAAGGCAGCGTCCACGAGGGGTTGTCCGCCTTGGGTAAAGTTAAGGAAATCCGGCGAGGCGGGGTCGGTGGCGGCGTCGAGCGCGAGGCGGGCTAGGGCGGCGAGGCGGGCACGCTCGGCGCCCTCGGGAGAGGCATCGGCGGGTAGCTCCAGCCACGGAGCCAGACCGGCGAGCAGGCGCCCCAGGGCCTCCAGGTGGCTCACGGCGGCGCGGCCTTCAACGCCCGGGGCGGACTCCACCGGCATGGTGGCCTTCAAGCGGCGGGCGGCTAGGGCGGTGAGCACGGGGTCGGCCAGGCGAGTGGCTAGGGCAGACCAGAGTGCGCGTGGTTCGGCGGGGGCGGTGTTGGCGGGAGAGGACATGGCCTCGGTCTGGGAAATACAGCCGGTGGTGCCGGCGAGAAGGCTGGCGGCGGAGGTTTTAAGAAAAGCGCGGCGGGACGGCATGGCGGGGCTTGGCGAAGGCGGGCCTGTTAATGGTGGAACAAGGCGGTAGCGTGATCGGGACCGAGGTAGGCTTCGATCACGGCGGGGTCACGGCGGATGGCGTCAGGTGGGCCCTCGGCGATTTTTTTCCCGTGGTCGAGCACGGCGATACGCTGGCAGACGCCCATAACGACCTTCATTGAGTGCTCCACCAGCAAGATCGTCAGGTCGAATTCTCGGTGCACGCGTTGGATTAGGGCGACGAGTTCGATTTTCTCCTGTGGGTTCAAGCCGGCGGCGGGTTCGTCGAGCAGCAGAAGCCGGGGCCGGGTCGCGAGAGCGCGCACGATCTCGAGCCGGCGTTGTTCGCCGTAGGGCAGGCTGCGGGCGGGGGTGTTGCGAAAGCGTTCGAGGTTGAACAAGGCCAGTAGCTCTTCGGCACGGCGGGTGACGGCGGCCTCGCTTTCACGGAAGGCGCGCAGCCGGATCAGGGCCTGCCAGGGGGCGGCGGCGCGGTGGAGGTTCCCGGCGACGCGCACGTGGTCGAGCACGCTCAGCGAGCCAAAGAGGCGGATGTTTTGGAAGGTGCGGGCGATCCCGGCGGCGACGATGCGGTGCGGGCTGAGGCCGGCGAGAGGGCGGCCGGCGAAGGCGACCGAACCGGAAGCCGGGGCATAGAGGCCGGTGATGAGGTTGAATGCAGTCGTTTTGCCTGCGCCGTTCGGGCCGATCAGGCCGACCAGTTCGCGTTGCCCTAAGGTGAGATCGAGGGCGTCCACGGCGGTGAGGCCGCCGAAGCGGACGGTGGCTTGCGAGAGCTGGAGCAGCGGGGTGGACATCAGGCGCGGGGGACGGCGCGGTGAGTGCGGAAGGTGAACAGCCCTTGGGGCCGTGCGAGCATCAGGCCGATCAGGAGCAGCGAGTAGAGCACGAGCCGGTATTCGGCCACGGGGCGCAGAAACTCGGGCAGCAGGGTGAGCAGCACGGCTGCGAGGATCACCCCGACGGTGTTGCCCAGGCCGCCGAGGATAACCATGACGACGATCTCGATACTGCGGGAAAAATCAAAGCCCGAGGGCGTGATGGTCATCTTGAAATGCCCGAACAGGCCACCCGCGATGCCTGCGAAAAACGCGCCGACGGTAAAGGCGACGACCTTGTAGCGGGCGGGGTCGAGGCCGGCGGCCGACGCGGCGATCTCGTCGTCCCGCACCGCGAGGAAACCTAGACCGTAGTTGGAACGCACCAGGCAGCCGACGGTAAATACGGTCGCGGCGCCGGCGGCCACGACCCAGAAAACGGTGGTGTAGGCGGGGATGCCGTTCAGGCCGAGCGCGCCGCCGAGGGGCTCGAAGTTTTGCAGGAGCACGCGGATGATTTCGCCGAAGCCGAGGGTGACCAGCGCAAGGTAGTCGCCGCGCAGGCGCAGCGAGGGGATGCCGACGAGCAGGCCGGCGAGGGCGGCGGCCAGACCGCCAATAAGCAGAGCGCTCCCGAAGAGGGTATTTTCGGCTAGGCCGCCGGGCGCGGCGGTGTCGCCGATCAGGTGGGGGCCGAGGAAAATCGTGACGGCCGCGGTGGCGTAGGCGCCGATTGCCATAAAGCCGGCGTGGCCAAGGGAAAATTGTCCGGTGTGGCCCGCGATGAGGTTCAGCGAAACGGCCAGCACAATGTTGATTCCGACCCCGATCAGCACGTCGAGGTGGTAGGGATCGATGCGGTCGCTTAGGCCGGACAGCACGCCGCCAAGGACGAGGGCGAGGAGGAAGCCTAGGTGGGCTTTGGGCATGGGGGGCATCAGACTTTTTCGATGCGGGCCTTGCCGAGCAGGCCGGCGGGGCGGAAGAGGAGGAAGAGAATCAGCAGGGCGAAGGCGATGGCGTCCTTATAGGTCGAGTATTGGCTGCCGCCGACGAAGGTCTCCACCAGACCGAGGAGGAGGCCTCCGAGGGCGGCGCCGGGGATGCTGCCGATGCCGCCGAGGATGGCGGCGACGAAGGCTTTGAGGCCAGGTAGCACTCCCATGAGCGGGTCGATCGTGGGATAGTTGACCGCGTAGAGCACGCCGCCCGCTCCGGCGAGGGCGGACCCCAGGGCGAAGGTGAAGCGGATGACGACGTCGTTATCTATTCCCATCAGTCGGGCGGCGCGGGGGTTTTGCGATACGGCCCGCAGTGCCGCGCCCATGCGGGTGTGGAACACGATCAAACGCAGGCCGATGACGAGGATGGCGGCGAATACCAGCACGACTACCTGATTACTGGAAAAATCCAGGCCGCCGACGGACAACGCGCGGGCTGGGAAAATGACCGGAAAGGAGCGCGGGGCGGCGCCGAAGACCAACTGCCCGGCGGACTGGAGCAGGCAGGACACGCCGATCGCGGTGATCAGGACGTTTAGGGTCGGCGCTTGGCGCAGGGGGCGGTAGGCGAGTCGCTCGATAGCGACGCCGAGCAGGGCGGAGGCTAGCATCGCGCCGCCGACGACGACGAGGCCGCCGAGAATTGAGCCGGCGGGGGCGAGGGGAGCGAGGTAAAGGCCGGCGAAGGCGCCGACCATGAACACGTCCGAGTGGGCAAAGTTGATGAAGCGCAGGACGCCGTAGACCATCGTGTAGCCCAGGGCGATGAGCGCGTAGATCGCGCCGAGCGAGAGACCGTTGACCAGTTGCTGGAGGAATTCAGTCAACACCGGGGGGAGGGCGGAAAATCAGGGGGCGACGCTCTGCACGAATTTAAACTGACCATCCTTGATCGTGACGATCACGGCAGACTTGGATGCGTTGCGGGCGGGGTCCATGTTGGTCGTGCCGGTGACGCCGGCGAAACCCTTGGTCGCGGCCAGGGCGTCGCGAAGGGCCGGTCCCTCGGTGCCGCCGGCGCGTTTAATGGCATCGGCGAGGACGCAGGCGGAATCGTAGCCGAGGGCGGCCATGGCATCGGGGGTTTCGCCGTTCCAGCGAGCGCGGAAGGCGGCGACAAAGGCCTGCACGGCGTGCGCGGTATCCTCGGGAGAATAGTGGGTCGAGTAGTAGGTGCCTTCAACGGCCTTGCCGCCGATCTCGATCAACTGCGGAGCCTCCCAGCCGTCGCCACCGAAGAGGGGCAGGGCGAGGCCGAGTTCGCGGGCTTGGCGGCTGATTAACGCGGCCTCGGTGTAATAGCCGGGCACGAAAATGGCGTCGACGCCGGCGGCTCGGACGGCGGTCAGCTGGGCTTTAAAGTCCTTATCGCCCTCGGCGAATTTTTGTTCGAGCGCGATCTCGCCCCCGTCTGCCAGGAAGCGCTCCTTAAAATACTTGGCCAGTCCCACCGAGTAGGCGGACGAGACGGAGGTGAGCACGGCGACGCGTCGCGCCTTGAGGGTTTCTTTGGCGAACTTCGCCATCACGGTGCCTTGGAAGGGGTCGATGAAGCAGACGCGGAAAATGTAGTCGCCGACCTCGGTGACCTTCGGGTTCGTCGAGGACGGCGAGATCATGGGGATCTTCGCGCGCTGGGCGATCGGGGCCATTTCGAGCGAGCGGCTGGAGGCGACCTCGCCGAGCAGGGCGACGACTTTTTCGCGTGACAGTAATTTGCGGGCGACGGTGGCGGACTCGCCGGATTTAGACTGGTTATCCTCGGACAGCAGCTCGAACGGACGGCCTAGCACGCCGCCGACGGCGTTGAGTTGTTCCACGGCGAGCACGGTGCCCTTGTGGGAGGACTGGCCAAAGGCGGCTTCTTTGCCCGTGAGCGAGGCGATCTCACCGATTTTAATCGGTTCGGCGGCGTGCAAAGCGGGGGAGACGGCGAGCAGGGTGGCGAACCGGAGCAGGGAAACGAATTTCATGGGTAGGCGGGAGGGCGGATGCGCGAGGGTGTAAAACTGCCTTAGCGTGCAGAGGCCTCGGCTGTGGTGACAATCCCAGATCGAGTCTTGGGACCAAGCGATCCATCGGGGAATCCCAGTATAGCGGTAAACCCGGAGGTTGCACGCCGAGCGGGCGGGCGTTTTGGGTTTCTGGCCATGGCGGAACACACGCTGGATTTGTTTTCACGCGAACTGGGCGGGGCGGGGCGTCCGCTGGTGCTGCTGCACGGCCTGCTCGGGTCTGGCCGGAACTGGCAAAGTGCAGGTGCGGGGCTGGCTGAGGTCGGCGGAGGCCGCGCGGTGAGGGCATTGGATCTACGCAATCACGGCAAATCACCTTGGAGCGAGCGCATGGATTACGACGCGCTGCTCGGGGACGTCCTGGCCTGGCTCGAGTCCAAGACCGAGGGCCCGGTCGATCTCATGGGACACAGCATGGGCGGCAAGGTCGCGATGGCGCTGGCCTGCCGGCGGCCGGAACGGGTGGGGCGGCTGGTCGTGGTGGACATCGCACCGAAGGCTTATCTTTCCCACGGACACCGGGCGGAATTTGCCGCCATGAACGAACTGCGGCTCTCTGAGTTGCGTTCGCGGGGCGAGGCGGAATTGAAGATGGAGGGCCGCGTGCCGGATTGGGGGATGCGTAAGTTCCTCACGACCAATCTAGAGCAGGACGAGGCCGGTGCTTGGCGCTGGATGGTCAATCTCCCCGTGCTCACGGCGGCGCTGCCCGCCTTGGAGGCGAATCCGCTCGGGGCGGGAGAGGGTTTCCCGGGGCCGGCGCTGTTTCTACGTGGCGGTCGGTCGCGCTACGTGGAAGATGCCGACTTACCGGAGATCCGGGGGCGTTTTCCGGCGGCGCGGATAGAGACCATTGCGGCGGCCGGGCATAACCCGCACATGGAGACGCGCGCGGAATTTTGTGCGTTAGTGGGGGGGTTTTTAGGCGGAGTGGTCGTCGCCTAGCTCCCGGTGAGGTAGGTCACGGCAGCCGCGTAGAGCGGCAATCCGAGCAAGATGTTAAAGGGAAAAGTTAACGCGAGCGACAGCGTGACGTAGACGCCGGGGTTGGCTTCCGGCAGGGCGATGCGCAGCGCGGCGGGCACGGCGATGTAGCTGGCGCTAGCGCAGAGCGTGACGAGCAGGAAGGCGTCCCCGCGCGGCAGGCCAAGGATAGCGGCTAAGGCCAGGCCCAGGGCGGCGTTTATCAAAGGGGCGATAAATGCGAAGGCGGCGATGGGCGCACCCAAGCGCCGGAGGTCGCCTAGGCGGCGGGCGGCGAGGATGCCTAGATCGAGCAGAAACAGAGCGAGCAAACCGGGGAAAAGGGTGTCAATGAACGGTTTTAGCGGCGCGGCGCGAGTCGGGCCGCACACTAAACCGATGAGTAGGCTGCCGAGTAACAGGAAGACGGAGCCATTAAGTAATGCGTCGCGGCCTAGGTGGCGCCAGTCGATCACGGGCCGTGACGTGTCGCGACCCTCGCTGGTGGCGAAACGTCGCGCGAGCATTACGCCCACGAGGATGGCTGGCGATTCCATCAAGGCCATCGCTGCGACTAGGTGGCCGGAGAAGGGAATGTCATGTAGGGTGAGGTAGCCGGTCGCGGTGATGAAGGTCACCGCGCTGACTGAGCCGTAGGTCGCCGCGATGCCGGCGGCGTCGGCCGCGCCGAGGCGGCGCCGCAAGGCGAAAAAAGTCCAGACCGGCACCGCTAAAGAGGCAAAGGCGGCCGCTCCTAAAGTAGCGATGACCTCGGCGCCGAGCCCGCTTTGAGCGAGAGAGACGCCGCCCTTGAAACCGATCGCAAACAGCAGGAAGAGGGATAGCGTTTTGGCGGCGGCGGGCGGGATTTCCAGGTCGCTTCGCAGAAGGGTGGCGGCGAAGCCGAGCAGGAAAAGGAGGATGGGCGGGGACAGCAGGTTGGCGGCGAGATCAGTAGGATGCATGCGATTCCGAGATTATCGCACGCAAGGCTTTTAGCCGATTACAGGTTTTAGAACTTGGGCTTAAATTTAAATTAACCTTAAACGGGCATCGTGCCGTTTTTAAATTATCACCATTTGAGGTATTTCCGGGTTATTGCGCGCGAGCTCAGCCTGACGCGCGCGGCGGAGAAGTTGAATCTCTCGACACCGGCCCTGAGCATCCAGTTGAAGCACTTGGAGGAGAGTCTGGGGCATGCCTTGTTCACCCGGGAGCGTGGTGGGCTGGCCCTGACTGAGGCGGGGCGGCTCGCTTTGGAGTATGCGGATACGATTGGACGGACCGGGGAGGAGTTGATGGATGTGATGCAGCAACGTCCGCGCGGTGGTCGGCAGATCCTTCGGGTGGGGGCGGTGGCGACGCTTTCGCGGAATTTTCTGCTCGAGTTTCTCCGGCCCGTGTTACGACGCGAGGCGGTCGAGGTGGTGGTGCGTTCGGGTGGCTTGCGCGAACTCATGGTGATGCTCCACGCCCACCAGGTGGATTTGGTCTTGTCCAACCAGGCGGCGCGGCGGGATGTCGGCACACCGTGGCATAATCATCTTCTGGCGGAACAGCCCGTGGCGCTGGTGGGCGCGCCAGAGTGGAAAAAACGTCGGCTGAAGTTTCCCGCCGGCTTCGCCGACGTGCCGGTAATCCTGCCGAGCCTGGAGAGCAACACCCGCGCGGGTTTCGATCGGTTGCTTGCGGCGGCGGGCGTGCGGCCCCGGGTGATCGCCGAGGTGGACGACATGGCGACGCTCCGTCTGCTCGCGCGCGAGGGCGGCGGGCTGGCCCTCGTGCCGACGGTGGTGGTGAGGGACGAGATCGAACGGGGCGAGCTGGTGGAAACCCACCGCGTGCCGGAGCTGCGCGAAACCTTTTACGCGATCACGCCAAGCCGGCGTTTCCCGCATCCGATTGTTAATGAATTGGTCGGCGCAAATAACCAGTTGCCGCGGCCGAAAGTGCCGGACCCAAGCGAATAAACTCTAGCGAATTGAGGGTCGTATCCCACTTGTTTCGGTGTCACATGAAAGTAACACCTAGATGGCTGACCTCGTGTCTTAAACCTTTCTCACTCTTCTCCTAGCATCATGAAAAAATCTCTCCTTCTAGCACTCGCGACTCTTGCGTCTGTTCTGACTGCTTCTGCTCAAAAGCTGGTCATCAAAGGATCCGACACCCTCGGTGCCAAGTTGGTCCCGACCTTGGCGGAAGAATTCAAGGCGGCTAATCCCGGCTTCTCGTTTGAAATTGCGGCGGAGGGTTCAACCACCGGAATCACGGCCATTTCCAGCGGCACGGCTGATATCGCCATGTCCTCGCGCAAGGCCAAGGCCACGGAGGTTTCTGCCGCTTCTGCCAAGGGGGTGACTTTGAAGCCCACGGTGGTTTGTTATGATGGCATGGCGGTGATTGTGCACATGGACAATCCGCTCAAGGAGTTGACCAAGCGCCAAGTGGAGCAGATTTTCACGGGTGAGGTTACGGACTGGTCGGCCCTGGGTGGTGCGGCGGGTGCGATCTCGGTTTATACCCGCAATACTTCCTCCGGCACTTATTCCGACTGGAAGGAGCTCGCCATGAACAAGCAGGATTATGCGCCTTCCTCCCAAAAGCTGGCCGGTAACGAACAGATTGTCTCCGAGGTGGCCGGCAATCCGAACGGTATCGGCTACGTTGGACTCGCTTATATTAAGGAGCCTGGTATTCATGTCGCTTCCATCGACGGGCACTTGCCGACCAAGCAAGAGATTCTGTCCAAGTCTTATCCCTACGCCCGCCCCACCTTTTATTACACAAATGGAGAGCCGGCGGGAGACGCCGCCAAATTCATCGAGTTTACGCTCGGTTCGGTTGGTCAGAACATAGTCGAGAAGGTCGGCTTCATTCCGGTTGCTAACTAGTTTCTTGCGGGACACCTGACCGTATAGCGGGCCGCTTGACGCTAGGTTGGGCGGCCCCTCGCTTTTTGCGTCGAATGTGGCGCACCTTTTATCCAACCGCCTCTTCTCGCATGCCGCCCGAGTCCACTACGACGTCTGCCGTTGAATCCGCGCCAACTTCTTTTCGTATACAAAAGGAGCGCACCCAGTTCTTGGGTTTAACTTTTGACGAGTGTATTCAGGGGTTTTTCGGCGGTAACGCATTACTCGCGGTTATCATTCTGGGTCTGATCACATTTTTTCTTTTTCGGGAGGGTTCTAGTTTTTTCAGCCAAAACCGGGATAATCTCTCTATATACCGCTTGGCTGGGCTCGAATATGTCGATTTGGGGCGCCAGCCGGAAAAAGACCACGCTGCCCTGTCGCGGTATCTCGCGGATCTTCGACTGCGGACCTATCAATATTACACGGCGCAAAAAGCATTGCCAGCCAAGGAAGCCAACACGCTTCTAGCGGACTTTGATCTTTACGCGGATCGTTTTGCGCGGGCTTCGGCGCCGATCCGGTCCCAGTTGATGGATTGGTCGGAGATCGCCAACGACATCAAGGCGCGTCATTTGACGAATCAAAATCTGGCGGAGAAGCGCCGGCAGTTGCTTGCCGCCGGAAAGTCTGCGGAAGCCGCAGCGGTCAAGATTCTTCCGATTAATTTCGCCGTCGAGGTTGAGACGATCACAACCACGCTGCCTGCTTACGCGGAGGCGAGTTCAACTTTCGCCAGATCGCTGGAGGAGTTGATCGTGGCGCCCCCGATCTTGCCCGATGTCGATTTGACCGTTCGTATGGCTCGATTCCAGGCTCTTACGCGTGATTTTATCGCCTCGCTTCCTGCGACCTTGGAATCAATGAAAAAGTGGGATGCCACCGTGCCGGTGCCGCTGTCGCAGTCCTTTACCGCGTTTATCTTCGGGCGTCAGTGGCTGACGGCGAGTTTCTGGCAGGATTGGTATGGGGCCATGCCACTCATCGCCGGGTCGATGTTGGTTTCGTTGATCGCCTTGACCCTGGCTATTCCGCTGGGTGTGGGCGCCGCTATTTATGTCAATCAACTCGCCTCACCGGTTGAGCAGCGCCTGATCAAGCCGGCGATCGAGTTTATCTCGGCCATCCCCTCGGTGGTGCTGGGATTTTTCGGTATAGCTGTGCTGGGCGAGTTTCTCCGTGTCGCTTCGGGTTGGTCTTTTCTTTCGTGGGTTACGGGTTTCCCATTCGCCGAACGTTTAAATGCGCTTACTGCCGGATGTCTGCTCGGTCTTATCGCGGTGCCGACGATTTTCACTCTGGCCGAAGATGCGATCAACAATGTCCCCCGCGCCTTTAAGGAGGCCTCTTACGCGTTAGGCGCGAGCCGTTTGCAGACCATCATTCGTATCATCGTGCCAGCGTCTCTTTCGGGTATCGTTTCCGCTATTCTTCTTGGTCTCGGGCGCGTAATCGGCGAGACGATGGTGGTCTTGCTCTGCGCGGGTAATCGCATTGCCATCCCTGATTTTACCGCTGGACTCGGGGTGGTCACCCAACCGGTGCACACCATGACCGGTATCATCGCGCAGGAGATGGGGGAGGTGGAACCCGGTGGCATCCACTACCGTGCGCTTTTTGTCGTCGGTTTGCTGCTCTTCTTCATCGCATTGCTTATTAACTATTTCGCCCAGAAAATTGTGCGTAAATACAAGGTTTCAATCGGCTAAAGTCCGCGCCCGTCATGACTGCCCCCTCCCATTTCTATACCTCGCGTCATAGTTTTCAGCGCCGCACCGAGGGCACCATTGTATGGGCCTTTCGTCTGGCTACTTATGTCATCCTGCTTTGTGGCGTATTTGTTATCGGTAATATCTGCCTGAAGGGGTTACCGACGGTTACCGGGTCATTCCGCAGTCTCAAGCAGTTCCCCTATGTGACGAACACTTTTCTTTTTGAGGCGCCGGAGAGCCTTTATATTTTTAAACACGAGGGCGTAAAGCGGGAGATGGGCGATACGGAGTATCGGGCCTTTCGCGAAGCCGAAACGGCTCGGGCCACCGCCGAGGGACGACCGGTGCCCGAGTTCAAGGCCCAGAGCTATGTTTACGCCGCAGGCGGCATCTGGCCCTGCATTGTTGGCACGGTCTTGCTCGTAGTGGGTGCGATGACGATTGCGCTTCTATTGGGGGTAGCTTCGGCGATTTTTCTCAGCGAATACGCCCGTGACAGCGCGTTTGTGCGTTTTATACGGCTGGCCATCCTGAACCTCGCTGGGGTGCCTTCCATTGTTTTCGGACTCTTTGGTTTCGCTATGTTTGTGCTCTACTTCGATTGGAACGTCTCACTTATGTCGGGCTGGTTTACTTTGGCTTTCATGGTGTTGCCCGTGGTTATCACTGCTTCCGAGGAAGCATTGAAGGCTGTGCCTAAGGGCTTTCGTGAAGGCTCGCTCGCGCTCGGCGCGACCAAGTGGCAGACCATTCGGAAAAACGTGTTACCCTTCGCCCTGCCCGGCATCCTGACCTCCTCCATCTTGGGTATCGCTCGCGTGGCGGGTGAGACCGCGCCAATCATGTTCACCGCCGCTTATGTGGTGCGCGACAAGCTTCCTTGGGAGGTGGCGAAGTTTGGTGACTTCTTTTTTCAGGGCGTGATGGCACTGCCTTATCATATTTACGTCGTTTCCTCTAAGATTCCCCAGAACGCCTACACCCAACGCGTTCAATACGGCACCGCCTTTGTTTTCCTTGGGCTCGTCGCTCTGATCGCCGGCAGTTCCATCCTGCTGCGCAACAAGCTTCGCGGTCGCTATCAATGGTGACCCTTCCGTGCTTTAGCCGCATGTCTTCCTTGTTACCCTCCTGCTAGGCCAATCCTACTTCCGTCGCGTTTATGGAAAACTCTTCGCCCACCTCCGCTGCGCCCTCCCGCACGCTTGCAACGCCCCCTCGGGTCGCCCGCAAGGACGATACCGTGCCCAGCCCCACCTTGATCGACGTCAAGGGCCTCGATTTTTACTACGGAGCAAAACAGGCTCTCTTTGATATTAACATCGCTATACCCGATCGTCGCGTCACCGCCTTCATCGGCCCCTCAGGTTGCGGTAAATCCACCCTCCTGCGTTGCCTGAATCGCATGAACGACCTGATTGATGGCACCGCGGTCAAGCGCGGCGAGATCAAGATCCGCGACATCGATATCTACGGCCCCGCCGTCGACCCAATCGAGCTGCGCAAACGCGTTGGCATGGTTTTCCAGAAATCCAACCCCTTCCCCAAGTCGATCTACGAAAACATCATCTACGGCCTCCGCATCCAGGGGGTAAAAAGCAAGACCAAGCTCGACGAGGTGGTGGAGAAATCCCTCCGCGGGGCCGCGCTCTGGGACGAGGTGAAGGATCGTCTTCACGAGTCCGGTCTGGGCCTCTCCGGAGGCCAGCAGCAGCGGCTGTGCATCGCCCGCACGATCGCGGTCGAGCCTGAGGTGATCCTCATGGACGAGCCTTGCTCCGCACTTGATCCCATCGCCACCGCCAAGGTGGAGGAGTTGATCCACGAACTTAAGAAACAGTTCACCATCATCATCGTTACCCATTCCATGCAGCAGGCCGCCCGCTGTTCCGACCGCACGGCATTTTTTTACATGGGCAAGCTGATCGAGTTCGACGAGACCCATAATATCTTCATGAATCCCAAGAACGCCCAGACCGAAGCCTACGTCTCGGGCCGCTTTGGCTGATGAAAGTTGGCAATCGGCGGATTGATAATCCAGCTTCTATAATCTGGAAGCCGGACTCCTTCTCCTTACTTCTGTATTCTGGCTTACTTTAAGAAATGAAACGTTACTTCGACTCCGAACTGGAAACCTTCCGCTCCGATTTGCTGCGCATGGGGGAGGTCGCGGTCCGTCAAGTTCGTGATGCGCTTCAGGCGTTGGTGACCGGTGATGTGAAGCTGGCCGAGCGGGTGATTGCGGCAGATGACGAGCTCGACGACCTCGAGAAGGCCATCGATACCGAGGCCATTCGCTACATGAACCTGCGCGCTCCGGTCGCGACCGAGCTCCGCCTCGTCATTGTCGGCATGAAGGCCTCGCATGACCTCGAACGCGTCGGCGACGAGGCGACTAATATCGCCAAGCGCGCCATTCGCCTGGCCGGCGAACCGCCGCTCAAGCCCTACGTGGACATCCCTCGCATGGCGACCATCTCCATTGAGATGCTGCGCGCGGCCCTCGATTGTTTCATCCACGCCGACAGCGCCAAGGCCATAGAAGTCGTGAAGCGGGATCTCGAGGTCGATGCCATCAACCGCCAACTCTATCGCGAACTCAGCAGCTACATGGTTGAGCAACCTGGGACTATCACCCGCGCCCTCGAGTTAATGTTTATCAGCAAGGGTCTGGAGCGTATCGCCGACCACGCCACCAACATCGCCGAGGAGACGGTGTTCCTCAGCGATGCCCAGGATATCCGCCATGAGCAAAGTCTTAAGAAGTCGGGACTCACGAGCTGAGGCTCGATAATTATCGGTCTGCACGGGTAAACTTCGGACACAAATTGCTTCAGTCCCTTCACGCATGAGTGCCGAGCCTACCGAACGGAATTTCCTCGATTACAAACAGGCCGAGAAAAAGGCCCTAGAACTCCTTCGCGAGATGAAGGCGACCAGCCCGCGCAAGGTGGACATCGAACTCGCCCTCCTCGTCGCTATCTTTGAACTGCACAAAGGCACTCTCCCCGGCGCGACGGTCTCCACTATTATTCAGGGGCACCTGAATACGCTTGTCCCGTTTTACGCCGGATCATCCGGCGCGAGCCGTTGAGGTCGCGCCCTCCGGCGGTCGCGTCAACCACCGAGGCGGCGGCGCACTTCCGCGAGTTCGAGCCCCTCGATGCGTAGCACTTTCTGGCGTGACAGTTCCCCATGGCGCACCGTCACCGCGCGGCGCGGCAGCTCCAGCGCGTCGGCCAGAAACTCGCACAACGCGACCGAGGCGCGGCCCTCGACCGGCGGGGCATGGACCTTCACCTTCAAAGCGTCGCCCAGCCAGCCGCAGACCTCGTTGCGCGGGGCGTTCGGGATCGCCTTGATCGCCAGCGTGCAGGCGACCGGCGGGGTGGGGGAGGCGGGGTATTTCACGACACCGAAAAGCCGACAGCGTCGGGCGGGTAACTTTAAGGTCGCGGATAACGTCCTTCCGCTCACGGAGTATTTGCCCAGACTCCGCTTCCCACGATGAAACGCACCGCTTCTTCGGGTCTCGCCCTCTCGGTTCTGATGGCCGCGAGTCTGGCTGTGCTTGGCGTGCGCGGGTGTGTCGGCGTGGGCCGAATGCCTTCCGCGGCGGCCGCGACGAACGTTGGAAAGGTCGTGCCGCCGAAGGCGGCGGGAGCGGAGGCGCCCTTGTCCGGCGAACTCGACGCCGCCGACCGGGAGACGTTTGCGGCCCTGTTGCGCAAGAAATTCAACCGCGCCGATGTGCGGCCCGACGAGGCCGTGCTGACCTTTAAGGACGAGGCCGCGCGCCGCGCCTTCCTCGCCCGCGCCGCCGCCG
>RGVP01000064.1 GCA_010027235.1 bacterium
GCTCAACCGCGCCCTCGGGCTCTGAGTTTCCTGCGAAGGGTTTTTTGACGCTTGGCCTTCCGGGCCGGGACGGTGTTTGTTGGGCGCATGCGCATCGCTCTGCTCGCCGACATCCACGGCAACCTTGCCGCGCTCGAGGCCGCCCTGGCTGAGATCGCCACGCTCGCGCCCGATCTTACCATCGTGGCGGGCGACGTGGTGGACGGCGGGCCTGATTCCGGCGCGTGCTGGCGCCGGGTGCGCGCGCTCGGTTGCCCCGTGATCCGCGGCAACCATGAGCGTTATCTTTTCGACTACGGCACACCGCGTGCCGATCCCGCCTGGAGTTCCCCCCAGTTCGCCCCGCTGCGGGTGGCGCGCGCCGAGTTGAGCGCGGCCGAGCTGGCCGAGTTGGCCGCCTTGCCGCCGGCTTGGGCCGACCCCGCTTGGCCGGATCTGCTCGTGGTCCACGCCTCGCTACGCGGCGACAACGACTCCATCTTCCCCTACACGCCTGACGCGCAGATCGACCCGATGTTTCCCGACCTCGACCCCGCGGTGAATCTCATCGTGCGCGGCCACAACCATGTCTGCTCGATCCGCGAGTGGGCGGGCCGGCGCATCGTCACTACCGGCAGTGTCGGCCTGCCGCAGGATGGGAACCCGGCGGCGCAATTTCTCCTGCTCGAGCGCCGTGCCGGGGATTGGCAGGTGCGTCACCGTGCGGTCCGCTACGATCTGGGCCTCACCCTGCGGCGTTTTCGCGACAGCGGTTATCTCGATCAGGCGGGTCCGCTGGGTCGGCTGTTTTATCGCGAGATGGAAACCGGCACGCACCAGGTAGTGCCCTTTCTGCGTTACTACGGCGCGGCCCGGGCCCGTGGCGCGCACTGGACGCTTGAAGAGGCGCTGCACCGTTTTTTTGAGATTGGTTAAAAGCGGGTGCAAAGGAAGCTCGTCGCGAGGGCCCGGCTCTGCCGCGCTGGCGCCATGCTCCTCGAACACTTCGCGCTAAACGTCTCCGATCCCGTTGCGGTTGCCGCCTGGTATCAAACTCACCTCGGCCTCACCGTGGTGCGCCATCTGCCGCAGGCAAACCAGACCCATTTCCTCGCTGATGCGCGTGGTGGCGTCATCGAGCTCTACTGCAATCCGGCCGCGCCGGTGCCGGTCTACGCCGAGATGCACCATCTGGTGCTGCACCTAGCCTTTGTGAGTGCCGATCCGGATGCTGACCGGGTGCGCCTGCTGGCGGCGGGAGCGAGTTTTGTCGAGGCCGTGCTGCCTCCCGATGGGTCCAAGCTCTACATGCTGCGCGATCCTTGGGGTCTGGCGCTGCAACTCTGCTGCCGTGCTCGCCCCTTGGTGGGCTGAGCTTTCCTCCTACCTTGGCAGGGTGGGGGAGTTTTGAGCGCGTTTCACTTTCGGCTTCCGTTTCCAGCGGCGGCACCTAGCTTCCGGTCCCTTGTAGCCGGAGAGGTGGCAGAGTGGTCGATCGCGCCGCACTCGAAATGCGGTTTACCGAAAGGTAACGGGGGTTCGAATCCCTCCCTCTCCGCCATTTGCGTCGCAAATGGCATTCCGACGCAGTCGGAAACTGAATGCGCAGCATTCGAGGCAGGGATAGGGACGGCGCAGCAGCGCCGGGTAAGACCCTGAGCGGAGCGAATCAATCCCTCCCTCTCCGCCAGTTTCGCCGCCAATCGATAATTAACGGGCAATGGCTCTTCGTTCGCTCGTTGATGGGATTGCGAGTGCCTGCGGCAGCTAGCTTTAAGTCGGATCGCCGGCTGAGAGATCTAGATGCTTGGTTGGCTCGGCGCCTGCGGACCGTTCTGCGACCGCCGTTTGAGGTTAGGGACTGGCCACACGGATTCGCAAAAAACGCCGAGGGTCAGCGGCCCGGGCCAATTCGTCATACACGGTTACCTTGGCTAAGGCATCTGGCCCACCCTCCACGGCTACTCCGTCAATCAACGGCAACACTGGCCCGCCCGCGGTGCTGCGGGCGATGGGAATCCACGTGGCGAGGTCGCCCGAACTTTCCACGGTGAGGGTGATGTCCGAGTGGGCGGCGAGGAGCGGAAAAGAAATCGTCAGGCGAGGGGGAGCGCCCGCCCGCGCGGCCGAGACCGGTGCCGGTTCGTCCGATCGCAGCGGGTCGGAACCGAACGCGTATTCGAGCAGGTTGGCCAAGCCATCGCCGTCCGGATCGGCCGCATCAGCGGCCAGACCGCCGGCAATCTCCCCCGGGGAGAAAACGAGAGAGCGCCACGCTTCCCGTGCACCGAGCGGAGTCGCGGCGGCCTCGACCGAGGCCGGGCCCGCGCCAAAGACGTTCTTCGCCTCAACGGTAAAGTAACACGGCACGCCGTCAGGGAGCGCATCGAGCACGGCGAGGGACTGGACGAGGCCGGTCTGGCTCGCCGTGTAAGGCCCGCCGGGCGAGGCGCCCCAACGCAGGGTGTAGCTTTCCGCGCCCGGCACCGGCGTCCACGAAACGGCGAGCCGATGGCGATCAGCAACCGTGCGCAACCCTTCCACGCGACCGGGGGCGGCCACGGTTTGGTAGGTGCCGCGCAGAATCAGATCTTCTCCCGAGGTGCGGACCAACTCGGCGGGGTGCCAGCGCGCATTGTCGCCCGTCCCGTAAACGTAGAGCCGCAGCTCGACCGGTTGCCGGACGTTTTGCAGGGCGGTTTCTCCAGCGAGCGCGAGGGACAAGTCATTGAACAACCAGTAGCCAGGCGTCACGGCGTAGCCGGCGGCCGGAACATCGCGCCAATCGCCCGAACCCACGCGATAACGCAGCAGGACCTTGAGCGGATAGCCGCCGAAGGAATATTGAAAGCCCGTGTTGAGCCCGCTGACCGAAACCGCCTGCCCCTCGGCCGGTGCGATGGACCAACCAAGATAAAGCTGACGGCTGATGGCGTCGGCCGACGAACCTCCGCCGGTGGCGCCGAAATTGCCGCCGTCATTTAGTGGAAGAAAAGGGAATTTTCCGTCGTAGTGGCAGCCTCCATCGGCGCCCGTGCCCGGATTAAACCCGTAGTTGTTCATCTCGAGCATCAGGCCCGGGCCGCGCGTCACGTCGCCGGCATCGACCGCGAGCAAGTGGCGCGCGACGGGCAGCACCAGCGGCGGATTCTCGAGACGGCCGCTGTAGATCAAAGTGCCGGCCTCCCAGGCGGTGAGCACGGCGTTCTGGCCTGGCGCGAGTGGTGTTCCGGACCGGACGGGGGCATCAGGGCCGCGTCCATCACGGCCGTAGGCATGCACGGTGACGTAGGCGGCAGAGCCGTTGGGCAGCCCAGATAGGGTCCAGTGCAGCGCGATGCCGGCATCGGTCCAGACAAAGGGTCCATCGACCGAAGCCCCCAACCCCACGCGATAGCCCGCTGCCCCGGCGACCGCGTCCCAAGAGGCGACGAGCGAGGCGTTGGTTTCGCCGAGGCTGTGGAGCCTCGGCGCGGGCAGCACCGGCGTGGCGGGATTCAGGCCGCCGGCGGCGACCAAGGACCACATGCCGTCGCCCCAGCCGTTTCGGGCCGAGACACGGTAGTAATAAGTCGTCCCGCCCACGGCGGCGTCATCAGTGAACGTAGTAGTCGTGGAGTTAAAAACATCGGTGACTTCGGCGCGATCGAACTCCGGTCGCGGGCTGCGATAAATGGTGTAGCCGCTGGCGCCCGCCACGGCGGGCCAGCGCAAGGTGGTGCCGGCGGCGAAGGGAGTGAGCGCGGGCGAAGCGGGCGCCGGCGGCGGGTCGTCGCGGTCGGGCAGGTCTGTATCCACCACATAGAGATAGATACAGCCCTCCGGGAGGTTGAGGGTGGTCTCGCGCGCGAGGGTGGCAACGGATTGCTGAATGGAGACGTTGAGCGCGTCTCGGTTCGACGCGCGCGGATCGCCCGCCAAGCGGTAGAGCGTGGCCGGGCCGGTCGGATTGGCGGGCAAGGCGAGCGTGACCGCCGTCGAGCCGTCGCCCCAATCGATGCCGTCGCGCACGCCGCCGAGTTTTCGCGAGAGCAGAAAGATGCCCAGTCGCCGGCCGTCGCGAAACGCGTAGGAGGAGACGAGTGGGTAGTCGGCTCCCGACCAGGCGATGGTCGGCGCCCCCGCGACCTGAGTGCGGATCATGCGACCGGTCGCGTAACGGTTACGCAAAGTCATGGCCAGCCAGCCAGCGTGGGGCCGGTAACCCGCTTCGATGGGGGTGTGCGAACTCCAGTAGTCCCCGATGCTAAAACCGAGGTAGGCCTGATCGGAAAAACCATAGGCGTAGGCCGAGAGCCAGGCATCGAGTGCGGCCACGCCCATGGCGAGCGACTTGCCGTAGCGCTCGGAATTTTCGTGCTGGGCGGGGCCGTCTTGCCCGGGCAGGGCGTAGCCGCTCGGTCCGCCCTCGTAAGCCAGCAGATCCATCGGATGGCCGACGGCGGCGAGCCGTTCGCGCTGGCGGCGGTAGTTGATGAAGAGATTTTGCGTGCCGGCCACGTGGCCGAGCAAAGTGGCCTGTAATCCGTGGTCGTCGTAGGAAGCGAGCGGAGTCTCCCCGACCTCCCACTTGGGGCCGACGTAGGTGGTATGCCCGATGCCGTGGGCGAGCGGCGTGCCGGCGGCGGCTTTTTCGCCGTAGTCCTCGTAATTGCTGCCCATCACGAAACGGATTTTTCCATCTGTGTGGAGCGCGCTCCAGTAGGGTGAGCGAGTCTGCACGCAGGTGGTTAAGTAGCGCGCCGCTAGACCGAACTCTTTCGCGCCGTCGTGCACCCAGCCAGAACGTCCCCAGCCGAACCATTGGTCGCAGACCGCGCCGTTGTGCCAAGTCTCGTTGGCGAACTCGAGGTAGATGCGGGGAAACTCATCCGTCCACGGCGTGGCGACACCGCGCTGGCGGTAGCGCAGATAGGCCCAGGGTTTGGCCGCGACATCGGCGGGATCGGCGGGATCGAGCGGCGCGCCGAGGTATTCCACCAGCATCAACCATTCGTCCTCGCGCATGTGCGAGGAGAGGTTGAGCCAGGGCTTCATGCGGGCGCCGGGCGTGGAGCCGGTGCGGAGCGCGTATTGGAGAAACAGTGGCACCGTCATGTTGGAGGCGGCCTCGGCGGCTTGATACCAGTTCATCACCAGACCGGCGTCGCGGTGAAAACTCAGCGCGCTCGCCATGCTGGCCTGGTTGAGCAGCACGCCCATGGAGCGCAGTATGCCCTTCTCTCCGCTGACGGGTTGCGAGGCCATGAGCTCGTCAAAGACCAACGGACTAGGCGGCGTGAACAGCGCGCCGGCCTCAGCCTCCGTGTCGGCGCGGAAGAGCCGGATATTATCCAACCACAGCGTGCCCGGTCCGGTGAACTGGATAGCGGGGCCCGAATGAGCGGCGAACGCGGTCGTCCGGGCGGGCGCGACGAAGCTAAAGCCGACCAGCCTCCACTCGTCCGTCACGGCGACGGTCTGGCCGATCGCAGAATAAAACGACCCCAACCCAAGCCGCACTTGTCCGCCGTTGCCCAGACCGTTCTGGCGCATCCAAGCCTCGTAGCGGTAGGTGCGTCCAGGCTCCAACTGACTATACCACAGGCTTTCGCCGCCGCCGGAGGCAGGGTAGAAAATAGCCGGCCCGCCGATCTCTTGCCCGCCCGATTGCGGACAGGAAACGCGCAAACAGGTTTCGCCCGGGAAACTTAGCCCGGCCGGCACGGGGCCGGGATGCGAGACGCGCTCGAAGGTGATGCCGCTGGCGCCGTCCGCGCGCCAGGTCTCGCCCACCGTGCCTGTGCGCACGCGCGGGTGGGCCCAAGCCGGATCGGCGGTGCGGATGCGTTTGGCGAAGTGAACGTAGTCGTCCTTTACTGGCTGGGGCGCGCCGGCGTTTAGATACACGCGTTGATGCTGCGCCGAACGCGGCACCTCGGCGCGATAGACTCGGTAGCCGACCACGCCGGGCGAGGGGCTCGGAGCCCAGGTCAAGTGGACGCTCCTGTCGCCTGCGGTGGCGGTGACATTGAGCGGAGGCGCGGGCCGACCGGAGCCACCGGTGGGAGTCCACGCCGGATTGTTCAAAATGAAATCGCGAGTGGCCACGCCGTTCGCTGCCGTGGCGCGAAAACGCAGGCGGGTAGGCGGCGGCGTGACGCTGACTGACCCGGAGAGTTCGCCGGTGCTGGGGTTAAAGCCCAAGCCGGCCGGAGGTGTGGCGGGCTGGTCGTTTATGTCTAGCAGCTGCCAGGTCACCGGTCCGGCCGCCCCACACACGCCCGGGCTGAAGGACATCCAGCCGCCCGTGGCGATATTACCGATTTCGTTAAAACCGTCGCCGGAAGAGCGGACATAAATCCGAGGCGGCCCCGTCAACCCGCTCGTCGGGGTGGCCGCGAGTTCGGGTGCGAGCGTGGGATCGCTTTCGTTGTTTCCCCCGGCCTCGCTGTCGTGATCTCCGATGGCCGTGACGATATAATAATAGGTGCGTCCGTTCTCGACCCAGCGAGCGTCGGTGAAATCGAGGTTGACGCGTGTGCCCCAGACCGAGCTTGGGATGGTGTAAACGCTATTGAGCCAGCCGCCCAGCGGCAGACCGGGTTCGCCCGCTTCCGGCACGGTGGCCGTGCCAACCAGGGAGTAGGCGGCGGCGCCGGAGAGATTGAGGTAATCGTTTTCCTGAGGCAGCGCTTGCCCGAGTGCATCCACCAACCGGTAGAGACGCACCTCTGCTCCGTTCAAAAAGCCGGTGGTGGTCAGGTCCCAGTTGGTCAGGCCGCCGCCATCGACCTCTATCCACGGGTGGCCGTTTTCCACGCCGGCGGCACGCACCCGCCAACGCAAGCGGATGGACATCGGCTCGAAGCCGGAGTCGGGAATGAGGTTGCCGGAGGAAAACGCGGTGCCGCCGGGATCGCCGAATTCATTGCAGCCGATCGGCGGATTGGCCGAAGCGGTCTGGCTGAGCCTGACCTCCACTCGGGTGGGCGTGCCCTCCGCGGCAACAATTCTCGAATTCGCGAACAGAAAGCAGGTAGCGAGGGCGACTCGTCTGAGGAAAGCGAACATCTTGGGACTTCTTTTTATATCGGCTCGATTTGCACCTCGGCGGAGCCTTTTGGTGAAAAACTTCCAACCTCTCTGGCAGGCAACGCCCACCTCCGGTTCTGATTGTAAAAACTTTAGCAGAGTAAGGGCCGCGCGCACCTTCGGCACGGCCACACTGTGGTCAATCAGCTTGCCGGCCGGGCTGCGCCTCCTCGGGCTATGCTCTGATTCGCCGCCTTCACTCCGCCTTTCAGCATTCCATCGACCGCCCCTCAGTCCGTATATGAAAACCGAACTCTTCGTCGCCTGCGACTTCGCCGCTGATTACGCCGGCAAACTGACCTTGGTGGGTATCTTCGATACTCTTGGCGCGCCTAGCACGCCGGTGCTACATCCGCAGCTCTGCATTGCGGCCAAGCTTCGCTTTGAAGACACCGAGGCGGGGGCCAAGCGTGTGTGCCTAAACCTGACCGACGCCGACGGCCGCAGTGTTTTGCCTGCCGTCGACATGCCCATCGTGATCCCCCGGGCTCCCAGTGAAAATGCCACCTCCGTCGTCAACCTCGTCTTCAACCTGGGCGGGGTGAAGTTCGACCGAATGGGCGAACACGCCGCCGATCTTTCGCTGGACGGCATCCCGGTTGCCAGCACCCCGATCTTTATTCGCCCCGCCACCCCGGGCGCCGCCCAAGGCTGATGCTTCCGCTCGGAAAACTCCGCACTGAGGTCAAGCGTTAGCCTTGTTTCTGGTCGCAGGGTGAAAAATCCTCGTTAACGGCCAATATACATGGCGAAGGGGGAGAGAGGGATGGGGAAACCGGAAAGTGGAAAAGCTGAAGCACTTAAACTGAACCACGGAGATGGAGGGTTTCGCGTAGCTCAGGGTCTTACCCCGGCGTTGCTGCGCCGTCCTTATCCCCGCCTCGCGCGCTATGCGCTTATTTCCGCTTCGCGTCTGCCGCCCTGTTTCGCCACGCGAAACATGGCGGAGAGGGGGGGATTGATTCGCGTTGCTCAGGGTCTTACCCCGGCGCTGCTGCGCCGTCCTTATCGCCGTCCTTATCCCCACCGAAAATGCCAACGCATTTAATTCGACTGCGTCGAAGCGCCATTTGCGAAGCAAATGGCGGAGAGGGGGGGATTCGAACCCCCGGTAGGCTGTTACACCTACGGCGCTTTAGCAAAGCGCTGCTTTCGGCCACTCAGCCACCTCTCCTAATTGAAACGTCGAAACAAGGACGCGCCCGACAAAGCGCAAGGTCGATTTTGCCCACACCCCCGCAAACTTCATTTTTCACACGGCGTTTTTGCCCTTGCGCATCCGCACCCCATCACCCTTTCTCTGACCCTTTTAACTCAACCCACGTATCACCATGTCTCGCATTTGCGCCATCACCGGCAAACGCCCCACCAAGGGTTCCATCATTCACCGCAAGGGCCAGTCCAAGAAGAGCGGCGGCATCGGCACCCACGTGACCAAGAAGACCTCCCGCACCTTCAAGCCCAATCTCCAGCGCATCCGCGTGAAGCTCGCCAACGGCGGTATCAAGCGCATGCTCGTCTCGGTCAAGGCCATCAAGGCCGGTCTGGTCGAGAAGGCCTAACTCTTCCACCCGGCCCTTTCCCCCCGTGGAAAGCTGTCCGCTCCCTTCGCCCGCAGCCTTCCTCGGTTGCGGGTTTTTTGTGGCCGGTGTTTGCGCGCCGCCCCCCGGCGGGCCTCTTTCAGCATCGTCGTCATGATTCCCCCGCCGCTCATCCATTGCCAGGCGCTCGCCAAGCGGTTTGACCCCGCCGGACCCGCCGTGCTGGGCCCGCTCGATCTCGCCGTCGCGCCGGGCGAATTTGTTTCCGTCCTCGGCCCCTCGGGTTGCGGGAAATCCACCCTCCTGCGTCTCATTTCCGGTCTGCTCGCTCCAACCAGCGGGGCGCTGACCATCGCCGGCCGGCCGCCGGGCACTTTGGACGACCTTGCCTACGTTTTTCAGGATGCCACCCTGCTGCCCTGGCTCCGCGTGGAAGCGAATGTCGAAACCCTTCTCCGGCTGCGCCGCGTGCCGGCGACGGAGCGGGCGCGGCGGCGCGACGCCGCCCTCGGGCTGGTGCGCCTGACGGAAAAAGCCCGCGCCTACCCGCGCCAGCTCTCCGGCGGCCAGCGCATGCGCGTCTCCCTCGCCCGCGCGCTCGCCCTCGAACCGCGCGTGCTGCTGCTTGACGAGCCTTTTGGTGCGCTCGACGAAATGACTCGCGACCACCTCGGCGAAGAGTTGCTGGCCATCCGGGCGCGGCAGGCGTGGACGGCGTTGTTTGTCACCCACTCGGTCGCCGAGGCGGTGTTTCTCTCTTCGCGCATCCTCATCCTCGCCCCACACCCGGGGCGCATTGCGCACGATCTGGCGGTCGAGTTGCCGTATCCGCGTAACCAGGAAACCCGGCGCGCTCCGGACTATCTCCGCCTCGTGGCGGAGGTGTCGGCGCGACTGCGGGCGGTCGAGCCGGCGGAGGCCTCCGCCGCATGAGCCCGCGCCTGCTCCGCCGTCTCCCGCCCCTCGTGCTCGCGGGATTGTTCCTTGCCGGCTGGCAGGGGCTGCACCACGCGTTGCCGCTGGGGCGACGGTTTCTCTTCCCGAGCCTGCCGCAGTTGGCGGAGGCCTTTGAGGTGCATGGTCCGGCCCTGCTCGGCGCGGCCGGGCACACTGCGCTCGCTTCGCTCGGCGGCTTCGCCCTCGCGGCGCTGGTCGCGGCGGGTGCGTCGCTCCTTTTGGCCAGCTCGACGCTCGTGCGGCAGGCGCTCTATCCTTACCTGATGGGCCTGCAAATGGTGCCGGTCATCATCGTGGCGCCCATCCTCATCCTCTGGGTGGGGCCGGGCGCGCCAAGCGTGATAATCGTTACGTTTTTGATCACGTTTTTCCCGCTGGTGGTGAACACCACCCAAGGTCTGCTCTCGGTCGAGCAGGCGCACCTTGATCTCTTTCGCATGGGGCGGGCGGCGCGCTGGCAGGAACTGCTTTTGCTACGCGCGCCGGCCGCGTTGCCGTATTTTTTCACGGGTCTGCGCATTGCCGCCATCCTCGCGCCCATCGGCGCGCTGACCGCCGATTACCTGGTGGGCAGCACCTCGGGCGGACGCTCGGGGCTCGGCATCACCGCGCTGCTCTTCAGCGCGCGCAACGAGATCCCTGGGCTCTACGCCACGGCCGTGGTCGGCTGCGCGCTGGGCTTTGCCCTCGTCTCGATTGTCTCCGGCCTCGCCTGGCTAGCCCTGCACCGCTGGCACGATAGCTATACCCCTTCTGACTCATGAACACCGCCCACCGTTTCGTCCGTCCGCTCCTCGCCGCTTGCGTGCTCGCGCTGGCCGGCTGTGCCAAACCCGATCCCGACGCGAGCCTCGCGCCGGGCGCGCCGGCGCTTACCAAGATCACGGTGCAACTCGACTGGGTGCCGGAGCCTGAGCATGGCGGACTCTTCCAAGCCCAGGCGCGGGGCTGGTTCCGCGAGGCGGGCCTCGACGTCACCCTCGTGCCGGGCGGGCCTAACGCCCTAGTGAACCAACGCATCGCTACCGGCCAGGCCGACATCGGGCAGGGCGAGAGCGTCACTACCCTGCTTGACGTGCAGAAGGGCTTGCCCCTGCTCCAGGTCGCGGCGGTGTTCCAGAACGACCCCTCCGTCTTCCTACTCCACGCCGACAATCCGGTGCGTGACTTTAAGGACCTGAACGGGCGCAAGATCATGGCCCGCCCGGCGTGGATCTTTCTCGATTACCTGCGCCAGAAATACGCCATCGATTTTACGATCATCCCGTTTAACTTTTCCGTGGCCAACTTCATCGCGGACAAGGGCTTTATCCAGCAGGGTTACTACATCGCGGAGCCTTTTTTCATCACCCAGGGCGGTGCGCCCGCCCCGCGCTACCTCTATGCTTGGGACGCCGGCTACGATTCCTACGGGGTGCTGATTGCGAACCGCGACTGGGCCCGCAGAAACCCCGCCGCTCTGCGCGCTTTTCTCGCCGCCTACATCCGCGGTTGGCGCGACTACATCGAGGGCGATCCAGCCCCGTCCCACGCCGCGCTGAAGGCGGCCAACGACAAAAACACCGATGCTTTTATGGACTTTTCCCGGGCCATGATCGTGAAGGAAAAACTGGTGGTCGGCCGCGACGCGCCTGACTCCGCACGCATCGGCCGGCTCGACCCCGCGCGCTACGCTACCCAATTAAAAATCGTCGAGGACCTCAAACTCCTCCCGACCGGTGCCCTCAAGGTGTCGGACGTCATGACTACGGAGTATTTGCCCGCGCCCTGAGGCTGGCCGCCTTTCCGAACCTTCGCCGTCCCCCTCTACCGTGCTGCCCGCGCTCCAGACTCTGCGTTGCCGCGACCGTGTGCTAGACCTGAGGACGCCGCGGATCATGGGCATCCTGAACGTCACCGACGACTCGTTCTTCGATGGCGGCCAGCACCTCTCGCCGGACGCTGCCCTCGCTCGGGCCCGAAGCATGATCGAAGAAGGCGCCGACATCCTAGACGTCGGTGGTCAGTCCACCCGGCCCGGCCACAGCGAGATCCCGGAGGCGCAGGAACTCGCCCGCGTGCTCCCGGTCCTGCGCGCGCTCGCGGCCGAGTTTTCTGGCCTGCCGCTCTCGATTGACACCTACCGGCCCGCCGTGGCCGCGGCCGCGTTGTCGCTTGGCGTGCAGATTGTAAATGACGTGCACGGCCTGCAGGGCCCAGGCGGCACGGAGTTGGCACGACTGGCGGCTCAGGCGGGCGCGGCGGTGGTGGTGATGCATAACGACCCCGCCCTACGCGATCTCGCGGCCGACGTTGACCCCTTGCCGTCGGTGCTGGCGTGGCTGGAGCGGAGCCTCGCCCTCGCCGCCGCCGCCGGGCTGCCCGCCGACCGGGTCGTGGTGGACCCCGGTATCGGCTTCGGTAAAACTCAGGCGCAAAATCTGATCCTGCTCGCCAGGCTAGGCGAACTCCACGCCCTTGGCTGCCCAGTGCTGCTCGGCGTCTCGCGCAAGAGCGTCATCGGCCATGCTCTGCCGGAGTTGGCGACGCCGGCCGACCGTCTCGAACCGACCCTCGCCTTGACGGCGCTGGCGGTCCGGCAGGGGGTGCAACTACACCGTGTGCACGACGTCCGCGCCAACCGCCGCGCGGCCCGCATGGCCGCCGCGCTGGGGGTCGCTTAGGCGGCAGGCCTGGCGTTTTTTAACGTGTAATCGGGCCCCATCCCGCCACTGTCGCACCTATGAAAATCGTCCACGCGGCGAGCGAGTTGTTTCCTTATGTGAAGACCGGCGGGCTGGCGGATGCGGTGGCCTCGCTGGCGGGTGCGTTGGTCGATCGCGGCCACGAGGTGGCGGTGTTCGTGCCGGGCTATCGCGAGGTGGTGGATCATCCCGATGCGGTCGAGGCGGAGACGGTCCTGCGGCCCCGGATCGAGATGGGCGACGTGTTCATGAGCGGGGAGATTCGGCGCTTTTCCCCCCGTGAGGGCCTGACGGTGTATCTGGTTTGCCGCGATGAGTTCTTTGACCGGCGCCACCCCTATGGGACGGGCGAGCGGGACTATGAGGACAACCACCACCGGTTTATCTTTTTCTGTAAGGGCGTGGTCGAGGCCATGCGCCTGCTGCGGATGAACGCGGATGCGGTGCACTGCCATGATTGGCAGACGGGGTTGCTGCCGCTCCTGCTTCGCCATGCGGAGCAGCGCCACGGCGACATCCTCGCCATGCGGACGGTCTGCACCGTGCACAACCTAGCCTTTCAGGGCGTGTTCCCTATGCGCTCCTTCTACCGCACCAACCTGCCCGAGGAGCTCATGGGCATCGACGGGGTGGAGTTCTACGGGCAGATGAATTTTCTCAAAGCCGGCCTGCTTTTCGCCGACCGTATCAGCACGGTCAGCCCGACTTATGCACGGGAGATCCAGACGCCGGAATTTGGCTGCGGGCTGGAGGGCGTAGTGGCCTCGCGAGCGGAGGAGCTGGCCGGCCTGCTCAACGGCATCGACTCCACGATCTGGAATCCGGCGAAAGACGCCCTCCTGCCCGCGACCTACACCATCGGTAACCTAAAGGGTAAATGGACCTGCCGGTCCGAGTTGCTGCGGCGGCATGGCTTTGACCCCGATTATCCGGGACCGGTCTTTGGCATGGTCTGTCGTCTAACCAGTCAGAAGGGCGTCGATCTGGTCCTGGCTAATCGCGAATTTTTCAAACGGGAAGACTGCCGCTTGATCGTGCTGGGCAAGGGCGACCCTGAGCTCACCCGCGGCCTGCGCGAGCTGGCGCAGGCTCTGCCCAAACGCGTCGCGCTCAGCACGGTGCATGATGAGGGCATGAGCCACCTCGTGACGGCGGGGGCGGACTTTTTTCTCATGCCCTCGCGCTTCGAGCCCTGTGGCCTTAGCCAGATGTATTCTCAGGTCTATGGCACCATCCCGGTGGTTACTGGCGTGGGCGGGCTGGCGGATACGGTGGTGGATTGCGATGCGAACCCGCCTGAAGGCACCGGCATACAAGTCGCGGTCTCGGCCGACGGGCTGCTGGACGGCCTTGACCGCGCGCTCGTCCTCCACCGCGACGTCAACCGGTTGGTCAAGGTGCAGCTCGGCGGTATGCGCAAGGATTTTGGCTGGGCCGCGACGGTGAAAGCCTACGAGATGCTCTATGGCGACGGCGAGTGATTCGCGGTGGCGGGCGCGGCATTCATGTTAGCGTGCTCGCTGAACTTGCTCACGATATCTTGGCTGAAATCCGAGACCCAGAAGCGGGTGCCGCGCACGTGCAGGCT
>RGVP01000065.1 GCA_010027235.1 bacterium
CGTCGCCGCCCTACCGGCGCTTGCCGCCCACGTGCGGCCTCATCCGGTAGAGGGCGACACGATCGACTTCGCCGATCCGGCCGCCGTGCTGGCCTTGAACCGCGCCCTGCTGCTCGCCCACCACGATCTGGTCCGCTGGGACCTGCCGCCCGGCGCGCTTTGCCCGCCGGTGCCCGGCCGCGCCGACTACCTTTGTCACGTCGCCGATCTGCTGCCGCCCGGCGCGCCCGCCGGCGACGTCGCGGTGCTGGAGATCGGCACCGGCGCGGGCTGCATCTACCCGCTGCTCGGCGCGCGCTTGCTGGGGTGGAGTTTTGTCGCCACCGACATCGCGCCCGAGTCTCTGCGCTGGGCGGCGGACCTGCTCGCGGCCAACGCCCTCGTCGACCGCATCGAGCTACGTCTGCAACCCGAACCGCTGGCCGTATTTGAAAACGTTGTCCGTTCTGGTGAACGCTTCGCCCTCTCGATCTGCAACCCGCCTTTTCACGCCTCCGCTGCCGAGGCCGAGGCAGGCACCCGGCGCAAGCTACGCAATCTCGGCGCCGTCGCCGGTCGCCGCGACGCGCGCGGCCGCCCGGTGCTCAACTTCGGCGGCCGAGCCCACGAGCTCTGGTGCCCTGGAGGCGAGTTGGGTTTTGTGGGGCGGATGATCGACCAGAGCGCGCTTCGGCCAAGCTTGTGCGGTTGGTTTACCTGCCTGATCGCCAAGAGCGCCCACCTGCCGGTCTTGGCGGAGGCTCTTCGCCGGGTTTCGGCCGCCGAGGTGCGGGTGCTGCCTATGCGCCATGGTGAAAAATACTCGCGCATCCTCGCCTGGCGCTTTGCAGGATGAGCCGGAGTCGCGTGGGTAAAGCCTGCGGAATTGAGTCGCCGTTTAACTCAGTCGCCGAGGTCTTTTTCGCCCCAGCGCCACCTAGGTTTCTCGCCTTTGATCCAGCAGATAATCATCAGCATGGCCGAGAGGCCGAGCACGTAGACGTCGAACCATTGATCAAAATGCGGTTTGCGGCAGCGCGCCAGCCCGCCGGTGAGCATGAGGGCACCGTAGGCCGCTAGCACCACCCAGCCTTGCCAGCAGATTGGAGGTCCCCAGCCCCAACCCCAGCGTTTGGCAGGAAACCAGATTTTGCTGGATGCGGCGGGAACTCGGTTTAAATCCATAGTCAAAAGCGTCTGGTTGCTTTCTATTTCCTGAAGGTCTGGCCGATACCTGGGGGTCGTTCAAGAATGCTCCGGCGGTGCAGATGGGGTGGATAAAAATAGCCCGCTTGCCGATCCATCACACCAGCGGAGCGCCCCTGATGGGTTTCGTCACGCCCTGAGTTAAGTCGATTCAGCTTCGAGTCGGCCGCGACGTTATTCCCGCACCGGACCACGGCCCGCTTCTTTCTGGCTCGCCCGCGGCGTCGGAAACTTGCTCGCTCGCAGTATTCATATTCTTGCCGTGCGATTCTCATTTTTCCCCGCCCTGCTGCTTTCCCTGGCTGCGCTTCTCGCGCCCGTCGTCCGCGCCGATTACAAGGGTGCAATTGTCGTAGATGCAGCCACCGGTGCCGTTCTTTTGGAGGAAAACTCCGACGTAGTATCGCCCCCTGCTAGCGTTACCAAGCTGATGACCTTTCTCGTGGTTCACGATGCCCTCCTGGCGGGCAAGCTCCGGCTCGATACGCCCGTGCCGGTTGCAATTGAGGACTCCAAGACGGGCGGCACTCAGGTGTGGCTCGACCCGCGTGAGACCTTTCCGGTGGAGGATCTGGTTTATGCTTTGATGATCCAGTCGGCCAACGACGCCGCCAGTGCCTTGGCCCGCGCCGCCGCTGGTTCGCGCGAGGCCTTCGTCGCTCAGATGAATGCTCGCGCCGTCTCTCTCGGCATGACCCACACTACTTTTCGTTCGCCCCACGGCCTGCCGCCTGCCTCGCGTAAGATCGCCGAGGGGGATCTTACCTCGCCGCGTGATCTCGCCCTGCTTTCTCGAGAACTTCTGCTTCATACCGACGTGCTCAAATACACTTCGGTGAAAACCCGTGAATTCGGCGGCGGCGTGCGTCCCAAGGCGGTGGTAATGAACAACCACAATCACCTGCTCGGTGCGGTCGTGGGTTGCGACGGCTTGAAGACCGGGTTTACCAACGCCGCCGGCTTTTGTCTCGCCGCCACCGCCCAACGCGATGCTAAGCGTATTATCGTGGTTGTGATGGGCAGCCCAGACCGCAAAACCCGCGATGCCCATGTGCGCCGCCTGATCGAAGAGGGTTTTTCCAAAGTGCCTTCCACCTCGGTTTTTAACGGACCGCCCGTGGCCGTGACCCCCGTCGCCATCACGCCGGTTGCCGCCGGTGTCGCTCCGATATCGGATGATCCTCCGGCCGTGCGTTTCGTGCTACCCAAGCGCTAAGCTGGCGGCGTGGGCTTAGTGCCCGTGTTCGAGAAAGAGCATTAACAGTCCGAGCAGGCCAAAGACGGCGGCTAGCAGGCCGGCTTCGTGGCGCTCGAGGCGTTTTAGGTCGATGCCCCGCAGTCCGCGCAGGGTCAGCCAGGTGAAGAGCGTCATGCCCGCGAGGGTGCCGGCTGCGAGGATGCCGCTGAGCACGAAGAAACCGGCCCAGCCGAACTGCACCCCTGATAGGTAGACAGGGAGAAAGGCCTCGCAGGGCGAGAAGGTAAGCATCACTAGCAAGCCACTTATCGCGGCCCAGTCGCCGGTGTCCTTTTTGCCAAGAGGACTCTCGCGCAATTCGTGTTCAAGGTGGGTAGCATCCTTTTCTCTTCCGCAGGCTGGACCGGCGTGGTGGTGGCCGCCGGGCAGGTGGTGATGGCGCAGGCCGGAGCCGCGCAGTTCTTGGAATGCGAAGTAGGCGGCCACGGCCAGCAGCAGGCTGCCCGCGACGGTTTTAAACAGTGCGCCGAAATGCTCGTCGAGGGCGAAGCCCAGCCAGGCCACGCCTAGGCCGAGTAACGAGGTCAAGGCCACGTGCCCGAGCCCGGCGGCAAGGGCCACGCCCATGGTCTTGCTCTCGCGCCACCCGCGCGCCCGCGCGACCAGCACGAACGGCAGCCAATGCGTCGGCAGGGCGGCGTGGAAAAACGCCACCGTGAAGCCGGTCGCAGCGAGGGTCGCGAGGACGGTGGTGTTCATGAAGAAGGGTTAAAGGGGGATCGGTTCGCGTTACGGGCGGGAAACGCCGACCGCAAGGCATCGCTGTGCCAGCGGCCGCTGTCGAGCGTGCGCTGGCCAGATCTCACCCTAACAAAGTCGTCAAGCCCCCTGCCCAGCGCCGCCCGGCAGAGGTTGCACCCGGACCGCCCATTCTGCCACGGGGACGCCGCCGACCACATGCTCGCGCACGATACGTTCTATCCGCGCGGGGGTGGCCTCGCCATACCAGACGCCCTCGGGATAGACGACCAACCAAGGGCCGCCCACGCAGACGCGCAGGCACTCTGCTTTCGAGCGCAAGGCGTCGGCCTCTGGTGACTGGCAGGCGGTTTTCAGCGCGGCCCACGAAGCAAGGCCGGCGGTGCGGTCGCAGCACTCCGGGCCGGGGCAGAGAAACACGTGACGGCGCGCGCCCGGCAGGCCCATCTTGGCGAAGGCTGCGTCGATCTTGGTCGTCTCGGGCGGGCGCGTGGTCGGGGTCTGCTCCATACGTGATTTCTTGCGGCGGACGGCGGCGGACGCCACCTTTTCGTAGCGAATCCACTGCCCCGTCCTCTTTCGCGTCATGCGCTGCGCCCGGTTTTTACTGTTTATCCTTTTTCTCGCGTCCGCGTCCGGCTCGCGGGCGGAGGAGGTGCAGGCGCATGGGCTGGTTTTCGAGCACTGGGTGTGCGACACCTTCTTCGTTGGGTATCGGCCTCCCGGCTACACCCAGAAGTGGGATATCCCAGCGGCGGCGAACTCCGCGCGCGGCGGGCTACCGGTCAACCCCAAGGCGACCCACTTCGGCACGCCGGTGGGGCTGGGCGATGCGCTGCGGCAATATGACATCGACGAGCCCTTTATCCTCATCCTGGGCTACTGGGAGCAGACCGCGCCGACGGAAAAGCACTTCGTGAAGCTGCTCGCGCCCCGGGTGGAGCCAGCGGCGTGGCGGGCGCTTTGGGGGCCGGTCACGCGGGCCGACCTAGAGCGGCTGGACGCGGTGATCAAAGATCGCTCGCTCTCCCCAGTGGAAGCGCGGTTGCGGGCGCAGGAGTTAAAGACGCGGCCGCCGTTTTCCGAGGCGGTCTTCGTGCTCAATCCCAAGATCGACGCCAAGGGCCAGCGGCGGCTCCAGTGCAGCCTGCGCTACGCGGACGTCTTTAAACACCTCGCACCACAGATTTCGCCCGCGCCGGAAACGAACCCGACGCTCTGGGGCGTGGCCTTCCCCGGCCCGGTGGTCTCGGGGCCGAGACGGTTCGAGGAGACGGAGTGACGGGGTTCGGAACCTAATCGGGCTGCTCCTTCTCCACTTGGGGGCCGCCCATAAACCGGCTTCGACACCGGGTGGGTGCCGGTGAATGGGAAACCATCTTGGTCTGGGCTTTCGCCGTCACCAAAAGGTCACCGCGCCACGACACGTGATGCTGTTTTGCACTTGAATACCGAGAACTACTCTAAGTGTATAGCGTCATACCCCACTACCTAGCTAGATCCGCAATCGCTTTTTCGTGATGTCCCCTGCGCCCGTTGCCACCCGCTCATTCCGGATTCGACCGGCCCCCGCCGCTAACCTGCCCGGCCTGACTCGTCAAAAGCTGACCTTCGCCTACGACGCGCGAGGCCGGCGCATCCTGAAGCGCGTCTTTAACTGGAACACGTCCACTTCCACTTACATCTTAAACTCGGAAGCGAAGTTTCTTTATGACGGCTGGAACCTCCTGGCCGAATACAACGGTATGAACGCCAACGCGCTGGTTCGCTCCTATGTATGGGGTCCCGATCTTTCCGGCTCGTTGCAAGGGGCCGGCGGCGTGGGCGGCCTGCTGTGGGCCACAGTGGCGCCCGGTTCCACCAGCATCGCGCCCGGCAACTACGCACCGGCTTACGATGGCAACGGCAACATCGTCGCTTGGATCGATCTCGCCGATTCCAGCTTGGACGGTAAACGCGACTACGGCGCCTTCGGCGAATCCGTTTTGGCCACCGGCCCCGCCGCCAGCCTGCCCTTCGCCTTCAGCACCAAGTATCGCGACGCGGAGACCGAGCTGTATTATTACGGCTTCAGATACTACAACCCAAGCACGGGGCGCTGGCTAAGCAGGGACCCGATTGGTATAAAGGGTGGATTGAACCTTTACGGGATGGTCGGAAACGACAGCGTGAATCATTGGGACAAGCTGGGACTTCAATCGGGCAATGATTGTTGTGTGAATTTCCCGCGCCCTTGGATAAAGCGGGCCATTACATATAATGTCAATTGGTCCCCCGGCACCCGCACCGCCGCCAATAGATCTATCCTACAGAAAAACGTTAACAGATTAAGGGCGCTACTTGGGGATTGCTGCTCTAAGTATGGATTTGGTTGTGGGGTAAGCGTTAATGTTAAAAGAAATGGCACCGGCGGAATCCCTGTTAATGTTATCCCCAGCAGTGGCGACCCTAGTGAGCGAATTGCAGAAGCGGCGGAAAATGGGTCTATAGATTGGATTGGTATGGAAGAGAGTGATGGCGAAGATATTCTTTCCCATGAAAGCGGGCACGTTGGCGGATACACTAATACAGAAACCCCTGGGCCTGGGGTAAACCCAGACGGAAGCGTAAATTTCAATACTCAAGACTCGAGTCACAGCGGCTTATTTGAATCCATTATGTGGCCGACAGTCCCCAATGGAGGGAAAGTGGATTGTTCTTGGTGTCATTCGATTGATAAATTAGCCAAATAGCTTGGTCCGACACATGAAATCCTTATGTTATTCTGCCATTTTGCTTTTGCTTACGTGCGCATTTTGTTGGGCAGATCCGGCAATTCCTGCCATGGCAAATGGAGACGTTTACGCTCAGTTGCGTGTTTCATCGAAGCCCTCGGAGAAAAGTGCATTCGGAGGGCTTCTTGTTTTCTTTAAGGTGGAGGATGGCGGACGTGTTGTCATGTTTTACAATACTGATAGAATGCACTTGGTGCGCGCTAATGTTGGGGAGTATCTAAAGGGCGATTTTGGTGAACTACCATTTAAGATTTTATCCGCGTCGAGTGAGCGCCAAGAAGTAATCATCTCGTATCTGGCTGCGACCGATCCATCGCGAAGATTGTAACATGCCGGCCGAAAGTCCGAACGGAAGGCATCATACATTGACCTTTTGGAAAACGCCGCCGTCGCCGCCCGCGCCGCGCTAATACAAACCAGATCCCCAGCCGGCACAGGTCACGCCAGCCCGCCGCCGAGCCTCTGGGCTGTCATGCCCTCTGCTTGCTCCCTCGCTGTCGCTCGGTCCGCTGGAGTGCAACCCCGCCGGGGACGGCCTGGGCGGTGCAGTGGCCCGCCCGAAGCGGCGCTCCTGTAAGACCCGCGCCGTCACGTCCACGGCGGCCGTGCGCTGCGCTCCCGTCCGCCGAGGCGTGCCCGTCCTGGAGTGACCGGCGGGGACCCCGCTGCGCCCGGCTGACCGGGCGTCCCCTCAACCTCGCGCAGCCGGGCCGCGCAAGCGCGCCCCGCGCGACGCGAGGGTCGGGGCGCGCGACGGCGGGCAAAAGACAAAGCCCGCCGCCGCGCGCAGGGGGGCCGCATGGCCCCCGCTCCGCGAAACCGTGGGCTCGCCCTGGACAAGCCAGGGCGTTGGATCGCCCACGGTTCCCCCTCGGTTCGAATTGCCCGCCAAGGCAGGGAAGGCGGGCAAACTCCGCGCCTTGGGGCGCTGCGCGCGGCCTTGGGGGGCCGCTTGCCGCCTGCGCGGACGGCGTCGGTTCTCCGCTACGCTTTGGGGCTCCGCTACGAACCGCCGCCGACCGCTCCGGCGTGCGGCGCGCCTGGGGGCGCGCCTTGAACTCCGTTCGCCTGGGCTCACTGCGCGCTACGGCGTAAACGCCTCCGCTTGCCGCCTACGCCTCGCGCTGGCGCGCGAGCCGCCCGGCCTCCGCTACGCTCCGGCCTTGCGCCGGGCCTAGCCCCCGGCGCAAACCCGGCCGCGCTGCCGCGCGGCCTCAACTCGGCACTTGTTCGGCGCGTAAAACGGTGTCGATAACGTCGATAACAAGCTTTTGCCGTTCTCGCGGCAGTGCGCGGAGAGCGGCGATGCGTTGTTCAAGCTGCGAAGGCGCTCCGACTTTCCCGCGTCCTTGCGGGATGTCGTTGAGCAACTCGCCGACGGTGACGCCAAAGAAATCGGCGATGCGCTGCACCAGATCCAAACTCGGATTGGTAGCCGAGCGTTCATAGTAGGCGACCAGGTCGCGTTTCATGCCGAGTTTCTCGGCAAGCTGGCTCTGGGAAAGCCCTTTGGCGGAACGAAATGCAGCCATGCGTTGACCGAACTTCGGGGCGGGTTTGGTGGGTGGGCGACCTCCTGGCATGGCCCAATAATAACGATGATGTGAGGTGCGGGCTTGCATGTTGTGAGGATTTACTACCAACCTGCCCCGCGAATGAAAACCACGAAGTTTTCAAAAACCGGCGGAAGCCAACCCGCCCCCTTCTTTTCACTCATGAGCACCACCACCGAAACCGAACCGCGCGCCGAGCGCGCCGCCAGAGCCGAGGCCAAGGGCCTTGTTTTGTTCGCTCTCATCAAAGCCTCTTCAAAATACGCTTACCAAGGGCGTTACACCGGCAGACCGGTAGCGATGCGCATCACCATGCTGGAGCCGGGCGAATACCCCTTCCACCTCGACAACGGCAACCGCTACCGGCGCGAAGACCTCACCTTTTACGTCCAGGGACTCGACGGCCAACTCGTTAAACTCCGCTAACCATGGCCCGCTTTAACGACGACGAAATCGACGCGCTCAAACGCACGACCGACCTTGCGGCCCTGATCCGCTCGCGCGGCGTCGAATTACACGGCTCCACCTCCGGGAACCTGGTCGGGCGCTGCCCCTTCCACGACGACGAAAAACCCTCGCTCGTCGTCACGCCGGGCAAGGGCCTTTGGCGCTGCATGTCGCCGAGCTGCGGCGCGACCGGGAACGCGATTCAGTTCCTCATGAAAAAAGACGGCCTTTCGTTCCGTCACGCCGTCGAATTACTCCGCGCCCCGAGCGCGGCGGCGTTCACCGCGACCCCGAAGACGGTGCGCGTCTTGCCGCCGCCGGTCGCCCTCGACGCCGACGACAAGACGCTTTTGCGCCAAGTCGTGGACTACTACGCCGAGCGCCTGCGCGACGAAGCGGCCGGAGCGGCGGCGCGCCGCTACCTCGCCGGGCGCGGCCTCGGCTCCGCCGACGCGCTCGCCGCGCATAAACTCGGCTTCGCCGACCGCACGCTAGGCCTTCGCCTGCCTCTGAAAAACCGCGCCGCCGGGGCGGAAATCCGAACCCGCCTTGAACGCCTCGGCATCTATCGCGAGAGCGGCCACGAGCACTTTAACGGCTGCGTCGTCGTGCCCATCCTCGACGCCGGGGGCGACGTCGTCGGCCTCTACGGCCGCAAGATCGTCGAGCGCCAGAGCACCGGCGTTTATCACCTTTATTTGCCCGGCCCGCATCGCGGCCTTTGGAACCCGGCGGCGCTCCAGTCGCGGGAAGTGATCTTGTGCGAGGCCCTGCTTGATGCGCTCACCTTTTGGGAAAACGGACACCGCAACGTCACCGCCGCTTACGGCGTCGAGGGTTTTACCGAGGAGATGGAAAACGCCTTCGTCGCCGCCCGCGTCGCCGTGGTTTACCTCGCCTTTGACCGCGACGAGGGCGGCGAGATCGGCGCGGAGAAGGTCGCCGCCCGGCTCATGGCGCGCGGCATCGAGTGCCGCCGCGTGCTCTTTCCCCACGGCCAGGACGCCAACGACTACGCGAGGAAAACCCAGCCCGCCGGGAAGGCGCTCGGCGTGCTCTTAAACGCCGCCGCATGGCTCGGCAAAGGCCGGGCGCTGCCCGCCGTCGCCGCTCAAAAGCCGGAGGTGTCGGCCGACGCTTCGCCGTCGCCGTCTTCCGCCGCGTCGTCCGCGCCCGCGCCTTCTTCTTTAGCTGCTAAAGCTGCTTTCCGGAGCGCGCCCGAGGCGTCGGCCGCGCCGGGTAATCCGCCGCCCGTCCCGCCTGCGGACGGAGTGGCGGCTAAGGAAAAAACATCGGCGGACAACGTGCCCGCGTCCGGCTCGCCAACGTCAACGCCTTCGCCCGCGTCAACGATCCCGCCGACGCCGTCGCCGGCGTCGCCGTCCCTCGTGCAACGCGGGGAACATTGGTTTTTAGACCTCGCTGACCCCGTGCGGGAATACCGCGTCGGAGGGCTCGAAAAGACCCTCGGCGGCGACGCGCTCAAGATCGCGCTTCGCTTGCGGGTCGGCGACCGCTTCCACCTCGACGGGATCGATTTGGCGCGCGACGCCGAGCGCCGCCGCTTCGTCGAACGCGCCGCCGAGGAAACCGGCTTGCACGTCGATCTTTTGCGGCGCGACCTCGCGCGCCTGCTCTTCGCGGCCGAAGCCGCCCAGGCCGAACTTGCCAAACCAGCGACGAGCACCGCGCCGACGATCAACCTGACGGCGGCGGAGCGCGCCGCCGCGCTCGATCTGCTCCGCGCGCCCGACCTGCTGGCGCGCATCCTGCGCGACTTCGACGCGTGCGGCGTCGTCGGCGAGGAGACAAACAAGCTCGTCGGCTACCTCGCCGCCGTCTCGCGCAAGCTCGCGAACCCCCTCGCGATCATCGTGCAGAGCACCAGCGCGGCCGGAAAGTCGGCGCTGATGGAGGCCGTGCTTGCCTTCGTCCCGCCCGAAGAACGCGTCAAATACTCCGCGCTGACCGGTCAGGCGCTCTACTACCTCGGCGGCGACTCGAACCTAAAACACAAGATCCTCGCCATCGTGGAGGAGGAGGGCGCGGAGAAAGCCAGTTACGCCCTCAAACTCCTCCAGTCCGAGGGGGAACTGTCGATCGCCTCGACGGGCAAAGACCCGCACACCGGCCGCATGGTGACGCAGGAATACCGCGTCGAGGGTCCGGTGATGATCTTCCTAACGACGACCGCCGTGGACATCGACGAGGAGCTTTTGAACCGCTGCCTCATCCTCACCGTGGACGAGGGCCGCGAACAGACGGCGGCAATCCATCGCCTGCAGCGCGAACGCGAGACCCTCGCGGGCCTGCTGCGCACGGAGGCGCGCGCGGCCGTGCTCGCGCTCCACCGCAACGCGCAACGCCTCTTGCGCCCGCTGCGCGTGGTGAACCCGTTCGCCGAGCGCCTGACCTTCCAAGACGACCGCACCCGCTCGCGTCGCGACCATACCAAATACCTCGCGCTCATCCGCGTCATTACCCTCCTGCACCAGTATCAACGCCCGGTGAAGACGGCGACCGACGACCACGGAAACGCCGTCGAATATATCGAGGTCACGCTCGACGACATCGCGGCGGCAAACCGCCTCGCCCATGACGTGCTCGGCCGCTGCCTCGATGAAATGCCGCCCCAAACCCGCCGCCTGCTCGCCCACTTGGAAAAGCTCGTCGCGACGCGCTGCGAGACGGGCAAATGCGAGCGGTGCGACGTGCTTTTTACCCGGCGCGAGCTGCGCGAGGCCTGCGGCTGGGGCGACACGCAACTAAAGACCCACCTCGGCCGCCTGGTTGAGCTGGAATACGTGCTCGCGCACCGCGCCGACCACGGCACCGGCCACGTTTACGAGCTGGTTTACGACGGCGGCGGCAAGGACGGCAAACGCCACCTCCCCGGCCTGCTCGACGTCGAAAAACTCCGCGCCGTCCACAACTACGACGCCGAGCGGTCGGGGGTAAATGGGCAGCGGTCGGGGGTCGGTCGGCCCCCGGTCGGGGGTCGGTCGGGGGCCGGTCGGGGCGAGAAAACCGACGCTCCCACCTCTGAAAACGGCGTATCGGATGAGCCGATACGCCAAAAACCGCAAGAGCCCCCCGCCGCCGACGCGGCGGCGTAGGCGTAAACGTAGACGTAACCACATGGCCGGAAAAAAAGGCTTTGCCGCGGTGCCGTCGTTGCGGGCGCGGGCGCGCCGCGCCACGCCCGGCGCGCTCGCGCTCGGCGGCAACGCCCCGCAGGCGTCCGCGCTCGTGCGCGACGCCGCCGACGCGCTCGCCGTCTGCGTGGACGCCTGGCTCGATGCGTTGCGCTCGCGCAACTACTCCGAAAGCACCCTCGAAGGCCGCGCCTTCTCGCTGCGCTTCTTCGCGGCGTGGGCGCAAGAGCGCGACGTGACGCGCGCCGCCGAGGTCACGCGGCCGATTTTGGAGGCGTATCAACGTTGGCTATCCCGCTACGAACAGAAGCCCGGCAAACGCTTGTCCTGGTCAACCCAGCGCGAACGCATCGGCACCTTGCGCGACTGGTTCCGCTGGCTGACGCGGCAAAACATCCTTCTTCACAACCCCGCTTCCGAATTGGAGTTACCGCGCCCCGAGCGCCGCTTGCCCGTGTCCGGACTCTCGCGCGACGAACTCGCCCGCCTGCTCGCCGTGCCCGACGTCGCCGACCCGCTCGGCCTGCGAGATCGGGCCTTGCTTGAGGTGCTTTACGCGACCGGCTTGCGCCGCTCCGAACTGTGCCGCCTCGAATGTCCCGACGTGAACCCCGAGCGCGGCACCGTCACCGTTCGCCAGGGCAAAGGGAAAAAAGACCGCGTCGTTCCCCTCGGCGGCCGCGCGGCCGCTTGGGTGAAACGCTACGTCGACGAGGTCCGCCCGCGTCTCGTCCTGGACGGCCGCACGCCGACGCTCTTCCTGACGGCCTACGGCGCGGGTTTTAACCCCGATGTGGTGTCCGGCATGGTCTCGGCCTGGATGACGCGCGCGGGCCTCGAAAAACGCGGTTCCTGCCACTTGCTCCGCCACACCTGCGCAACGCACATGCTCGAGGGCGGTGCCGACATCCGCTTTATACAGCAGTTGCTCGGACACGAAAAACTCGAGACCACCGCCATTTATACCGAGGTCACGATACGCCAGTTGCTCGAAGTGCATGCCCGCTGCCACCCGTCCGCCCGCGTAGATCCGACCGCCAACCCGGCGACGACGCCCCCGCCGACGACGTAAACGCTTCTTTCCTTAGCCGCTAAAAGCTGCCTACTTGGTCGGCATGTTAACGACCGCCCCAACGCCGCAAAACCGCGCTTCGCGCGCGCGCGGGCGCGGGCTCAAAACTCGCGTCTGGGGTTTTTGCCGCCGTCCGGCATCTCGCGCCCCGGTTTTTGGTCTGCAAACCACGAAACCGCTTCGGGTTGCGTTAGCCACGGCTACGAAAACCGCATCGGGTCCCAGCCAATGGCTCAGCAGGGACCCGATAGAGGAAGAGGGTGGCGTGAACCTTTACGGAATGGTTAATAATAACCCAACCAATCGATGGGACTACCTCGGTTTAGTTACATTAGATCCAGACGGTAACGTCATCCCGGATGGCGAATACCAAGGCAATGACCATTTTATAGTAAGGAAGTGCGAAATATTGATTATTTATGGCCATAGGACGCGAAGTGATAGACGGGTCAGAATATCGACGCTCGGTTGTTCCGCTGCCGGCGGAAATGTATGCGACCCTGGAAGCGTAAACGAGAACATAAGTCGTCCGTTGAATGGCGTCGAAACGCATCATGAAACCATGTTGTTTACGGACAGATACGACACAGCTGAAGAAGAGGAACCGCAAGGAGCCGGCCATGCAATTAGAACGTCCAGAGCCAACGGAATTGAAAGAGATGGTAATGTAGTCTTGCGACGATTGCGGGAGGCTGCCCGGAAGAAAGCCGAAGAACTAAAGAAGAGCTGTAAATGTAAATCAGTTACCATTTATGAATTGCGGCGAGGCCTCGGGCCGCCCGCTAATCCTCCCACCGTCCTATGAAGCGGCTCCCATCGTTATTGATAGCCATTGCAGTTGGGTTTTTGATTGGATACTTTTTTCGAAAGAATCCAATTAACGAACCTCCACGTCCAATTATAGAAGAACAAATAACCACGGAGGATTTAAATTCCTCCTTTGCATTTAATAACTTGCTGGTCGCTACTCACCTTCGCGCCGGAAAAGTTGATTGGGTTCATGAATATTTGGACAATCAAATGCTACCGGTTGGGGTTCGTTTCTTTGCCTCTAATCGAGCTAAAATCGGAACGCGTGCAGATTACTATATTTGGCGCGCGAGTGCTTACTATCGAGATAACGGCTTGCTGGTTCCAAAGGAAATAAGCGAAATACTTGCCAATGCTCCAGCAACACGTCCGAACTACGCTGGGAAGGTCGCCGAATTTATTAATGAGGCCCCGGAGCCGCTGCCGCGTTAATACAAACAAGATCCCCAGCCGGCACGTCGCCCGCCAGCCAGCGCCCCGAGCTGCGCTGTCTGTCATGCGCCCTGCTTCCTCCCTCCGCGCTGGCGCGCTCCGGTCCGGTGGAGTGCAACCCCGCCCGGACCGGCCCACGGCACAAGAATGTGCCGTAGAGGCGGCGCTCCTGTAAGACCCGCGCCGGCACGTCACAGGCCACGTCCGCAAGCTCCCGTGTCCTGAGTCGTGCCCGGTCTGAAGTGACGGGCGGGGACCCCGCTGCGCCCGGCTGACCGGGCGTCCCCTCAACCTCGCGCAGCCGGGCCGCGCAAGCGCGCCCCGCGCGACGCGAGGGTCGGGGCGCG
>RGVP01000066.1 GCA_010027235.1 bacterium
GCCTTGACGGCGGTCGCCCTGTTAACCCTGCCCTGCCTGGCCGGCGATAAACTTGTCGTCACCGTCACCCACTCTCTGACCATCGCCCGCCCTTCCGAGACCATCACCGTGCCCTGGACCGAGGTGAACAAGGCCCTGCCCCACGCCCTCATCCAAAAAATCGCAGTGCGCGACGCCTCCGGCCAAATCCTGCCCTACCAAGTGACCAACGTCGCCCCCCAGGCCAAGGATCCTGAGCGCGTCGGCATCGCCTACGGCGAATTGATTTTCCAACACGACTTCGCCCCGGGCGAACAATCCGCGACCTTCACCGTCGAAGCCACCGAGACCGTCTCGCCACCCTTCCCCATCAAGGCCTTCGCCCGACCAGTCCCGGAACGCCTCGACGACTTCGCTTGGGAAAACGACCGCCTCGCCCACCGCACCTACGGCCCCGCCCTCGCCGCCCCGGGCGCCACCGGCACGGTAAAGGAAGTGCTAGTCACCAGCGGCCTCGACCTCTGGTGCAAGCGCGTCAACTACCCGATCGTCGATCGGTGGTATAACAAAGGCCACGACCACTACCACCACGACGAAGGCGAAGGCATGGATATGTATGGCGTGGCCACCACCCGCGGCTGCGGAGGCACCGGCGTCTGGGCCGACGGCCGCCTCTACGTTTCCTCCAACTACAAAGCCGCCCGCATCCTCACCAACGGCCCCGTCCGCGCCGTCTTCGAGCTCACTTATGATACGTGGGCCGCCGAGGGTGTATTCGTCTCCGAGGTGAAACGTTTCACCGTGGACGCCGGCCACAACCTCGACCGGATCGAGAGCACCTTCGCCGCCACCGGCAAACCCACCGAAGGCAAACCCACCGAACTCACCATCGCCATCGGCCTGAACAAAACTCCCGCGGACCCCAAACAGGATGCGGTTGTCAAGCTCACCCCCGACGCCGACGCCGGCAACCTTGCCCAGTGGATCATCCAGAAAACCAACGGCGCCCTTGGCACCGCCATCGTGGTGGTAGACCCAGCCGCCTTCGCCGGCTTCGCCGAAGACGCCCGTAACTCCCTCGTCCTTGCCAAAGCCACCCCCGGGCAGCCCCTCCGCTACCTCGCCGGCGCCGGTTGGGACCGCTCCGGCCAATTCGCCGATCAAGCCGCTTGGCTCGCCTACGTGGCCAGTGAGTCTGCCCGCGCCCGCTCACCGATCACCGTCCGACTCTCAACCCTTTAAACTGAAATCTTACCACGCCTTGCCCATGCTACCCCTAGCC
This sequence comes from bacterium, assembly GCA_010027235.1. GTDB lineage: Bacteria > Verrucomicrobiota > Verrucomicrobiia > Opitutales > Opitutaceae > IMCC26134_A. Next base: position 1,262 of record RGVP01000066.1, read on the forward strand.
CGTCTTCTCGCCCCCCTCGTCCTAGCCTGCTGCCTTTTATCGGCCGCCACCCCGTCCGCCGCCCCGATCCAGAAATTTGGCGACGCCACCCCGCTCGAATGGTCCGTGCGCATGGCCCGCTCCGAAATGGCCCGCCAGGGCGAGCGGATGTTTTTCGACGCCAACCCCAAGGCCAAGTGGTCCTACACCGCCCCGCTCGTCGGCCTGTCCCTGATGCGGCTCTCCGAACAGACGGGGGATCCCTCCTATGGAGCCTACGGCGTGCGCACCGCCACTTCGTTTATCGGCACTGACGGCTCTATCGCCGGCTACCGGAAAGACGAGTTCAACATCGACCTCATCGCCCCGGGCAAGGTCCTCGTCTTAGCGTGGGAAAAGGGCGACCACACCCCCGCCCTGCGCACCGCCATTGAGACCCTGCGGGACCAGATGCGCTCCCACCCTCGAACCAGCGAAGGCGGTTTCTGGCATAAGCAGCGCTACCCGCACCAAATGTGGCTCGACGGCCTATTTATGGGCGCACCTTTCCTCGCCCACTACGCCCAGACCTTTAACGAACCCGCCCTCTTCGACGACGTCGCCAAACAGCTCATCCTGATGGACCGCCACGGATGGAACGCCGATAAACAACTCCACCACCACGCTTGGGACGAAGCCCGCGCCCAACCCTGGGCCGACCAGACCACCGGCCTCTCCCCCAGCTTCTGGAGCCGCTCCGTCGGCTGGTATGCCATGGCCCTCGTGGACTGCCTGGAATACCTGCCCGTCACCCACCCTGATGTGGAAAAAATCACCGAGATCCTCGACCACACCGCCACCGGCCTCGTGCGCTGGCAGGATCCCGTCTCCGGTTGCTGGTGGCAGGTCACCGACCAAGGCGCCCGCGAGGGCAACTACCTCGAGGGCACCGCCACCGCCATGTTTAACTACGCCCTAGCCAAGGGCATCGCTCGCGGCTACCTTTCCCGCGAAAAATACCTGCCCGCCCTGCTCAAGGGCTACGCCGGCATGATCCAGACCCTCGTCCGCACCGAGCCCGACGGAGCCATCAACCTGATCCAGTGCTGCGAAGTCGCCGGCCTCGGCGGCATGGGCAAGAACAACCACCCCCGCGACGGCTCCTTCGCCTACTACATCAGCGAACCCATCATCGTGAACGACCACAAGGGCGTCGGCCCCTTCATCTCGACCGGTGCCGAGCTGGAGAAAATCCTCCGCGCCCCGGCCGCGCGCTCCCTCGCCGACCAAGCCGGCCCCGGTTTCCAGGCCCGCGGCTGGCAGGATTACGATAAGGTTCTCGCCCGCATCCAGGCGCCGACCTTCCCCGCCCGCGACTTCCCCATCACCGACTTCGGCGCCAAACCCGGTGAAGACGTGACGCCCATCGCCAATACCGTGGCCATCGCCGCCGCCATCAACCGCGCCCACCAGGCCGGCGGCGGCCGCGTCGTCGTTCCCCCAGGCGTCTGGCGCACCGGTGCGATCCATCTAAAGAGCAACGTAAACCTCCACGTCACCAAAGACGCGACCCTGCTCTTCTCCACCAATCCAGCCGATTACCCCATCGTCCGCACCCGCTGGGAAGGCGTGGAGTTGATGAACTACTCCGCCCTCATTTACGCCTTCGAGCAGACCAACATCGCCGTCACCGGCGAGGGCACCCTCGACGGTGGCGCCACCCTTGACGATTGGTGGAGCTGGAACAAAAAGGGCCAGGGCGCCGCCCAGAAACAAAAAATCGCCCGCGACCGTCTCGTCGCGCTCGCCGAGACCGATACCCCCGTCGAACAACGCATCTTTGGTGAAGGCAGCTACCTCCGCCCCAACTTCGTCCAACCCTACCGCTGCACCAACGTGCTGATCGAGGGCGTCACCCTCCTGCGCTCCCCGATGTGGGTCATTCACCCAACCTTTTCGACTAATGTCACCGTGCGTGGCCTCACCATCCGCTCCCACGGTAGCAACAACGACGGCTGCGACCCCGAGTCCTCCCGCGACGTGCTGATCGAGAACTGCCTCTTCGACAGCGGCGACGACTGCATAGCGATCAAATCCGGCCGCAACGGCGACGGTCGCCGCGTGCCCATCGCCTCCGAAAACCTCATCGTGCGCGGCTGCACCATGAAGGATGGGCACGGCGGCGTGGTGCTCGGCTCCGAATGCTCCGCCGGCATCCGCAACGTCTTTGTGGAAAACTGCACCATGGACAGCCCCGACCTCGACCGAGCCCTGCGTTTCAAAAACAACGCCGTGCGCGGCGGCGTGCTGGAAAACGTCTTCATGCGCGACGTGACCATCGGCAAGGTCGTCGAGGCCGTGATCACCATCGACCTGCTCTACGAGGAGGGCGCCAAAGGCCCCTACCAACCGATCGTGCGCAACGTGCAACTCGACCGCGTGACTGCCACCGCCGCCCCCCGCGTGCTCTACGCACGGGGCTTCCCCGGAGCGATCGTGGACGATATCCGTATCCACGACTCCGAGTTCAAAGGCCTGACTCAGCCGGAGGTTGTGCAAGGGGTTGGAAAAATATCTTTTCAAAACGTCACTCTCACCCCGGCCAACCTGAAGCCGGGCAAAAACTCCGTCGGCGCAAAACCCTAACCCAACCCCTACTTCACCCCATGCCTGCTTCCTCCGATTCCGCCCCGAAGATGACCGGTTACCGTTGGTCGATTTGCGCGATGCTATTCTTCGCCACGACCATCAACTATCTGGATCGCCAAGTGCTTTCTTTGACGTGGAAGGATTTTATTTCCCCCGAGTTCCACTGGTCCGACGCCCAATACGGCAACATCGCCGGCTACTTTTCTATTTTCTACGCGATCAGCATGCTCTTCGCCGGTCGCTTCATCGACTGGATGGGCACCAAGCGTGGCTTCAACTGGGCCATTGGCATCTGGTCGGTGGGCGCCTGTCTACACGCCTTTTGCGGCATCGCCAGCTCGGGCATTCTCACGGGGCAATGGATGGTCGGCTTTGAAGGCGCCAAGGAGGCCCTCGGGCACATCACGGATGTCGCCCGCGTCGCGGAGGTGAGCGTGGGGCTGTTTATCTTCGCTCGCTTTATCCTCGCCGTGGGCGAGGCCGGCAACTTCCCGGCCGCCATCAAGACTACGGCGGAATATTTCCCGAAAAAAGACCGCGCCTTCGCCACCAGCATCTTCAACGCCGGCGCCACCGTCGGCGCCCTGTCCGCGCCCCTCCTGATCCCCACCATCGCCGCCGCCTGGGGCTGGGAAGCCTCGTTTCTCATCATTGGCGCACTCGGCTTCATCTGGATCGGCTTCTGGCTGCTGATTTATCACCGCCCCGAGGACACCGCGCGAGTGAACCCCGCGGAGCTTGCCTACATCCGTCAGGACCGCGCCGAAGAGGCGATCAACTCGCCTGATAACGGCTCGGACAAAATCAGTTTCTTCGCCCTGCTGCGCTATCGTCAGACCTGGGCCTTTGCCGTCGGCAAATTCATGACCGACGGCGTGTGGTGGTTCTTCCTCTTCTGGACCCCCGCCTACCTGAGCTCCGTCTACCACATCAAGTCGTCCGACACCGTTGGCAAACTGGCCATCTTCGTCCTCTACTCGATCACCCTGTTCTCGATCTACGGCGGTTGGCTGCCCTCCTACTTCGTCGGCAAGAAGGGCATGAGCCCCTACGACGGCCGCATGAAGGCCATGTTGATCTTCGCTTTCATCCCGCTGCTTGCGCTCTTCGCCCAGCCCCTCGGGCACTACAGTTATTGGTTTCCGATCGTGATCATCGGCATTGCCGGCGCCGCGCACCAAGCTTGGTCCGCGAACATTTTTTCCACTGTGGGTGACATGTTTCCCCGCAAGGCCATCGCCACCGTCACCGGCATAGGCGGCATGGCGGGCGGCGTCGGCTCGTTCCTGATCAACAAGGGCTCGGGCAAACTCTTCGACCACGCCGCCGACACCCAGATGGTATTCATGGGCTTCAAAGGCAAGGAGGCCGGCTACTTCATCATCTTCTCCATCTGCGCCGTGGCCTACCTGATCGGCTGGGCCATCATGAAGGCTTTGGTGCCCCGCTACGAACCGATCAAGGATCTGTAAACAATCCCCCTTCTCCCTGGCACGGGCCAACCCCTCCCCACCATGCGCTCGCTCCGAACACTCCTACCCCTGCTGTTACTCGCCTCGTCGGTTCTCCCCGCCGCCGAGGTCGGTTGGAAAACCGCCCTGGCCCAACCCGACGGGTGGTATGCCACCGCCGCCGCCCGCACCCTCGCCGACAGCGTGCTACTCTACCAGACCCCGGTCGGAGGCTGGCCGAAGAACACCGACTTCTCCGACCCGCCCACCGAAGAGTTTCTCGAGGACGCGCGCATGGACCACCGCGCCGCCACAATCGATAACAACGCCACCACCACCCCGTTGCGTTTTCTTGCGCGCGTGCTCGCCGCCGCCCCCGACGACCGCACCCGCACCGCTTTCGAGCGTGGGTTCGATTACCTGCTTGCCGCCCAATACGAAAACGGCGGCTGGCCCCAGTATTTCCCCCTGCAAAAGGGCTACTACACTCACATCACCTACAACGATAACGCCATGGTGAACGTGCTCGAATTCCTGCGCCAAGCCGCACGGGGCGAGCCACCCTACACCTTCGTCGACGAGGCCCGCCGCAATCGCGCCACCGCTGCCGTGGCCAAGGGCATCGATTGTATCCTGCGCACCCAGGTTCGTAATGCCGAGGGCCACCTGACCGCCTGGTGCGCCCAGCACGACGAGACCACTTTAGCGCCCGCCTGGGCCCGCAATTTCGAGCCGCCCACCCTCTCCGGCGGCGAAAGCGTGGGCATCGTGCGGTTCCTTATCGGCATCGAAACCCCCTCGCCCGAAGTCCGCGCCGCCATCGAGGGCGCGGTGAATTGGTTCTCGAAGGTGAAGATCACCGGCCTGCGCTACGAAACCTTCAAGGACGCCGACGGCAAAAAAGACCGCCGTGTCGTCCCCGACCCCTCCGCCCCGTCCATCTGGGCCCGCTTCTATGAGCTAGGGACTGACCGCCCCCTCTTCATGGGCCGCGACAAGGTCGTCCACTACGCCCTCGCCGACATCGAGCGTGAACGCCGCGTCGGCTACGGCTACTACACCACCAGTCCCAGCTCGCTGCTCGAGAGCCAATACCCCAAGTGGCAAAAACGCCTCGAAAAAGCCGCCGCCCCGGTAACCAAGGCCACCGGCACGAAAAAACCAGCCAAGTCCAAGCCCTAAGCCCGCCCCCATGCCCTCTGCCTTCCGCCTGCGTTATAGCTGGTTCGCCGCGCTGTTCGCTCTAGCTCTCAGCGCCTTCGCCTCCGCGCCCGACGCCACCGTCGCCGCCGACGGCTCCGGCGACTACACTTCGCTCCAGGAAGCTATCTCAAAGGCCCCCATGCGCACCGGCGCGGACGACCCACGCTGGGTTATTGAGGTAAAACCCGGCACCTACCGCGAACGCATCTACGTGCAACGTGAGCGCGGCCGCATCCTCGTGCGCGGTTCGGACGCCGCCACCACCACGATCACCTTCGATCTGCATGCGAATCTCCCCGGCCCCGACGGCAAGCCCCTCGGCACCTTCTACACCCCCACCGTGCAAATCGACGGCGACGGCATGATTTGGGAGGACGTCACCCTCGCCAATACCGCTGGCCCCGTCGGCCAGGCCCTCGCCCTGCGCGCCGACGGCGATCGCCTCATTTTCCGCCGCTGCCGCTTCCTCGGCTGGCAGGATACCCTGCTCCTCAACCGAGGCCGCCACTACTTCGAGGACTGCTACATCGAAGGCCACGTGGACTTCATCTTCGGCGCCGCCACCGCGTTCTTTTCTCGCTGCCACATCCACTGCCTTCGCGACGGCTATATCACCGCCGCAAGCACCCCCGAGGGCACGGCCCACGGCTTTGTTTTCGCCGACGGCCGCGTCACCACGGGCCCCGAGGTAGTGAAGGGCGTCTACCTCGGCCGGCCCTGGCGAGATTTTGCCAAAACGGTCTTCATCCGCACCGAACTGGCTGGGAACATCCGCGCCGAGGGCTGGCACAACTGGAACAAACCCGGCGCGGAAAAGACGACCTTCTACGCCGAGTTCGCCAACACCGGCCCCGGGGCCTCCCCGGCTACGCGCGCCCCCTGGGCGCACACACTAACCGCCATCGATGCCGCCGCGCTCACCCCCGAAGCCGCGCTTGCTGGCCCCGACGGTTGGAATCCGGTCGCACGGTAGTTTCCGGTGATACCGGTCTCCGGAGACTACCTGTTTAAAGGGTAAGCTTGACGACAAGGGTGCCGGCAATGGCAGGGGCTTCCACTGAGGGCTCGATGACCAAAGCCTCATCTAGTTGCCGCCAAGCAAGGCTTGCCTTAGCCCCCAGCAAGTGGGCTCCAGTGATGGTCACGGCCGATGAGGAACGGCCAAGAGCCTCGAGCCGTAGTGCCTCCGTGGGCACGCCCATGACGATGACGTAGAGGGTGCGGCCATCCTTGCTCGCGGTGTAGCGCACATCGGCTGCCGTAAAAGGCTTTCCTTTGCCTTCATTAAAACCTTGGGCAGAGAGAGCGACCCCTTTGCTGGCTGGGCCTTCACTAAAAATGTTCCCTAGACTACTCGTCACCTGGGTCTACGGATCATACCGGACCCAGGTGGGAAGGCATTTAGGCGGCTTTTAGGCGGCGGCGGCGATACAGGGCGGCGCCGATCACACCAACTCCTACCAGCGCAGCATAGGCGGAGGGCTCGGGGATGGCAGTGCCAGTGATCGCAATGTTCTGGGCCGCAAGTTGGACGTCGGCCAAGTCGGTTTGCTTACTCAGGCCGGTGAAACGGATCGTGCCAGTGTAAGTGCCCACCGTGGTCGGATTGAACGTGACGGTGAATGCAGTCGAGGAACCTGCGGCGAGGCTCGTGACATCGGCGGCCGTGCTGGAGATCGAACCCGCGCCGGTGTAGGTGAAGGTCCCTCCCAAGTAATCGCGGAAAGCTCCGGACGCATTGGCGAGATCGAAGGTTGCGGTGTAGGTGGTGCCGATTGAAACCGTGCCGAAATCAAGGCTTAGCCCGCCAAAGCTCCCAACGCCGCTGGTCTTGGTAAAGCTCGGGCTGGCGAGGTCGTAGGCCGTGACGTTGATGTTCACGGTCTGGCCGGTGATGGCGAGGTTACCGAGTCCGCTGGAGTTTACCGCCTGGGTTTGTAACCCGAGGGTCGCCGAGCCACTGTAAGTGCCCGATGAGGAGAAGGTGCCACCCACGGAAAGCGTGCCGCTGCCCGAAGCGCCGCCGGCGATACCTGTGGCGGAGCCTGTGGCGGTGAAACCGTCCGTGATTCCCGAGAACCCAGTGGTGCCAAGGGTCTCTTGGTAGGTGGCGGAGGCGGCCCCCGTGTTTGCGAGGCTCACACTGGCTGTGCCCGCCACGTCAACGCGGGTCTTAATGTTAACCGTCTGGCTGGCGGCGGCAGAGGCGGGGTTGTAGGCTGCCCCGCTCAGGGAAACGGCGGTCGTGCTGAGGGTCGTGTCTGCATAGGTGCCCGCCCCCGTGGACTTGAGCACCACCGAAGCGTTGCCGCTTTGGACGCCTGCCGCGCTGGTCGCGAGCGAGTAGTTGACCGTGCCGCTGGAGCCGCCGGCCACGGCCGTGAAGCCGGTGCCACTGCCCGTGACAGTTGCTTTCAACTGTTCGGAGAAGCCGTCGCTAGAGGCCGAATTGGTGATCGAGGCGGTGCCCGTGAGGGCGTCGCCGACGCGCACATTGCCCAGATTCACCGAACTCGTGGGTGCCGTGGCGGTCGCCAGGCGATAAAGGGCGAGGTCAACATTTCCGGATCCGTAGGATACGACCTCGTGCAGGGTGGCGCTGAGCGGATTGGTGATCGTGCTAAAAGTGCCCGTGAGGCTGCCGCCGTAGGTGGCGAGGCGATAAGCACCGGCGCCGGCGGAGCCTTGGCTGTTGGCACCGGAGTTGTTAACGAGCTGGAGGGTGCTGCCGGTCAGATTGAGGTTTCCGGAGACGTCGGTGCGGTCCGAAACGCCAGCCGAGGCGGTCGCACCGGAGGTGCCGAGTTCGGACTGGAGCGTGCCGGTGAGTGCCAGATTTCCCGTAACCGTGTTGGTGCCGATGGAGTTGCCGGGGGCGAGGGTGCCGGCGATGGTCACCGTCTTGCTCGCGCCAATGTTGATCGTGCCGATACCCTTGACCGTCTGTGTGCCGGCAAAGCTAAACGCAGATTTCGCCGTGAGGTCGAGCACGGTGCCGGTGGAGCCGGTCGAACCCACCGTGATGACCGGACTGCTGGCAAGTGTGCCCGCCGAGCCAAGGGCGAGGGTGCCGGCGGAGATGGTGGTGTTGCCTGTGTAGGTGTTGGCGCCGGTAAGAGTGAGGGTGCCGATTCCTTGTTTTACGAGAGAAGAGGTGGGGGAGCCGCTGCTGCTGATGACGCCGCCAAAGGTGCTGTCGCGCTGATCGCCTACAGTCAGCGTATTAGCCTGAAGGGTCACGTTGCCGCCGGTGGTGCCGCCGCCAGAGAGTGCACCGATCGTCTCGTTGTTGCTTAACTGGAACGTTGCTCCAGCGGTGTCCGAAAGGACGACCGCCGAGGTGTTGGCAATGGCCGCGCCGTTCGTGGCAATGAGCGTGCCCTGCTGGATGAGCGTGTTGCCCGAGTAGGTGTTTGTTCCCGTGAGTTCCAGAACGCCAGCCCCGGTCTTGAGCAAATCAGCATTCGCGGAACCGGAGATGACGCCGGAGAGGCGGGCAACGTCGGTCGTGGAGCCGGTGTTGTCGGCCACGCGGACTTCGCGGGCGAAGTAGTTGGTTGTAGATAGGCCGCTATCGAGCCCGATGTCGTTGGTGAGATCAACCCGGCTGTCGGCCTTCGTGGAACCCATAGTGAGCGCGTAGCCGTTGGAAAGGAATAGAAGCCGCCGATGGCTGTAACGAGCGTCACGGTGGCATTCCCGCCGATGGCAGAGAAGCCTCCGTCGCCGCGATCCGAGCCGCCGTCAAAGGACACGCCGCCGCCGCTTACTGTGCCAGCAAGATCAATGGCGCGAACGAAGGTCATGCCGCCGCTTAGTTCCAGAACGCCGCCGCGGAAATTGATGTTGCTGAACGCTCCGCCGGCCGCCGTAGCACCGCCTAGCGCAGCAGCCGTTCCGCGCAATACACCGCTGGCGAGATTGATATTATTGACGGTAGTAAAGGAAAGCGTCGTGCCATTCAGGCTCAGGAAACCAAGGCCAGCCTTAGTGAAACCCTGATTCGAACCACCCATGTTCTGACTCATCGTCAAGGTGGTGTTCGCATCCGACACATAAACATACTTGTGGGCACTACTGGCTAGATTTGAGGTGCCTGTGATTGCGAAATCCGTCGTTCCCGCGAGCATGAGAGCCGATGTCGTGAGGGCATTCGATCCCATCGCTAGCGTGGTGCCGCCGTTCGGCGTGATTTTCAATGTGCCTGTATTGACTCCCCCGGAAGCGGTTACTGTTCCAGTGGGACTGAAAACGGCCATACTCGTGGCAGTTAGTGATGCGAGATTGGTAGCAGTAGTCGGAGTAGCATTTGGGGTCAAAGCAACCACGCCGTTTGCACCGTAACCGGCCCACTCGGTTCCGTTCACAGTCGCCCAGCCAACGGTTGCCCCAGTCGCCGTGTTAGCGAACATTCCCAAAGGTGCACTTGAACCACCAGTGACGGTGATAGGAGCGCCCGTCGAGGTGATACGCGGATTGTTGCCAGATGAGCCGAGCGTTCCCGTTCCTGCTCCTACGAAGTTGATCACCATTCCTGACGACACATCGCGCCAGGAACCTGCTGTGCGCGTAAAAGCAAGCTGCGCACCCGTTCCGCCATTATTCGTCACGCTAATTGTGTTATACCCTTGGACGAAAGCCGGAGCGCCGACCGTCTCGGAGGTGCCTGAGCTGTTGCCGATGAGGGAGATGCTGCCGCCCGTGAATGAGATCGCCGCGCTGTCGGAGAGGCGGCCTGCCGACGACGACGTGTTTCCAGCAGAATTGTCCAACACTATCGTGCCACCGCGAGTGGCCAAGGAAACGGAACCGAGGACTCCACTCGTGCTGTCTCCTGTCCCGCTTAACTTTAGTGTAGCACCGCTGTTAACGCCGACGGTGCCTGTGAGTCCGGTCAAGTTGCCGTTGAAGGTCTGGGTCGTGCCGCCGCCACCGCGCAGGTTCAAACCGCCGGTCGTCGTGACCGCGCCGGAAAAGGTAGCGTCTTGCAGCGCGTGATTATTGATCGCACCGCCGGTCGCCGGCGTGACTGAGCCGCTGCCGCTGAGGGCACCAACACGCAGGTCAATGCTGCTTCCTGCGGTCGTGAGGCTGGTGCCGGCAGCGAGGTTGACGGCGTTGGAGCGGAGTGCCTGACTGGCGCCGCTGTTGGTCGCGGAGCCAGCTTGAAGCGTGCCGCCGTTGACAGTGATTCCGCCGACAAGGCCGTTAGTGCCAGCTGCGCCGTCAAGGATAAGGGTGCCGGCGCTGCTCTTGGTAAGGCCATTCAAGCCCGCGAGACCGGAAGTGATAGCCAGTGTGCTGCTGCTGGCGACATCGAGCACGGATTGGGATGCACCGCCAAGGGTGAGGTTGCTGGTGCTGCCAGCGATGGTATAGGAGGTGCCGAAAGAAGGGGCGGAGCTAATGTCGTTAACGCGAATGCCCGAACTCAAAGTCAAGGTGCCGGCGGTGCCCTGCAAAAGCGCGTCGTTGTTGGAGCCGCTGTTTGACCACGCCCCCAAGGTGCCGGTGCTGGTGGAGGAGCGCCAGAGCGAGGAGCTGGTGTCCCAGGTTCCGGTGCCGCCAATAGTGGACGAACTAGATCCATCTGCGTCCCAGTAGAAATCATCCGCGCGCGCAGAGCTAGCGGCGGCCAGAGCAAGCGCGAGAGTGGCGACGAGGCGGGCCGGAATGCGACTCGGCGAGGAGAAGGCGGTGCGACTGGATTTCATAAAATTAAATGGTCTATCGGTAGCAAAAGAGGTGCCAGAGGGGTCGTTGCGCCTAGAGGTTCGCGGCGGGTTTCGAGGGGTAGCAACACGCGAGGGTGAAGATTAGGTCACAAACGCAGCCGTGAAACGCGTAAGCCATGGCCCGAGCTAATTTTTTTGTGGGTTTTTTCACTCTGCCTACTTTCTAGGAAGCCCACCTCAAACCAACGCCATTAGCTCGGTTTTACCGGCTAAATAAGGCCATGCCACAGGCGCGATGAAGCGGGCATTGGGAGTGCGCTGCCGATTTGTGCGGCAGCGCAGCGCCGAAAACTCAGCGGCCGACGCAAAAGGCGCCGAAGTCGGCGTGCGCCACGCCCGCAGAGCCCGGGGCGGAGCGGCAAAATACGCCTAACTTCGCGCCCACCCAGCGACTCGAACTGGCGGTGAAAGGCTCGCCCAGCGCGGCAAAGGGCGCGGCGCCGCCGTTCGCGGCCCGGAAGTAAAAGCGACAGGCCAGATCGGCCTCGACCTGGACCCGAAGCTCAACCGCTTGGCCGGCTACCCATGGCAGCATCGCCACCAGGGTTTCGGCCCCACCTTTATCGGCGCGGGCGCAATGCATCTGGACAAGATCCTGGCCGCCGTCGGCGCGCGCGCGCAGTCCGATCCAGCCGTAATCGTAGCCAAAAACAATCAGGCCCGCGCTTACCTCCTCGGCGCAGCGGTCGAGCACCAGGGTCGTCTCCGCCGCAAAGGCCGGCGCGGGAAACTTCTGCATGAGGAGGTTAGGCGCGGACCAGAGCGAGCCCGCATCCACCGCCGGCACCGCCCGCAGACGCAGCCCCCCCTGCGGGTCGCTAGGGAGGAGCCAATCTACGTCAGGATTACCCTGCCATTGCCACTGGCGGCCAAAATGCCCCGACGCGAAGTCATCACTCGTCGCTGGCTCCCGCGCCGGTTGTGGCGGCAGGTCGGGCTTGGCGTGCACCAGCACCGGCTGGCCCGTGCCGTCGCCGTCCGCGTCATCACCCATGACGGGCCAGCCGTCCGCCTGCCACACCATCGGCTGCAAATGCACCACCCGGCCGTGCGCGGGCATTTCCTGAAAGTGGAAAAACCAGTCCTGCCCGCTCGGGGTGGTCACCCAAGCGCCTTGGTGCGGGCCATTGACGGGCGTGCCGCCTTGCGCGAGCACGATGCGGTTTTCGTAGGGGCCGCCGATCTCGCGCGATCGAAACACCGCTTGGTAACCCTCGCCCACGCCACCCGCCGGCGCGAAAACATAATACCAGCCATCGCGCTTGTAGAGCTTCGGCCCCTCGACGGTCGTCCAGCCTGGCAGGAGGTCGCCGTCGATCACCACGCGGCCCTCGTCGAGCACCCGCGCGCCGTCCGGACTAAT
>RGVP01000067.1 GCA_010027235.1 bacterium
GCGGGGTGGGGGCGGTGCTGCTGCAGCCGAATAGGCCAATAAAAAACAAACCGAGGCATAGCAACGGGCGAGAGGCGCGAAACGTCATATACTGGGAGAGGCAGGAGGTGTAGTTGGCGCCAGTTCGTGCGGTGTGATGGTGGCGGTAATTGGTTGGCGGGCGGCGCGCAGTTTGGCGGCGGGCAGCACAAAGTTACGCCACAGCAGATCCAGTATCGCGCCAAGTCCCAGTCCGGCGATCAGACCGCCGATTGAGAAGGCACTAACGTAGAGGCCGAGGCTGGAACCGCCGGTTAACACACCCGTGACAGGGGAGAGTGAAGAGTCGGTCGGCGGCGGCGGGATTAGGCCTATGAACGAATCTAAGCCAGTGGCGCCAAGCACGAAGGTGCCAAGATGGTAGGTGCCCCACAGAATGAACGGGAAGGTTAGAAGGTTACTCGCGAACTGTAGGCCCCCGAGGATCATGAAATTAGTTCGGAAAAGCAGGCAGAGGCCAAAAGCGATGGGCACTTGACCGAGCACGGGGAGCAGCGTGAGCACGGAGCCAAGATAAAGTGCGGAGCGGACCTGAGGATATTGAAACGACCAGAGGAAATTACGACGGCGCGCGAAGGCAGCGAAGCGACCGACGAGCGGGTAAGTGTGGAAACGCGCGCGCCTAGGCATGTAACGCAGCAGTTTCTTTGTCCGGCGTATTCGGGCAAAATTTAGGATTTGGTGCTGGGGCTGATCGGGGTGAGGCATAGGCCGGAACTGGCGGGGCAAATGAATTTCGTAGAGTGTCACGCGGAGGTCGAACTCGGAATGCGAAAAACCTGTTTAAACGGTCCGCGTGCAGAGGTCAGCCACTGGTAGTGTGTTGTCCGTTAAAATGGCTTAAAATACGGCTTGGATTCGGGCGTGTGCACGACACTAATACGATTTTTACTCTTATGAAAATTTGCTGTATTGGTGCCGGCTATGTAGGTGGGCCGACGATGGCTATGATCGCCTTTAAGTCGCCGGATATCAGCGTTACGGTGGTCGATTTGAATGAGAAGCGTATTGCTGCTTGGAATTCTGACACGTTGCCAATCTATGAACCCGGTCTGGACGAGGTCGTGAAATCCGCTCGGGGGCGTAATCTCTTTTTCTCCACTGACGTAAAGGGCACGATCGCTGCCTCCGATATCATTTTCGTCTCGGTTAACACTCCGACTAAGACTTACGGTGTGGGTGCTGGTCGCGCGGCGGATCTGCGTTATATCGAGTCGGTAGCCCGCACGATCGCCGAGGTTGCGAAGACGCCGAAAATAATCGTTGAAAAATCGACGATCCCGGTGCGCACCGCCACGACCATCCAGGAGATTCTTGCTGCTCATCCAAACGCCGCGAAGTGTCAGGTTTTGTCCAATCCTGAATTCTTGGCCGAAGGCACGGCGGTGGCTGACTTAACCATGCCCGACCGGGTCCTGATCGGAGGTGAGCGCACGCCTGAAGGTGAGGCTGCGATCGAGGCCTTGGTCGCGGTTTACGCTCGCTGGGTGCCTCGCGAGCGGATCATCACGACCAATCTCTGGTCCTCCGAGCTCTCCAAGTTGGTTGCGAATGCCTTCCTCGCCCAGCGCATTTCCTCAATCAATGCCATCTCTGCGCTGTGCGAGGCGACCGAGGCCGATGTGGACGAAGTGGCCAACGCGATCGGCAAAGATTCGCGCATCGGCTCGAAGTTCCTGAAAGCCTCGGTTGGCTTTGGCGGATCCTGTTTCCAGAAGGACGTGCTGAACCTGACCTACCTCTGCGAGCATTTCGGCTTACCTGAAGTTGCTGCGTATTGGGAGAGCGTGGTCAAAATCAACGACTGGCAGAAGCGCCGTTTCGCCGGTAATATCGTTAAGGCGCTCTATAACACGGTGGCCGATAAACGTATCGCCGTGCTGGGTTTTGCGTTTAAAAAGGACACCAATGACACCCGTGAGACGGCCGCGATCAGCGTGTGCCGTGACCTCCTTAGCGAACAGGCCAACGTGGTTGTTTACGACCCCAAGGTCCCGGCTCACGAGATCATTGCTGACGTCCTCGGCAAGGGTGCGCCTGCCAACTCTCGCCTTACCGTCGCCGCGACTGCGCTAGAGGCCTGCGCTGGCGCCCACGCCATCGCTATTGTGACTGAATGGGATGAATTCAAGACCCTCGACTACGCGGCGATCTACGAAGGCATGCCCAAGCCGGCCTTTATTTTCGACGGTCGCAATATTACCAACCTAGCCAAGTTACGCGCCATCGGCTTCCGCGCTTCCGGCATCGGCAAGTAATTCGCAACCAAAGACTACGCCTCGGCGCCGGGTAAAAAAACGCTGGAGGCTGCTTGGTCGCTTGAATTGCGCCGTCGAGTCGGCAAGGTTTACCCAATGAGTCTGCCCCGTCCGGTTTCTGTTTTTTGCGCTTCTTTAATCGTCTACTTCTCTGCTGGTTCGTCCCAGGCGCTAGTGATTTATGGCGGTAACGGCTTGGGTAATACCAATGATCCAAGTGGTGGTTTGCCCTGGGGCAACGCCGGTTCGGTAGGCGGTGCCAGTGGCGTCTATTTGGGTAACTTCGAAACGGGCAGCTGGGTGTTGAGCGCCACGCATGTCACGGGTGGCGGTGCGCCAGGCATCACCCTTGCAGGTGTTTTCTACGCAGGTGTAGTCGGTTCGGGCGTGCAGATCCGTAATGGGGATAATACCACGACCGATCTCGCATTGTTCCGGATCGCCTCCGCGCCGATCCTTCCCAACCTTACTTTAGCGACTAGTCGGCCAAGCTCGGGCGAAGTGGCGACTCTGATCGGTAACGGTGGAGTTGAGGGAACTTTCAAGCGTTGGGATGTCACCACTGTCGCGGGCACGCAAAACGACGTCTGGACCGAAACTGCTTCGGTTTCTGCTTCTGATTATGTCGGCTACACGGTGGTCGGCGGAATCGGAAAACGCTGGGGGCAGACATTGTATTTTGGCAGCGGCTACACTTTCAATGTGAACGGCACTGGACCGACCGCGAATGTGATTACCTCCTTTGACGCTATCAGCGGGTCGAGCCTGGCCGTGGGCGGAGATTCGGGCAGCGCGTTGTTTTACAGCATTAGCGGACAATTTGTGTTGGGCGGCATCACTAGTTCGCTGCTCAGTCTGGGCACGCCAGATACGGCGCCGCCCGGAGGTGCGGTTGCGACGGGCAAGACTTTCGGCACCTACTATAACTTAAACGGTTACGCGGATATCGTGAATTACCGCGATGCCATTCTCGCCACCGTAGGCTCGGCCACGCCCATCCCTGAACCGGCGGCAGCAGCAGGTGTGGTGGGCGCGTTAGTTTTGCTGACCGGCTTCGCAGTTCGGCGGCGCCGCATAACCTGCCGTTGAGATCCTGCGGGGTTACCAGCGACCGTATTCACCGGCTTTCAGGCCGAGGGCAAACGCGACGAGCAGCTGAACGGTTCGTTCTACATCGTCCAGGTCAACCAACTCGCTCGGAGTGTGCATGTAGCGCAGGGGAATGCTGACTAGGCCGGTCGCTACGCCACCGCGGCCTATTTGCAGCGCGCGCGCGTCGGTCCCGGTCGGGCGCGGGTCGGCCTCGAACTGGTGAGGGATGCCGAGTGACTCCGCGCAGGCGACCAAGCGATCGTAAATGAATGGATTGATGTTCGGACCTCTGCAGATGATCGGGCCGCCGCCGAGGCTGGTTTCGCCGTATTTGCGCTGGTCGCAGTCTGGGTGATCGGTGGCGTGGCCGACGTCTACGGCGATAGCGAGGTGGGGATTGACCGAATAAGCGGCGGCGGTTGCACCGCGCACGCCGATTTCCTCTTGAGCCGTGGCGACTGCAACGATCCGGGCGGCGAGCTTTTTCCGCTGCGGGGCGAGACGGCGCAGGACTTCGCCGACGACGTAGGCGCCGACCTTGTCGTCGAAGGCACGGGCTACGCCGACGCTGCCGTGGAGTAACTCGAAGCCTGGTTGATAGGTGGCTACGTCGCCGATGCGAACGCGCGCGAGGGCCTGTTTTTTCGTTTTTGCTCCGATATCGATCCACATCTCGTGGATTTCAGGGACCTTTTTCCGGTCGGCGTCATCCATCAAGTGAATGGCGCGTTTACCAGTGACACCGAGCACCGGGCCTTCACGTGTGGAGATAATCACGCGGCGGCCAGGAATCATCACGCGGTCGTGGCCGCCGATGGTGTTGAAATACAGGTAGCCGTCCTTGTTTACGTAGCTGATTTGGAGGCCTAGTTCGTCGATATGGCCCGCGAGCAAGAGAACAGGATTACCAGCGGGATGGAGGGTGGCGATGCGGTTGCCGATGGCATCATTCACGTAATGGTCTGCGGCTGGTTGCACATGGGCGTCGAATACCGCTTGGGCTTCCTGCTCGGCGCCGGAGGGCGATCGCGCGGCGAGCAGCTCGGCGAGGAAAGCGGGCACAAGGGTTTTAGCGGCTGGCGGGGCGGGGGCTTTACGGGATTTGGCCATGGGGAAAGAAACGCAACAGGCAGGCTGGTTTACGATGGGAAAACGATGCGACCACCGCAGATAACGCGAGCGACCGGGTTTTCACCGACTTCGTGTGCGATCTGGCGCTCGTCGATGTGGCGGAGTAGAAGCAAGTCGGCACGTCTGCCGGGCTCAATCGTGCCGCGGTCTGTTAGACCGAGCACGGCGGCGGCATTTACAGTGGCGGCGACTACCGCCTCGGCGACGGTTAGGCCGCTGTAACGCACGGCAAGTGCGATTACCAAAGGCATTGCGTGGATCGGGCAAGCGGCGGGGCCGTGGTCGCTAGCGAGCGCGAGCAACCCGCCGCTGTCGGCGAAGGCGCCGGCGCGGGCGTAGCGGAGGTCGGCGTGAAAACTGGCTGCCGGGGTGAAAACGGCGAAGGTTTCGCTCGCGGCAAGTGCGACTAGATCGGCGCGGGAAGCATTCTCCAAGTGGTCGACGCTGCGGGCGTGCAGGGTGAGGGCCTCGGCGACCATGCCGGTGGGGGAGATTTGGTCGGCGCTTACCCTGACTGGTAGGCCGTGTTTACGGGCGCGCTCCAGAAGGCGCACGCAGGCCTCGACCGGCCAAGCATCGGGCGCACAGCGGGCGTCGATGGCGAGGCCAGGGAACTCGTGCCACACTTCAGGTAGAACCTCGCGAACGATCAAGCGGGTGAAGGCGGCGACGTCCCCCTCGGCCGCGTGGCCAAGAGTGGCGGTGGGGACAACCGTGCCGGGCCACTCAGAGGCTGCGCGCTGGATGGCACCGAGGAGTTTTCGCTCCGGTTCAGAGGCTAGGCCAAGTCCGCTCTTTACTTCCACCGTGGTGGTGCCGTTGCGCAGCATCGCGTCGAGGCGGAGTCGGAGGCCAGCGGCAAGTTGTTTCCGCGTGGCAGCGCGGGCAGCATGAATAATCGCAGGCAAGCCGCCGCCAGCCTTTTCTAGATCGGCCTTTGTGGCGCCGGCGAGCACACGTTCCCACTCGTCTAGCGGCGTGGCGGGTCCGCAGGCGTGGGTGTGGCAATCGACGAAGCCCGGCATGAGGACGCGACCCTCGGCGTCGATTACCTCGGCGTCTGGCGGCACAGGTAAGTCGGTGCCGACGGCGGCAACCTTGTCGCCTTGGATCCATACGTCCGCGCGCGGCAGGATTCCCAGCTCGCGTAGGGCGGGGCCTCGGCGGGGGCGCACTGGATTTGTGGGGTCGGAGCCGTGGGGCGCGAGGGTAAGGACGCGGGCGCGGCGGATGAAAAGACTCATGAGGCACTTTTATTTGGTAAAAGCAGGGTGGATGCGCAACCGGGGAAACGACGAGCGCGCCCGGGCATAGAAATCTTTTGCGTGCCTTTTGGTCGATTTCGTGGGCAATCCTCCGGTTCTTCTTCGCTATGACTATTTATCCCGCCATCGACATCAAAGCCGGCCGCTGCGTGCGTCTTACCCAAGGCAAGGCTGACCAAGAGACGGTCTATTCGCTGAATCCGGCTGAGGTCGCGGCCCAGTTCAAGGCCGAGGGTTCCGAGTGGGTGCATGTGGTCGATCTTGACGGGGCCTTTTGCGGGGAACCGCGGAATCTTGCTGCCGTCGCGGCTATCGTGGCGACTGGGCTTAAGGTGCAACTTGGCGGCGGTTTGCGGAGTGCAGCCTCTCTTGCCCGAGCACTGGCGGCCGGCGCCACGCGAGTAGTGCTCGGCACGCGCGCCGCGGAGAGCGCGGACTTCGTCGCCGAGATGGTCGGCCTTTATGGCGAACGCGTGGCGGTGGGAATCGATGCTAAAAACGGCAAGGTAGCGGTCAAGGGCTGGGTGGATACTACCGATACTGGCGCACTTGATCTAGCTCTGCGGGTTTCGGAGCTTGGTGTGCGCACGATCATTTACACAGACATTGGCACCGACGGTATGTTGACCGGCCCAAATCTGCCTGCTCAGGCGGCGGTGGCCGAGGTTGTAGCGGCGTCCGGCGCCCGTATCATCGCGAGCGGCGGCGTGGCGAACTTAGCGGATGTCACGGCTCTGGCGTCGTTGGCTCGGACTCACGCAAATCTCCACGGGGTAATCATCGGCAAGGCGATCTACGAAAAGCGTCTCACGGTGGCTCAGGCGCTGGTCGAAGCGATTTGAGTTACGTCGGCCTTACTGTTGAGAGTTTTTCGGCGATTTCTTCTAGCGGGTAAGTTAGTATCTCCGCGAGAGTCGGGTGATACCAAGGGGCGCGTAGCAAGTCTCCCACGGTGGCTCGAAGCGTCAGCGGCCCGGCGAAGCAGTGGATTAATTCGCCGGCCTGCGGGCCGATAATCTCGGCGCCGAGGATGCGGCCGCGAACAGGTTCTGCGATCACCTTCACATAGCCTCGGGTCTGGCCCATGAGAATGGATTTACCGTGGTCGTCAAAGGGGTAGCTGGCGGCGAGGTAGGGACGTTTTTGCGCGATTAGCTCGCTCTCCTGAGCACCGATGGTAGCGAGAGGCGGGTCGGTAAAAACGACGCTTAGCAGGGGAGCCTTCGCGACTGGACGCAGTTGATTTTTAGGCACCCCGAAGGCGTGGCGGGCGGCGAGCTCGCCCTGGGCAACGGCGAGGTGCACGATATCGTGCGGTCCGCAGACGTCGCCACCTGCATAAATGTGCGGCGTGGTCGTCCTCTGCCAGCGGTCGGTGCGCACGCGCCCGGAGGGGGTGAGACGGACTCCGGCGGTGGCGAGGGCAAGGCCCTCCACGTTTGGCTCGCGGCCTAGAGCGTTGAACAGGTGATCGGCGCGGCGCACAAGGAGGCGTCCGGCGGATTCAAAGGCTACCTCCGTGCCTGTGCGACCGCGCGCTCGGATTGCGGTGATCCGAGTGTCGGTGTGCAGGTCGATGCCTTCATCGCGAAAGGCCTGCTGGACGACTTCGGAGGCGGCAGTTGAGTGGTCTCGAAGTATGTTTTTTGAGCGTTGGATCAACGTGACCTTGCTACCGATGCGAGTGAGAAACTGGGCTAGCTCGCAAGCCACTATACCGCCACCTAGCACGATTACGGAGCGGGGGATAAAATCGAGGTCGAGCACATTGTCGCTGGTCCAGTGCGGCGTGGTGCAAAGGCCGGGTATAGCGGAGGGCACAGATACTTTGGATCCGGTGGCGATCAGGAAAAATTGTCCCGCGATGCGTCGGCCGTCGGTCAGTTCCACCGTGTGCTGATCGACGAAGCGAGCGTGGCTACGGAACAGGGAGAAGCGGTCCGGATTGGCGACGGCGCGGTCGCGGTAGCCTGCGAAATCGGCGATCACCTGTTTTTTCCAAGCGTGAAGGACCTTCATGTCCAACTCCACTTTAGGAATGCGAAGGCCGAAGCGGGCAGAGTCGCGTGCGTGATGGAGCAATTCGGCGGCGTGTAGGAGGGTTTTCGAGGGCATGCAGCCCTTCAGGATGCATAGGCCGCCTAGCTGCGGGGCGCCGTCGATGATCGCCACGGTTTTGCCAAGGTCGGCGGCGACGCGGGCCGCATTGAAACCGGCGGAACCGCCGCCGAGCACGACAAAGTCGAAGGATGGGTGGCGGGTAGATTTTGACATGAGAGCAAAAAGACGGAGAGAATTCAGCGTGAGCCCTTGTCGAAAAGCATTACGTGAACGGTTTTTAACACGATGGAGGCAATTAACCATGAACTTCAGGGGCGGAGGTGGAAGCGGTTATATTGTAAACCCGCTAACCATTAAAAGGCCGTGCGCTGTAAAATAAAATGGGGATTTTTCTCACCTGCCGCCGTTCCACTTGGGCTGGCGGCGCGAGGATGGAGGGGGCCGAGAGACTCCGCCTCCTGCCGGTCATGTTTCCAGAACCATGCCGTTGCACCCCTCGTAGGGCGGCCGGGGACGGGCATAGGTGGAGAGCGCAGAAGCTTGCTAGCCAGACGAAGCGGGTAAAACTATTTTAACTTATAACCTTGCAATAGAATGTTTTAAAATTTTTTATTACGTGGATGTAACGAGCAGGCAGACTAGTTCAGCCTCTCGGGCAGCGGGGGCGTGGCGAAATGAGATGAAACCGGCGATGCCGCACATGGTAGCGAAGAGTATGGCGGTTAAAAACGGATTGAGGCGGCGATCTCGGCGGCCTTTTCCGGCGACAACAGGGCGGATACCAGCTCGAGGCCAAATTCGATCGCGGTGCCGGCGCCGCGAGAGGTGACGAGCAGGTCGTCGCGCACCACCCTTTGGTCGCTAAGGATTTCCCGGAGTTCACCGGACACACTCGGATGGGCGGTATAGCGGCGACCGACGAGCAGGCCGGCATCGTGCAGCACGGTGGGCGCGGCGCAGATTGCGGCGAGCAAGCTTCCGGCGGCATGGTGGCGCTTCACCAGCGCGAGGACCTCGGGTGAGGCACGAAGTAAGGCCACGCCCGGTCCGCCGGGCAGCAGTAGGCAATCATGGACACACGCGTCGGCAGGCAGGGATGCGAGCGGTATGTCGGCGTGCATCACCAACTGGTTGCGGCCGGTGACATGGATGCCGGGGCCGAGCGCAGCCACGGTTACGGAGCATCCGGCACGCCGGAGCACGTCGATTGGCGCGACGGCTTCCAATTCTTCAAAACCCTCTGGCAAGATGACGAGAACCGTGGGCATGGTGGAGCAATGCAATGGAATGACGAGCACGCGGCGGGCTTGGCCACTAAAACCACTGAGCATGGGGAAAAAAACGCCCGGACTGGGCGGCGTCTGGTCATATTTGGCGCCGGCTATGTCGGCGGGGCCTTGGCGAGTCGGGCGCTTGCGGAAGGTTGGTCCGTGACGGCCTTGACGCGAAATATTGATTCGGCGGCGGCGTTACGTGAGCGGGGATGCGCGGTCGTCGTGGCGCGGATCAACGAGGTTGATTGGTGGGATGCGCCGGAATTGGCAGGTGATTTCCAGCGGGTGGCCGTTACCGTGGCGGCGGGCGGCGGCGGGGTCGAAGGTTACCGTAGAAGTTATGTCGAGGGTCTGGCCAGCGTGGCGGGCTGGGCGAAGCGGGAGGTTACCAGCGGCAAGGCACCCGGTCATTTAATTTACACCAGCAGCACCTCGGTATATCCGCAGGCTGGAGGCGTGCGCGTAACGGAGCAGCATCCGATCGGCGGTGAGGCGGAGACTACTCAAGTGCTGATTGAGGCTGAACGTCTCGTGGCGGAATGGCCGGGGGCAGCGACGATTCTGCGCCTCGCTGGGATTTACGGTCCGGGGCGCACCCATCTCGTGGAGCAGGTGCGGCGCGGCGAGGCCTCGGGGCAGCCGCAGGTGCATTTGAACTTAATACATCGTGATGACATCGTGGATGCCTGTGCGGCGGTTTGGGCGAGAGGGGGGGGAGGGCCGGAAATTTTTAACCTAGCCGATGACGGTGCGGCGACCAAGGAGGAGGTCGTGACTTGGTTGGCTGGTCGCCTTGGTCTGCCTCCCCCAGTCTACACTGGCGCGCCTGCAGTAGGGCGCCGGAGTTTGACGCCAGATCGTATCATCGATGCGGCGCGGGCACGGGCTTTACTCGGCTGGCGTCCGCGGCACTCGACCTTTCGCGAAGGTTACGCGGAGGTGCTGGCTGATTCCAGTGAGTGAGTGGCCACTTTAATAATCCGGTTCGCGGTGAGTGGCCTTTGGATTGAGCTGTATTTTACGATTGATTTTGCTTTCGCAGAAATGTCGAGGCGGCAGTCGAAGAGCGGCGGCCGTAGTTAAGGCTCGGCAAGGCTTAAGGCATCTGGGATGCCTGTGCCGCACCTTTCACCATTTTCGCACATCTTAGACATCATGGCCCTTTGGGAATATAAAACGATCACCAGCGGCCGGGGCGGATTCGCCTCCGCCACTATGCTGGAAAGCTTTCTTAACCAACTCGGTAAAGACGAGTGGGAGATTATCGACTTTCGTGCCGACCCGACGAACGCATTAGTTTTTAATGGTCTGGCTCGCCGCCCGACTCAGCGCGAGTGGACGCTCGAGGCGGCCATAGCCGCCGCTGCTAAAGCCGAGACGGACAAACTAAGAGCCGAGTTGATGCACAAACAGCACGCGGGTGACTCCACCGCTTCGAGTGATTCCGCTGTTGATAAATCGCCCGTTTCCGAGGGGTTGCGCAATCTCCGTGATACGGACCGCGACGGCGATCCTGAGGCCCTGGCCGACGAGGCTTCGCACGGCGCCGAAGACTGGAATAATCTCGAGAACTTCGAAGACGACCTCCCAACTTTTTTCGATGCGATCAAGCCCCACTTGCGCAAGAATCCTAACACCCCTGGTCAGTCGGTCGCGCTAAACTACCTCGCCAAACGCTGGGAGCAGCCCGAATCGGACCTTCACGGCGCCCTTCGTGAGTGCGGTTTTACGATCCCTGAGTCCGATACCGACGCGCCGGTCTATCTGGAGTTTGAGGGTGATTTATACTGGGTGGAGAAAAACAATCGCGCTCAGTTTTTCCTAAATACTCGTGAAAAGCCTCGGCCCAAATTTCGTATTGTGCAGGGCAAGCCACTCGATCCCGCTGATCCCGCCTATCTTGCGCTGACCGAGGAGCAGGCCGCCGCCGAGGCTGAGCGCACCAAGCGCCTTGCCGAGCAGGCCGCCCGCGAAGCCGAGGCCCAATCCCGCCGCGCTGAACGGGAGGCCCAGCGCATCGCGTCCGAGCAGGCCCGCCGCGAGCAGCAGGTGGCTGCCCAGGCCATGCGCGACGCCGTCCGCGCGTCGGCGGCTCAGGATGCCGGCGCGCCGGTCGAGGCAGTCTCACCTGCCGATGGTGGCGCGGCTTTGATTTCCGATTCTGTTTCCTTGGATGCCTCTGCTGGCGGGTTGCCATCTGGGGACGCGTTACTTGACGCCATTCGGCCTCAGATGCGTCGTAACCGGCGTGGCCCCGGCTACTCTGGTTCAAGCGCTTACCTGGCCAAACATTTCAAAGTCGAGGAGGAGGCCTTGCGCTCTGCGCTCGCCACCCTCGGGCTTGCCCCATCGGAAAACCCTTCCGCCAAGGTGGAGGTCCGAGTCATCGGTGCTTACGCTTATTGGGCAAACAAGGATAACAATGGTGGTCTCTGGATCAATGGCCGCGAGGCGACCGCGCGCGAGCGTGCCGAAGTCGGCGGGGCTTCTCCGCTGGCTCCGGTCGACCCGGCGTCGTCTGCCTCCATCGACTCTGAGCCCGCAGGCCAGTCGCAGCGCGCACCCGAGACATCCCGCGACGAGGCGGGAGCACCACCGATTTTCCGCGCGGTGCCGCGTGCCATGCCACCGATACCAGCGGCCGAATCCGAGCCCGCGCCAGACGCGTCGAAGGCTTCCGCTCCGGCACTCGGCGGCGAAGGGAACCGTCTGGCGGCCTTGCGCCTATTGATGAAGCCGAATAAGAGCCGTAGCGGGGTTTCCGGTTCTCTGGCCTTTTTAGCCGGTGCACTCGGGCGGAGTGAGACCGAGTTGCTGGCTACCTTGGTCGGGCAGGGTCTGCTGGAGCCGATCGCGGCTCCTGAGGGCGAAGCGGAGCCCAAGCCAGTCTTCGTTCAGCATGGGAGCGAGATTTTCTGGCTCAGTCGCTACGCCAAGGATGGTTCCCTCTGGTTAAATGCCAAGGCGGCCCGTTCAGCTGTGCGTAAACCAAAGGCCAAAGAGGACGGCGCGGTTGAGGCCTCGGTCGCCGAGGGTTCTGTGGAGAAGCCGGCTAAAGCGCCTCGGCCACGGGCCCGTCGCAAGGAGTGAGTCGCGCGGTTTTTGTTTCGGATTTATAACCGCGGATGGCTCGGATGGTGATTTTCCGCGCCGATCTGGGCAGACCACGATCCGCTTTATGAACCTACAATTTAGAGAGCGTGCGTCGGCTTCAGCCTAGGAAGCCGAGGCGTTCGTGGTGCGCGCCGAGGATGGCGTCGGCGGGCGTCTCCAGCCAGCGATCAAGCACGGTGGCGTAGACGGAGCGGAAATCGGTGCCGAAGCGGATGTCGGCGTTTTTCTCAACGCGCAGGTCGGGCGGGGCGCCATGGAGTGGACCGGCGATGTCGCGCCCCATCACAAATAGCGGAGCGGCGGTGCCGTGATCGGTGCCGCGCGACTCGTTCTCGACTGGTCGGCGGCCGAATTCGGAGAACGTCATGGTGAGGACTTGGTCGTCGAGGTGGCGCGCAACGAGGTCATCCTGGAAGGCAGCCAAGCCCTCGGAGAGTTGGCGAAGCAGATTGGAGTGAGCGTTGGCTTGGTTCGCGTGGGTGTCAAAGCCGCCCAATGATACGAAGTAGACGCGGGTGGGCAGG
Source organism: bacterium (assembly GCA_010027235.1). Taxonomy (GTDB): domain Bacteria; phylum Verrucomicrobiota; class Verrucomicrobiia; order Opitutales; family Opitutaceae; genus IMCC26134_A. The sequence goes on from RGVP01000067.1 coordinate 12,759, forward strand.
CCTGCGGCGATGAGAGCGGAGACGTTACGCAGGGACTGGGCGAAATTGCCGCTGGGGTAGGGCGAGGCGGGTTTGGCTGTATCGAGAATGCGTTGAATTTTTTTCTCGGCGACGAGGGCATCCATCAGAGTCGCGCGTAGGAAGGAGTGGTTGCCGCCGAGGACTGGTTCATCGCGTTCCGCTATGCGTTCGAGCAGAGCGGTCTCGGCGCTACCGGCGCGGGCGGCGCTCGGCGATAGACTGAAAGTGTGGTGGGGATGCTCTCCGCCGAAAGACTGGGGGACCTCGGCGCTGACATGGATCGCGTCGGGATCGGTCGAGCCGGGTGAGCCCGTGCAGGCGTTGTCCAGATACCGCCCGATCCAGCCCGAGGAAAGCGACTCATCCGCGGCGGAACCGGTTTCCCAGATTTCGGTGGAACGGAAATGTGAGCGGTTGGGATTGGGGTATCCGACGTTTTGCACAATGCCGAGGCGGCCTTCCTTGAGCAATGCGTGGAGGGGAGCGCAGGCAGGGTGGAGGCCGAGGTGATCTGACACGGGCAGGATAGCATTTTGTTTCAATGCCAACGTGGGGCGAAGCGCGTGGTAGGCAGGGTCGTCAAAGGGCACGACGGTATTGAGGCCGTCGTTACCACCTGCGAGTTGCACCAGCACGAGGATACGGCGGTCCTTCTCGGGGGCGGGGGCGGCGAGGGTTGATTGGACAAGGAA
>RGVP01000068.1 GCA_010027235.1 bacterium
CTACGACGAGGTCCAGTGGTTGGCCGGGAGAGCAGTCGGCGCGCAGGGCGATGAAATCGTGGCGGTGTTTATCATAAATGCGCCAAAGGGCCTCGCGGTCGGTTTCGGGCAGGGGCAGGCGCTCGACCTCCTCGCGGGAATAAAAAGCAAATTTACCTTCTTCCATCGTGGGGGGCAAGCGGTCGAGCGGGCGCCGGCAGTCAAAAAGAAAGAGCAACCAGTGTGAGGCGCCTTCGTAGGCTTTTTCGGCGATCATCGCGAACAGGTGCAGGTCGGCGGTGTTGATCTCGTGACCGGTTTCCTCGCGGGTCTCGCGCACGGCGCACTCAAAGGGAGATTCGCCGGTGGCGGTCTCGAGTTTGCCGCCGATGGGTGACCAGGTGCCGAGGTTGGGTGGCTTGGCTCTAAGGAGAAGCAGGTGTTCTCCTGTGGTATTTTGAATAAATACAAGGACGGCTATTTTATATCCGAGCATGGTGAAGGGGGGCTGGGCAACTGGGGTGGGCATGCGGATGGGTAAAGAGAAACGACGGCCGTGGGTTCGCGCGCAAGCGCTCTTGCAAAGGAGTTTGTGCGTGACGCGCCCGTCGGCATGGCCAAGTATCTTAGTCCCCCTCATGAAGTTCCCCCCTTTCATCGCCGTGTTGGCGATCTTGGTATTTGGTATATCGTTACAGTCTTACGCTCAGTCCGGCCCTTCGGCCGCGTCGGTGCCGCAAGTCGCGGTCGTTGGGGTGAAGTTTGGCTGGGCCCGGTTAGATGGCGATAGCTGGTTGGAGTCCGAGGTAGAACTAGAGGTGCGGCCCGGCGGCAAGGCCGTGGCAGGGGAATTTGTGGATCGAGTGCGCACGACCTTGAGCTTGGCGTGCGAGGCGACCAACGCGAAGGGCGAGGTGCGGACGGTTTTTTATCGGGCCGCGTGCGAGGCGATCACGTTGGAGGGAGGAAAGGCGCAAGTGCGTTTTTACCTGCCGCCTGAGGTGGTGCGTCGCGATAAGCTCCGTGCCGACGTGAAGTTTTACGCGGTCGACATCGAGGTCGCTGGCGAGGCCCAGCCCGCGGCTCGCGGGGCGGTTGCTCCGGAATTAAAGTCAGGTGATCGCCTTAAAAATTTCCGCGACAAGGTCGGCGCCGAGGCGGCAGCTAACGAGGGCGTGCTCTTGCCGCAGCACCTTACTCCGTTCGCGCATGATTCGCAGCGGCGCGCTCCGTCGGTCTTCCGGCGCGAGGGCCAGCGCTAGTGCCGAGCAAGTTTCGGCTTGCTGCAAATAATCTCTACTGAAAAACAAAACCTTTCCCCTATGTCCTTACCCCGCGTTCTAGCAGTGGATTGCGGCGCCGGTCACCTCGTTTGCGGCCTTTTGAGCAGCGACAAGGCCGGCCGCCTGCAGCTTGAAAAACTGGCCCTCGACGCCTTCAATCCCGACGCGTCCCTAGAGGAGGAATGGACGTCGATGATTGTCCAAGCGCTGGCCGATACGGCGCGGCGGGAAAAGTTTTCGGGCGTGGCGGCCGTCGGCCTGCCCGGCCATCATATTCTGGGTAAGTTCATTAAGATCCCCGCTGTAGAGGAATCCAAACGCGCCAAGATTGTGCAATTTGAGGCGCAGCAGAACATCCCTTATTCCCTCGACGAGGTCATTTGGGATTACGAGGTCGTCTCTGAGCAGGGCCTAGATATGGAACTGATGCTCGCGGCGGCCAAAACGGAGGTAGTCGAGGGTGCCTGCGCTGCCCTCACCTCCTCAAAGCTCTCCGTCGTCTCGGTAACGCCTTCTAGCGTGGCCGTAACTCGTTGTTTTCGCCATAATTACCCCGAGGTCACCGGGACCTCGATCATCGCGGATATCGGGGCGCGTTCGACCAACCTGATTTTTGTCGATGCCGAGCGGTTTTTCGTCCGCACCATCCCGTTGGCGGGCAATACCCTCACGCAGGCGATTGCGGAGGAGACTAGAAACGATTTTACTCACGCAGAAAGCCTGAAGGTGCAGATCCTGAGCGGCGAGAGTGACTTGCCGGAGGCTTCCCCGATCCGCCTGGCCGTCAGGCACGCGGTTTCCAGCTTTATCTCCAAGCTCCACCTGGAGCTCACCCGCTCGATCGTGAATTACCGTCGCCAGAGCGGCGCGGAGCAACCGACCGCGATTTATCTGACCGGCGGCGGTTCCGTGCTCGCGGAGTTGCCTGGCCAGTTACAGGAAAAATTGAAGATGCCGGTGGAGCTTCTTAATCCGTTTCGCGCGGTCGGTATCGGCGCCGGAGCGAGTCAGGCGGAGGCATTTGCGCCCGTGCTGGCCAGCCTCATCGGCCTCGCGCTACCCCCCGCGCGCGGCAAGAAGGCCATCAATCTCCTGCCTCCGGCGATTGCCTCGAAACTGGCTTTCCGTAAACGCCAGCCCTTGTTGATCGCCGCCGCCGCGCTGGTCGCCGCTTCGCTCTTGCCGCTGGTCATCCAGTCTTCCCGCACTCTGGCCGCCGCCCGCTCCCAAGTGGAACAAGTTAACAAAGGCATCCGGCCGCTGCAGGTGATGCAATCGAAGATTAAGGAGAACCTCGACGTCCTCGAGCAAGCCAAGGCGGAGATTGTCGCGGTGCAAAGCCTCGCGGAGTCCAAAAATAACTGGATAAATTTTTTCTCCGATCTCCAAGACCGCCTCGTGAAGGTCGAGGATGTCTGGCTCGAGAGCCTTCAAGTGTTGCGTAGCGGTCCGGCCGACGCTGCCGCCGGCCTTTTCGGTGCCGCTCCGGTCCCGACCGAGCCGCAGCTCGATGCGAATGGCAATCCCATGAAACCTGTCCTTCGTCTGCAGGTGAGTGGCCGCTTGCTCGATCGCAATAACCCCGTCTCCCGCGTCTCGCCCGACTCCTATGAGCGGGTTAAGACGCTCCTCGCTAGTTTTGTGGACTCCCAGTTCATCTCCGCCGTCGAGAAGGAAAGCTTCGACGCCAATACTCCTGGAATTCTGCGTTTTGATTTCATTCTCGTGATCGATCCCGCGCGACCCCTCTGACCCCATGGCCAGCTTTAAATCCAATCCCGTTTTTTTTACGTCCATGTTGCTGGCGGGCGCCCTGACCGCCGGTCAGGCTTGGCTCCTCTTTAGCCAGAGCAGCCAGATCCGAAAGGAGCGTTCCCTGATCGACGAGAAACAGCAGGTTCTTCAGCGCTTTGCCTCGGCGAACCCCTTTCCCTCACGGGAAAACCTCACGAACGTTGAAGCCGCCCGCGTCCAAGTGGAGAAAGTGCGCGAGGAGATCCGCGGTGAGCTGCGTTCCACCAGTGATGTCGCCCAAAAGATCGCCTCCGCCAAGGTCCCCGCCACTTCGACCGACGCCTATTTCGATCTCTCCTACTATGTGGAGCGCGTGCGCGCCGCCGCCGAGGGTGCGTCCATCCGCACGGCTCTGGATACGCGTTTCGGCTTCACGGACTATACCAAGACGGGTCCCGAGGCGGAGTTGATTCCCGCCGTATTTATCCAGCGTCAGTATGCGGAATACTTGATGACGGCCTTGATTGCTTCCCAGCCGGCCGAATTCGTGGGCCTGCAGCGCGAGCGGCCGTTGACCGCCGAGCAAAAACGTTTGCATGATGAAGCCGTCGCCGCTGGCCAGACTGCGCCCTCGCCTGCGGATTCGGGTTCGTCGGGTGATTTTTTTACCATTGATCCGACCACCTCCGCCCGCGTCCCGGGTTTTGTCGAAACCCAGCCCTTCCGCATCACGTTCATTGGCTACACCTCAGCCTTGCGGAATTTCTTGAACGAGCTCGCCTCCTTCAAGCTCCCGGTGGTGGTGCGTTCGGTGGAGGTGGAGGCGCTGAACAAGGATGCCACCGGCCAGACGCCCGCCCCTCGACCCGCGGCCACTCCGGTTTTTGGTGATGCTTCCCTGAACGGCGCACAGGTGATCGAGGAGCAACCCCTTGTTGTTCCTACCGAATCTCGCTTCACCGTGACCGTGGAAATCGTTTCGCTCGTTGATAAAAACCTGGCGCCCGCCGCCACCCCCTGAGCCCCATGTCCGCCAAGACCAACGATACTCTTTTCATCGCCGCCGGAGGCCTCATTTTTCTCGGTGCCTGCGGCTGGGCTTTCCTCCAAAATAGCGGGATCTCCTCGCTCGGTGAGACGGTCAATCCTCCGCTTTCGGGTGCCGTCTACGAGGCCACTCCGCTGACGGTCGTGAAACCGGAGAGCCGCCAGTGGGCCGTGGCCCCCCAGCAGACCGCTGGCGAAAACTGGGTCTACGACGTTTTTACTCCGCCTAAGATTTATTATAACGTGGAGACCAAGCGCTTCACCGTCACCGTTCCGCGATACACGCCGAAGGTGATCGATCTTGCCCCCGTTGAGGATAGCAAGCCGAAGGATCGCTTTGGTTTGGTTTTGGTCAAGGTTACCCAGCCCCTCTTCCGCCTCCAGTTGGTGGGCTACGTGGGTGAGGGTCCGAAGGCCAAGGGTAATTTCCTGAAGGTTCAGACGGACGAGGTTGTTTTTGGCACCACCGGTAAGAAAATCCCTGACCTGAATTTGGAGATCGTCAGCTTCGCGGCTGAGCGTCGCAAAGTTCAGGTCGACGGCGGCACCCCCATCGTCGAGACCGTTGCGCTCGCCGTCGTGCGCGACACCGTGACCGGCGTGGAGACCAAGCTCGATGCCCGGAACCGCACCCCCGAGGGCGTGCCCGAAGTTACCTTTAAGCTGTTGGACGGCAGCCTCCGCGTGGCCAAGACCGGCGAGGTTTTCAAGGATGGTCCGACCACCTTCACCGTTGGCGCGCTTACTCTCACTCCGCCTAGTGCCGAGGTGAAACGCGAGGAAGGCGTGCCTAAAGTCACCGAGACCAAAATTCTCGTGGTGCCGCCTCCGACCCCGCCAACCCCGCCGCCGTCCCCGGGCGGGACCGTTGATTTCGCCCAGCCGGCCGCCGGAGCCAACGCTCCGTTTTAAGCCTTCGCCTGAATTTTGGATCGTTTTTAAACCACACCTCTTACACAATTCGTCCCCTATCCCCTAAATGAACTACACCAAGCTCTCGAAGAAGGTGCTCCTGCTCCTTGCTACTCCTGTTCTCTTTTCGCTGACTGTGCCGGCGGGAAAACTCGTGGCGCAAAGCCAGACCGAGACCAAGATCCGCCTGATGGCCGAGGGCCTCCGCGCGCGGGATAGCGGCGACTTGGCGACTGCCAAGGCCAACTTTGAGCAACTCTTGGTGCTCGCCCCCAATGACGTCACCGTGCAGCGCCTCTTATCCGGGGTGAACCAAGGCCTCGCCCAGCCCGCTCCAGTCGTCGCCGTTTCCACTTCCATTTCTGAGCCCAAGGAGGTCGTCTATAACCCATCCGCCGCCAAGGCCCCGGCCGCCGAGTCCGCCTCTACCGAGAAAGCCGTTGCCAGCCCGAAGGTCGAGCCCGCCGCCGCCCCCGCCGCGCCTGCAGAGTCGCCGGTCGATGCCCTCGCCAAAGCGGAAGAGGCCCGCGTGCAGCAACTTCTCGCCGACGCCTCCGTCGAGGCCAAGGCCGCCGCCCGCCTCGCCAAGGATGGCGATTTCGACGGCGCCGCCGCCAAATACGAGGCCGCCGCCCGTAGCCTCCCCAACAACACCCTCACCGAGGCCAAAATCGAGGAACTTCACGCCGCCAAGAACGAGCTCCTGCTCAACAAATCCCAAGCCCTCCTAAAGCAGGGCGACACCCTCGGCGCCCAGGCCTCGCTTGATGCCTATATCTCCGCCACCTCCCCCGAGAGCAAGGCCGCCCGCCGCCAGGCCGCCAAGATTGAGCAGGCCGAGCTAAACCCACCGCTCCAGCCGATTAACAAAGTTAACCCCAGTTACCTCAAGGAGCAGAAAGAGCTCGCCGCGCTCCTTGCCAAGGGCCGCAGCCAATACGTCGCCGGCGATACCGATGGCGCCCAAGAGACTTTCCGTGTCGTCGAGACCACCGACTCCGAGAACGCCGAGGCCAAATATTTCCTGAAGCGTATCGCCGATGAGAAGGCCAAGCTCGGCATCCTCAACCGCGAAAAGACCCGCTCCCTCATGATTGAAGAGGTGGCCAAGGGCTGGCAGCGTCCGGGCCGCTTCGTCGAGCCGGGCATTCGCACCAACGACCCGACCGATCCGACCTCCAAGGCGATGGCCAATAAGCTAAACGCCATCGTCATCCCCAGCGTTTCCTTCACCGGTGTCGATCTCGGCCGCGTAGTCAGCACATTGGCCGCTCTCTCCACCGAGTATGACACCAACCCAGTTGAGTCCGAGCGCGGCGTAAATTTGGTCCTCGGCAGCCAGCTCGCTGGCACCGCCATCCCGCAGGTGAATATCACCCTGCGTAATATGTCCCTGAAGCGTATCCTCGATATCATCACCGAGAACGCCTCCTACCAGATCGAGATCCAGCCCGACCTCGTCCTCCTCAAGCCCAGCGGAACCGACGTAAACCTAGTCAACGAGGAGTTCCCCGTGACCAAGTCCGCCGTTACCCGCATGACGGGCGTTGGCTCCGGTGGCAGCTCCACCCCAGCCGCCGCCAGTGCGGATCCCTTCGCCGCCGCCCCTGCGGCCGCGACCCCTACCGCCAGTGCCGGCGGCGAGTCTGACGCCATCCGTCGCTTCCTGCAGGCCGCCGGCGTGCCCTTCGACAGCGTCCCCAGCGCCAGCATCGCTTATGACGGCTCGCGCATTCTCGTCACCCAGACCAGCCGCAATATCGATCGCATCCGTAACATCTTGGCGCGCTATAACGATATCCGCCAGGTGGAGATCGAGGCCAAGTTCATGGATGTTTCCGAAGGCGCGCTGGATGAGCTCGGGGTCAGCTGGACCGCCAAGGGCAGCGGAAGCCCGCTTTTTGACACCACCACTGGTCAACCCCTGCTGAATCAGGACGGCACCCAGACCATGGGTAATTACAAGACTACCATGGGCACCGTAAACCGGTCGTTGGTAAGTGCTTTCACTGGTTCATCTTCGTCTAACACTGGCGGTATTGTTACCCCCACCCAGACGATTCCGATCACGAACAGTTCCCCTACGCTCCCGGGCACCGTAAACTTGGGCAGCGCCGCAGGTTCTCTCGCTGCGGTCAGTGGCATGGTGGGTGAGTTCGATGTATCCGCCACCCTCCGCGCTCTGTCTCAGCGCACAGGCAGTGATCTCTTGAGCGCACCGAAAATCACCGTGCTTTCGGGCAACCGCGCCTCGATCACCGTCGCTCAGGAATTACGCTTTCCGCAGAGCTATGGTGAGATCCAGTCCGAGGTCGGCCAGTCGGGCGGCACCACTACGAACGGCGGCGGTGCCGGCGTAACCATCACTGCCGGCACGCCGCAGGATTTCACCTCGCGCAACGTGGGTGTGGAACTCGCGGTCACTCCGACCGTTGAAGAGGATGATTATTCCATCAGCCTTGAGTTGAATCCCCGCGTGACTGAGTTCGAAGGTTTCGTCGAATACGGTGGTTCTTCTGTGGCGATTCAAGGCACCACGACCGTCACCGTGCCTTCTGGTTTCTTCCAGCCCATCTTCTCGACCCGCGAGATCAACACCCGCGTCACCGTCTGGGATGGAGCCACCCTCGTCATGGGCGGTCTGACCCGCGAAGAGGTAAAACGCGTCAATGACAAGGTGCCCATCCTTGGCGACATCCCCTATCTCGGCCGGGCTTTCCGTTCGAAGGGTGAGTCCAGCCAGAAGCGCAATCTCCTGATCTTCGTGACTGCCAACCTAGTTTCCCCCGGTGGCTCGCTCAAGAAACAGGACCTCCGCGGCGTGCCCTCCAGCTCGACCTTCCAAAATCCCTCGATGGTCACCCCCAGTGGCTCCGAGTCCCGCACTCGTAGCAACTAAGCTAAGTTTCCCCAATCGAGGTTTATCTAGCCATAGTATCGCTTTCGCTGGATTCGCCGCCACCACGTCACGACCACGGCACTCAACTATTTTTCGGACGCCAAACGTTAACCCCGGTTTCCACCGTTTGTAGGGTTTTACACTTTATATCCCCTTTCTGATGCACCTCTTCCGCAAACCCCTTGTTTTTATCGCCACGTTCCTTCTGGGCACGCTTGCCGTTTTCGGGCAGGCCGTTCGCTTCGAGGTCACCGAGGCAACCACAGGAGCTTCGCTTTCCACATTGACCAACTTGGCGGCAGGCACCGCCACCAACATTCGTGTGACGGTTCTCGACGAGAACGGGCTGCCTGTGACCAGCTATGCCAAGGATGTTACGGTGAGTTTCCGCGCCGAGTTTGGCCAGAGCACGGATTTGATCGTCCCCGGTGCGACTTTCGTTAACGGCGTTGCCGACAACGTCGCTTTTACCCCGGAATTTGCGGCCACCGAACGGAGCGCCCGAGCCGAGATTGCCGGTGGTTTCCTGCCTGAACGCGATAACAATGGCCTGCCTTACGATACGGGCGCACGGGTCAGTGTCACCGATGGAAATATCATTACCGATAACGCCTCTGGCTTTTTCAGCGTGGCTCCAGATCATTTTGATGTTACCTATTCTGGCACCGACACGCCCCTTTCCCGGCATAAAATAGCCGACGGTAAATCCTATTTGCTCAGGGTCACGGCTCGCAACTCGGATGGCAGCGTAGCCACCGGTTATCGCGGCACCGTTACTCTTAGTAGCCCCTCCGCCAATGTTTTGGTCGGCGACGCGACCATCGATTTCGGCGGCTTGGTCGATCTTATCCCCTTGGCTACGGTCGCCGCCGAGGCCGGTGTCTCCATTGATGCAGAGGACGCGGTGACCACTACCGTCGGAGCGTCCGCCACCTTTGATATCGAAGTTTCGGGCGACGGCGGTGGCGACGCCCCGCGTCTTACGGTCAGTAATCTTTCTTTCCGCCGTGGAGGAACCGCTGCGAATGAAGCCACCGTTTTGGTCTATCGCCTCACCAATAGCACCACCAATCCGACCGTAGACCCCATTGTCGGTCCTATTGACACCTATTTCCGCCTGATCGACTCGAAGAATAAGCTGCTGTTCGCTTGGTCTGAACTGTCTTCAAACGCTGATTTGGCCGCCAGTGGTGGAAACACCGGTGATTTGACCACCGCCTTCACTCTTCCGGCTAACATGACTCCCGGAACCTACACGATTGAAGTGCGACCCGGTTACGGTATCCGCAATCAAGCGACTATAGGACTCACCTTGGCCAATAATCCAGACTTGGCTATCACCCAGTTCAATTACGTCCCAGGCCAGTATCGCGGTGGGGATGCACTGCGGATGGATCTGACTTGGCAGAATTTACTGACCCAATACCCTTCCGCAAATACTTTTACCTCAGCTTTGGCGGCCAACGCCAGCCACGATTACATGATCGAGGTTCATCTCTCGACCAATCCGACTTATGGCGACGGCGACGACTTCCTCGTTTGGCAGGAAAGTTTTAATGGCAATAGTAACCATGTTCTGCCGGCAGGTGACTTATTGCCTGGCCAGCAGGTCGATATAACCCGCTATATCAAACTCCCAGAAAATCTGGCCGGCACCTACTACCTCCTCGCCCGAGTTAATTCTTCCGGTGGCGTGAACGGAACCGGCTTAGCCGATGAGTTTGTTCCTGGATTTATAGTAAGTGGAAATAATACAGTTCAGCCTTTTGAATCTCAAAAGATTACCATATTGCCTAAGCAGGCAACTAACACTTTCCGAGTTAGCTTGTCCAACACCGGCTCACAGTCTGGCGGCCTCAGCGATAACGCCGCTATCTCCCGCGACGGCCAATACGTCGCTTTCGAGAGCCTCGGCCAGTTGGACGCCAACCCCGTCGCCGCCAACATTACCAATATTTACCTGCGCAACGTCGAGGGCGGAGCCACCAGCCTCGTTTCGATCGGCTCCGGCGCAACCGGTGCCAACGGTGCCAGCGCCAATCCCGAGCTTACCGCCGACGGCCGCTACGTGGTCTTCCAATCCCAGGCCAGTAATCTCGTCCCGGGCGACACCAACGGCGTCAGTGACATCTTTATCCGCGATGTGCAGCAAGGCATAACCCGCCGCGTTTCGGTAAACCCCGCGACCCGCATCCAAGGCAACAACGGCAGCCAACTCCCCTCCATCAGCGCCGATGGCCGTTATGTCGTGTTCGAATCGGGAGCCTCCAACTTGACCTCCGACAAGGTTCAGTCCGGCGTAAATCGCGTTTACATCCTTGATCGCGATGCGGACAACGACGGCATCTTCGACGAAGCGGGTCCGACCGCCACCAGTATCCGATTGGTGACCAAACCCGCGACCATCAGCGATCTCCAGTCCTCCACGCAGCCACGCATCTCGGCCGACGGTAATTTCGTCGCCTTCGTTTCTCGGGCCACCGTGCTCCTCGGTCAGAGCGCGCCCTTCCCTCAAATTCTGCGTTGGAACCGCCTAGCGGACACCTTCGTGGCGGTCACGCGCAGCCTCATCACGCCCGCCGATCTAGCCGACAATGAAAGCGGATTCCCTGCGATCAACGCGGATGGTTCCTACGTCGCCTTCGCCTCCCGCGCGCAGAATCTTTCCGCTGAAACCTATTCCCAGTCGGTGCCCCATGTCTTCCGCGCCAAGCTCGTCGCCGGCGCCGTTACCGAGGTTCTCCGCATGAACTCGCGGCGCTTCCCTGCCGCTCTTGGTGAGCCGGATAACTACTATTCAACCGGTAGCTTCTCTCCCGATCTGGGCAGCTTTGAGCCCTCCATGAGCGACGACGGCCAACTGGTCGCCTTTGCCAGCGAGTCGCTCGACCTGCTGCCGCCCATCGACGTCAAAAACATCGACCGCACTACTTTCCAGACTCGTTTCGTTAACAACTATTTCGACAACAATACGGCAGCCGACGTGTATCTTTACGATTTCAGCGCCTCAACTACCCCGGAAATCAGCCGCGCCTCGGTTAGTCGTTTCGGCTACGAAGCGACTCGATGGACTACCACTGCCAATCTGGTAAATCAACGTCCGCCGGTAAGCCGCCGCCCGGTCATCAGCGGTGATGGCCGCTATGTTGCTTTCACCTCCGATGCCAAGGCCCACTCCGGCATCATTTTTGGTGCGACTAACTATGATTACACTGCGACCAACGATCCGCGCGACGTTTATATTTACGACCGCAAGGCCGGTCTCCCCGCCTATTCCAATCTTCCTCAGGTGTCGCTCTTGACGCCCGGAATTACCGAGTTGAGCGCCGGTCAGACCTTTACCTTCGTCGCCAACGCGTCTAGTTCGGTTCGTGCGATTAGTTCCGTCGAGTTTTATGCCAATAATAGCCTGATCGGCACCGCCAACGGTGCTGCACTCGGTAACGTCAATCGCTTCTCCGTTGAGTGGACCGCGCCCTCGCCCGGGGTGGGGAATAATAGTGTTCTCCAATATCAAATTTCTGCGATCGCGGTGGATAGCAACGGACTGCGCTCCGATATCTCGAACTTCGTCGGCGTCACGGTGAGTCAGGTTTCGGGCAACACCCCTTCGGTCACCATCACCAGTCCTACAGGTGTGACCACCGGCACGACTACTACTCCAGTTATCGCGCCGATTGGTTCTTCAATTCCCTTCTTCGCCCGCGTTACACCCGGCTCGGCCGCGATCACCTCCGTCAAATTCTACGCCACCAACGCTGCTACCGGCGCTACGCTCTTGGGCACCGCCAGCAACTTGGACGGCCGTGTTTACGGTTTAAATTACGTCTACGCACTCGCTCAAGGCAGCTACGTGCTTACGGCGGTCGTCAGCGACGCCTCGGGTAATATTGTGCAATCAACGGGCACTACCCTTAACGTGACGGCTTCTGTGTCAGGTTCCGCGCCGACCGGCGCTCTGATCTTCCCATTGCCAGCCACCGTTCAGACCTTGGGGCAGCCCATCCCGCTCCAGGCCTTGGCCAGTGATGTGGACGGAGCGATCGCCTCGGTGGCATTCTACGCCAATGGCGTCTTGGTGGATACTGATGCGACCGCGCCGTTCACGGCCGCGTGGACGCCGACGGTGGCGGGAGCCTACAACCTGGTCCTCGTGATCACCGACGCGCAGGGCGCGACCACCGTGACCGCACCAGTGGCGGTGACGGTTAATCAGTCGACCTCGCCGAGCGTGAGCTTGGTTTCACCTGTAGCGGCTACGACGCTCACGGTAGGTTCGAATCTGGCCCTCGAGGCCACGGCGAGCGATAGCGATGGCACGATTGCTAGCGTGGGCTTCTACGCCAACGGCGCCCTAGTGGCGACGGGCGTGCAGGTGGGCAATTCCAACAGCTACACCGCTACTTGGACGCCTACGGTAGCCCGTTCCGGCGCCTACAAGTTGACGGTGAAGGCGACTGACAACGTCGGCCTGGTAACTGAAACCAGCCCCGGCTTGAACGTGACGGTGAATGTAGCGGCCGGCAGCGCGCCCACCGTGCAAGTGACCGCCCCGGCAAGCGGAGGCGGCACCACGCCGACCCCCGCTACGGCCACTTTGGGTTCGCAGCTCTTTTTTGCTGCAAATGCGAGCGATAACATCGCAGTGACGGCAGTTAACTTCTACGCCGACGGTGTATTGCTTGGTGCGGCCACGCAGCAGGGCACGACCAATCGCTGGGTGCTTGTTAAATCGATTAATGGCGCGCCATTCAGCGCCAAGGGCGAAGGCATCTATGCTATCACCGCGATCGCCTCCGACGCTGATGGTAATCAGAGGCAGTCGGCCGTGGTGACCCTGAACGTCACCGCCGCGGTGTCGGGCACCGCGCCCACCGGATCGCTGGTCTTCCCGGTCACTGGAGATCGTTTCACGACTTGTGATACCATTCCGATGCAGGCGCTGGCGTCTGATGTAGACGCTAATGTGGCATCGGTGGCATTCTATATGAATGGTATACTAGTTTCGACCGATACCACCGCCCCGTATACTGCAGAGGCAGCGGCTGGTGATAATATCGGTCAACGCCAGTTGGTCATAGTTGTTACCGATACTCAGGGTATCAGTTATGTCAGCGCGGCTACCACCATCACAGTTGCTAAATCCGTTCCTCCATTGGTGAGTTTGTTGCAGCCAAGCGCTGGTGCATCGGTTCGAGTTGGTTCGGCTATTCCCCTTGCTGCAAATGCAAGTGATACCGATGGCACCATCAGTTCTGTCGGATTCTATGCGGACGGGGCCTTGATAGCGACTGGATCTCGATTGGGTAGTTCCGATCTTTATACAGCGACCTGGCTGCCTGCTATCGCTAAAAACGGATACCGGATCACGGTGAAGGCACTCGATAATTGTAATAATGTTACCGAGACCGCCGCTCTGTTGCTAAATGTGGACGCGGCCTCCGGCAGTGCGCCGGTGGTGCAGGT
>RGVP01000069.1 GCA_010027235.1 bacterium
CCGCTGCTCGCGCAGGGGCCCTTTCTACTCTTTCTCGGACGTATCCACGACAAGAAGGGGGTGCGCGAACTCATCACCGCCTACGCCGCATTCCGGCGTGAACACCCGAGCGCCCCTCGCCTGGTCATCGCCGGTCCCTGCGCCACCCCCGCGGAGGCCGCCAGCCTCCGTCGCCTCGCCCGCACAGTTGGACTCGGCTCAGGGGAAGACCCCATGATGGATACCCCCGTGCTGTGGCTGCCGATGCTGGAGGACGAGCAGAAGTGGACCGCCCTCCGCGCCTGCGAAGCCTTTGTTCTGCTTTCGCATCAGGAAAACTTCGGCTTGGCCGTGGCCGAGGCACTCGCATGCGGCCGTCCCGTGTTAATCAGCAACAAGGTCAATATCTGGCGCGAGATTACCACCGACGGAGCCGGAATCGCAGGGTCGGATACCATCGCGGGCGGCCTCGCTTTACTCCGGCAATGGGCGGCCCTTTCATCGACTGAGCGGGCCGCCATGGGTCGGGCCGCGAGTGCGTGTTTCGAAGCGCGCTTCGAGATCACCCGGGCCGCACGCGATCTTGCCGCCGCCGTGGGTGAGGCCGTTCGCTCGCGACGATCTTTTTAAGGGATCGGGGCAAGGCGGCCATACGCGCCGAGCCAGCTCAGCAGCGTGGCCGCGTCGCGCAGAAACGCCGCCTCTGTGTCACCGGGGACAAATTCGAGCAGCGCGAACCGCTCGCCCGGCAGCGTTCGCAACACCCGCCAGAACTCCGCCCAACGCTCCGTGCCATCGGCCAGCGGATGCCGGTCGGCCGAGGTCGGCCACCAATGAAAAACATGAATGTTGTCCAGACGCGGTGCCACCGCCTGCAAGCCCTCAACGCAGTCCGCTGTAGCCTCGCCGTTGTGCGGCTGCCAACCGGTGTGAAGATTGGGATGGTCCACCTCAACCAGCAGTTGGCTGGCCGACTCATTGGTGTCGGTGAGCGTGCTGCCGTGGAACTCGGTCGCGACGCGCACGCCGACCTGCCCGGCCATCTCGGCGATCCGCCGCAGATCCTCGATCACCGCCCAGCGCCCGGCCTCATCGACGTCAGCCGAGCCCTTGACTCCAGGCCACACCCGGATGCTTGGCGCGCCCAGTTCGAGCGCAGAGTCGAGCACACGCCGAAAGGGCAGGCCGTTGGCCTCGCTCGCGCCCGCCCTGTAATAACTACCATACGCCGCCACGCGCAGGCCGGATTCCTCGGTCAGCGCCCTGACCTCGCGCGCACGCTCGATGTCGCCGTGCGGCACATGGATATCGCCGCCCCACTCGATACCGCGCAGGCCGGCCTTGCGCACCAACGACACGATCTCGGCGGGCGAGAGTTTCCTAAAGGTGATCGAGACGAGACCGGG
Source organism: bacterium (assembly GCA_010027235.1). Taxonomy (GTDB): domain Bacteria; phylum Verrucomicrobiota; class Verrucomicrobiia; order Opitutales; family Opitutaceae; genus IMCC26134_A. Next base: position 1,386 of record RGVP01000069.1, read on the forward strand.
GTGGATCATGCCGCGAACCAAAACGTCCCCGCCCGGGCGCGACAAGCCCGGTCGTCCGCGGTTTTTAGACCCGCTTGAGGACCTTGGTAATGTCGGACGCGACGGCGGGTTCGGCGCCGAGGGTGCCGCGCAGGTTTTCGACGTAGGCGGGATCCTTGGCGGCGGCGCGGGCCCGGGCCACCACACGACCGAGACGGCCCTCGATATCGAGCTGCACGGAGACATCGGCGTAGGTCGTGCGCTTTAGAAATTTCTCCAAATAACGCGCTTGGGCGTCGAGGGTGGAGGCATCGATCTGCCGCTTGGCCTCGAGGCGGGCGGCATACCAATCGCTTTTCAACATCTCGGCGCGGTCAAATAAACGGCGCACCTCAAGCGAGGCGAGGTCGTGGCCGTTCCAAGCGCCGTCACGCATGATGTGCAGCAGGGCCTGAAGCGGCGGACAGGCATCGGCGACGGAGCCGTCGGCGAAGTAATTTTCGGCGGCAGCCCTCATTGCGCCGACGATGTTATCCATGCCGTCGGCGAAGATCGCGGGGTCGGCGAGCTCCGGCTTGAGGTGCTCTTCGTCGAAAACGGTGGAGGGGTTGCTCATCACGCGACCGAGGAAGGTCTGGGCAAAACGCGCGGTGATGCGGTAGCCGAGGCGCGAGGCGAGCACGGGTTTGCCGTCGTAGACGAAGTCCTCGCACTTCTCGAGGTAACCGTGGTCGATGAGGTATCGCGGGGTGCGTTCCTCGGCGCTCATGCGGCACCAGAGCTCGGGCACAAGCAGGGAAACATCGTGGTCAACACGAAGCTTGGGGCCAACCCAGCCGGCGGCGGTGGAGAAGGCGGGCAGATCGGTGAGCAGGAACGACACGAGCGCGGCGTTCAGGTCGTAGATGGGCGGCAGGGCGTTGAAGGGCCCCTTGGTCAGCGCGCCCTCGGAGCCGGCACCGGTGGTCGAGGGAGACTTGCCGGTGAGGCTGGCGATCAGGTCCATGAAGGCCTCGGGCAGCTCCTGGTAGTGGATGGGGCTGAAGACGCAGAGCGCGCGCACGCCCTTCTCGGGCGGGTTCTGGCGGCGGCCCATGAGGATGGCGCCGACCGGGAAGGTGACCGGAGCGTCGGCCGGGATGCGACGGTAAAGGCGGGCACCGATGAACGCGAGGGCGGTGGCGCGGGGGTCGAGCAGGTCGGGGCGGACCTGGAGGTAACGCGGGTTTTTGGTCGGTTTGCCGTCAACGATACGAGGGTGAGAGGGCAGGACGATGTATCCGGATTCGGGCGACGCCGCGAAGTCGCGCACGAGTTGCTTCACCGGTTCGGTGTAGGCGTCGAAGCCGAGGGTATCCTCCAGCAGCTCAGCGGCGGCGGCGCTGGAAATGGGCTCGTAGTTGGAGAAAAAAGTGTGGCCGGCGGCAAAGTCCTTCTCGGCATGCTTATCGTAGCCGCGGAAAACCGCGTCGTCGGGTCGCTGAAAGAGGCGAGTCTCGCAGTTGCGGACGATCTTAACCGAGGCGCCAGACGCGACCGAGAGGGGCAGGCCGCGCACGGCCGAGGCGGGGGCGACGGCGGAGGCAGTGATGTCGTCTTCCGCCTGGATCTTCACCGCTGGCAGGAAGTCGCTGCGTAGGGAAAACGTGCGCCAACCGCCGTCTGACGCATAGCCGACGCGAAGGAACTGGGTGGTGGCGCGGGCGCCGTGGTATTTGAGCTCGTTGCCCGGGCGGCCATTGATGCTGTCGACCGAGAAATGGCGGCGCCAATCATCTCCGTTCCAGGGCTTATGGACGCGTTTTACGAGCAGCACGAGATCGCGGATGTAGCGCGGGATGGAGCCGAGCCAGGCGTTGTAGGCGTCGGTGTAATCGGGGCTGCGGGAGAGCAGCTTCACCACGGAGCCGAGGGAGCGCTGAGGCGAGAGGATGGGGCGGCCGTTGGGTTTATTCAGGGCGGGGTCGCGGTAGCGGTCCGAGTAGTCGCGCTTCAGTATGGCCTCGACAAGATCGAGGTCGCGGGCGGCGTCGGAGATAAACACCGGACCAGAGAAAGTGGCGTCGGCGATAGATTTGGAAATCTCTGACTTGCCGCCTCCAGAGACGGTGCAGGGCTTATGGCAAAGGAGGCCCTCGGCGGTAGTGCCGCGGAGACGCCAGCGGGAGGCGGGATCGGGGCGCACCATCTCGACCTTATAGCCTGAGGGCAGGACATAGGTGATGTTGGGGAGGAGTTTGAGGACGTGGACGGGGGTTTCCGCCGGGCCCCACGTGATGCGCTGGTCGCGCAAATCGAAACGGGAGTCGGCCGGGACATAGTGGATATTGGCGTATTCACGGTCGCGGGCCCAACCACCGGGCTGCGGGTCTGCGCGGTCGCCAAGGAAGGCGAGGGCGTTCTCAAAGGCGTGGTCCACCACAGGCATGAAAGTGGAGAGCTGGAAATCCTCGCCTAGGTCGTAGCTCGGGAACGCTAGAGCGCCCCCGGCGTGCTCCTCTTCAGCTAGGCCGAGTAGGTTGGCAGCAAAGGAGATCTGGGTCTTAACCTCTTTCTTGCAGTAACCGAAGTAGTTATCGGAGATGACGGTAACGACCACGCCAGAGGCGTCTCGGCAGGTGATCTTAAACGCGACGCCGTCGTTGTAGGGCTCGGTCTCGGTTTTCCAGCACATGCCGTCGCGACGCTGGCGGGCGGAGGCGTCAGCGTAAGCGGGCAAGCCAAGTTCTTTCTTGGTCAGGCCGTTTAGGTGCGGGGCAAGGATGATGCAACCAGTGTGGCCAGTCCAAGATTCGGGGTCGAGGGCGGCATCGTTGACCGGGAGGGCGGGGTCGCCGGCGTTGCCAAAGATATTTTCAACGAAATCGAGGTTGGCGACCAGCGCGCCAGGGATGAGGAAACGCGTCTCCATGCGGCGGGTCGGGGTGAAGCCGGGCACCTCGGGCACGACGATAGGGCGAAGGTAAAGCGAGACGAAGGTCAGGGCCGGGGCGGGTTCACCGGCAGTGAACGGCAGCGCGAGCAACTCAGCGGGTGGATGAAGGGCGCGGGCGAGCAAGGCGGCGAAAACGGAGGCGGGCACGGCCTTCTTGTCATCGGGGATGGGCAGGCCGCCCTCAGCGACATGGAAGATGCCTTGGGTGGTGCGACGGTCCGACTTCGGGTTGTGCAGGATGCCGTTGTGTAGGCGAGTCGAGGTGAGGATGGAGCTCTTGTGCTCGTTCGCGCCGGGCGGCAGGGAGAGGGCCCGGGCCAAGCCGGGGCGGTCAAGGACCAGCGTGGCGGAGGGGAGGTGCGGCACATGCCCGTGTTCCTCCAGGGTCGCGTAGAGGAAGTTCTGGATGCGCTGATCGACCGGACAAAGGTGCTTTGATAGGATGCGATCCTTTTCGCGACCGAGGGACACGAGGTGGTCGACCAGACGGGCGAAAGAAGCGGGGTCATCGGATTCGCCGGAGGCGGCGGGGAGCGCGACGGCGGGTTGGCCGAGCTCGCGAAGCTTAAGATTCAAATAAGCCAGAAGCCGAGGATCCCGGGGATCCGGGAGAGCAGGCAAAAGGGCGGCGGCGGCGTGGGCTTCGTCGTGCATGGTAAAGGGGAGCTAGGGCGCAAGTGGGATCGGGTTAGCAGTGCGCAAGCGGATAGAAGCTAGGGCCATGCCGAACAGCCCCGCAAGTCGCGCGGACTGGCCAACGATAAAAATCTAAAAAATGGGTAAAGGGCGCGCGCCGACGGCGGGCCCACCGCGTTAGCGTGGCTCGGCCGAGTAGCGTGAGGGTTTGAAACCCCGTGCGCGCAAGGCCGCCGCCACATCCGCAAGCTTAAGCTTAACGCCAGGCTTGAGGCCGTTTTTAGCGAACCAGCCCTGCGGCGTCTCGAGAGCCAGGGTATAGTCACTGCCAACCGATTTTACCGGGGTCTCATCAAAGGGATACATCGGGTAAACTTCGCCCAAGGTGCCGTCCTCCTTGAAAAAACCGATATCCAGAGGCGTCGGCGTGCTGCGCATCCAGAAACTCATCTCCTGCGGGGCGGGGTAAACGAAGATCATGCCGTCATTGACCCCAAGATCGCGCCGCCCCATCAGCCCACGCTGCTGCTCGTCGAGCGTCACCACCAACTGCACCCGCAGGGTCTTTTCCCCCACGGTGAGCGGGAACCAAGCATCCGGGCCGCGCACGTCGGACCCGGTGGCGATCTTCGCGGCTCCGGCCGAGGGCTCCGCAGCTTGGACGCTGCCAACCAGAAGCAAACTAGCCAGCAAGAGAAGACGCTTAGCGACAAGAGATGTCATGCCACCGTGGTAGCCACTGCGACGTCCCGCACAACATCCTTTCGTATGATAACCTCCAGTCGAGTGCCCGCCGCCGTCCCAAAGGTTTCGGATTTCACTTTCGCAGGCGAAGGATCACTTTACGTGCATTCTAATCTCCCATGACCGCGCCCAACGAGCCTGCCCTGCTGTTTTACGCCGATACCCACGCCAATCGCGACCTGCTGCACTTCGGGCGCTTTGAATGCCACGATCCCTTCCTCGCCTTCGCCGATCGCGGCAAGAAGGTCGCCGTGCTCAACGCGCTCGAATACGGCCGCGGCCTGAAAGAGGCCGCCTTTGACGAGATTCTCCGCCTTGAACCGTTGGTCGCAGCCGCCGCCCACCTGCCACCCGATCCACGTCCCGGCCCAGCCGATGTAATGGCCCTGCTTGCTGCCCGCCGAGGCATCGCGGCATTCGTGGTTTCCGAAGATTTTCCTGCCGGCCTGCTAGAACGGCTCCGCGCCCGTGGCGTCAAAACCACCGTAGCCACCGGGCCCGTGCTGCCAGAGCGAGAGGTAAAAACCACCCGCGAGGCTACTGCCATCCGTGCCGGCAACCAGGTGGCCGCCGCTGGTTTCGCCGCCGCCGAAGCGCTCCTACGCCGCGCCCGAATATCCGGCCGCCGCCTGCTGCTAGGCGGTCAGCCCCTCACCAGTGAACGCGTTCGCCTGGCGATTGAAATCGCCTGCCTCGAGGCCGGCGGACTGGCGATCGACACCATCGTGGCAGGCGGAGACCAAGCCTGCGACCCACACTGCCGCGGCACCGGTCCGCTGCGTCCGAACGAGTTGATTATTATCGACATCTTCCCGCGCCACACCGCCAGCGGTTACTATGGCGACATGACACGGACCTACTTGAAAGGCCGGGCCACACCTGAGCAGCGCGCCTTGGTCGCCGCCGTCGCCGCCGCCCAAAAAGCAGCCCGCCGGGTGCTGAGGGGGGGCGCCATCTCCTCCGCCGTGCACGCAGAATGCGTGAAGGTTTTTGTCGCACGAGGTTATGAGACCAAGGCGACCCCTACCGGCTCGGTGGGCTTTTTCCACGGCACCGGCCACGGCCTGGGCCTAGCAATCCACGAAGCGCCGCGAGTCTCCGCCCTAGTGCGGACCGCGCTGCAGACTGGCATCGTCGTGACGGTAGAGCCAGGCCTATATTATCCAGGCCTAGGCGGTTGCCGCATCGAAGACGTAGTCTGGCTGACCGAAACCGGCCACCGCTTGCTCTCTAAACATCCCTACAAATGGGAATTCGCCTGATCGAGTAACGGGATAAGCAGCCAAGATAAAAGACCCTACGATCGAGCTTGGCGGAAATTAATTCGGTGTGATTCTTGAACCAGTTTGCAAGGAGCAGTCAGGTGGCTTAGCCGCATCCCAAACAAGAAGTTATAACAAAAAAGCCCCGACCAGAGGTCGGGGCTTAAGGGCGCTTACTGGCAGGCTTCACACTCACCGCCATTGCGCATCGCCTCGATGCTACAGGCGGTTTTTTCGGCTGCCGTGTAAGTCTTTTTCTCGGCGGGTGGCAGGGTGGCGGGAGCGGTGCCGCCGGCGATACCGCGGACCTCTTTTTTATTACTCACACTGGCCTTTTCGATACCGCTAGCACCGAGGCAACGGAGATAATACGTGGTCTTCAGACCAGCGCGCCAAGCGTGACGATACATGTGGCTCATCGTCTTCATGTCGGCGGTGGGCAACCACAGGTTAACTGACTGGGACTGATCGATCCACTTCTGGCGGCGGGCGGCGGCGTCCACCACCCACTTATGGTCAATGGCGAAGGCAGTGAGGTAACGCACCTTAATCTCCTCGGGCACGCGATCGATGTCCTTCAACTCGCCGTCGAAATATTTCAAGTCGTCGATCATCTGCTGGTCCCAGAGGCCGTGATTCTTGAGGTCCTTAACGAGGAAGGGATTAAGCACTGTGAACTCGCCGGAGAGGTTGGATTTCACGTAGAGATTTTTATACAAAGGTTCGATACAAGCGCTAGTAGCCGTGATATTAGAGATGGTAGCAGTGGGGGCGATGGCGAGGACATTACTATTGCGCATGCCGTGGCGGGCGATCTTAGCGCGCACGGGGGTCCAGTCCATCTTGCCACCGCGGATTACCTCAATAGGGGCGCCTCGCTCCTGTTCGTGAAGGTCAATCGTATCTTGCGGCAAGAGACCGCGCGACCACTTGGAACCCTCATAAGAAGAATAAGTTCCACGCTCACTCGCAAGGTCAGAAGAAGCCTCATAAGCGTAGTAGGCGATGGCCTCCATGGCCTCATCGTTAAACTCGACGGCGCCTTGGGAAGCGAAGGGTATGCCCTTCATATACAAAGCGTGGGCCAGACCCATCACGCCAAGGCCGATGGGCCGATGGCGGAGGTTTGAGCGTCTTGCGGCCTCAGTGGGGTAAAAGTTGATGTCGATGACGTTATCAAGCGCACGCACGGCGACGCGAATGGTGTCACGCAGCTTCTCATGGTCTAGGGAGCCATCGGGCTTAAGATGGGTCTCGAGGATGACGGAGCCGAGATTGCAGACGGCGGTCTCATCGTTAGAAGTATTGAGCGTGATCTCAGTGCAGAGGTTGCTGCTGTGGATGACGCCGCAATGGTCTTGAGGCGAGCGAAGGTTGCATGCATCCTTGAAAGTGATCCAAGGATGACCGGTCTCGAAGAGCATGGAGAGCATCTTCTTCCACAATTCAAGGGCCTCGATACGCTGACCGTAGATCTTACCCTGCTCGGCGAGTTGCTCGTAGCGGATGTAAGCTTCCTCAAACTTTTTGCCGTAGAGCTCGTGCAGATCAGCGACCTCATTAGAGCGAAAAAGCGTCCAGTGCTGGCGGTTTTCCATGCGTTTCATGAACAAATCGGGAATCCAATTCGCCGTGTTCATATCGTGGGTGCGGCGGCGATCATCACCGGTATTCTTACGAAGCTCGAGGAACTCGAAGATATCGTTGTGCCAGGACTCGAGGTAGGCGCAGCCGGAGCCCTTGCGTTTGCCGCCCTGATTTACAGCCACAAGTTGGTCATTGTGAAGTTTCAGGAAGGGGATCACGCCCTGCGACTCGCCGTTGGTGCCGCCGATGTAGGCGCCGGTGCCGCGCACGGCAGTCCAAGAGCCACCGAGGCCGCCGGCCCACTTCGAGAGTTGGGCATTTTCGGCGATGCCACGATACATGATTCCCTCGAGGCTGTCGTCGACGTAATACAAATAGCAGGAAGAAAGCTGAGAATGCAAAGTGCCGGAATTGAAGAGCGTCGGCGTGCTGCTGCAGAAGCGGCGACTCTTGTATAAACCATAAAGGGCGACGGCGCGGTTCTCGCGTTCAATCTTTTCATCAAGAAAAAGCCCCATGGCAACGCGCATCCAAAAGAACTGGGGGGTCTCAAGACGGCGGGCAGGTTTTACCGTCTTATCAATGATCAGATAACGATCATACAAGGTTTGGACGCCGAGGAAGTCAAACTCTAGATCCGCAGTGGGGTCAAGTTCGGCCGCGAGCGCGTCGAGATTATATTCAGCTAGGCGGGGGCTGTAGCGTTTAATCGCGATACCGTGGGCGATGGCTTTCTTGAAGGCATCGATATGGAAGGCCTTTAGCTTCGTGATACCATCGCGGACGATATCCCAGCCTAGGACCTCCTCGTATATATAAGAAAGTTGGATACGGCCGGCAAATTTAGCAAAATCAGCGTCCTTCTCGATGAGGGTTTTCGAGTTAAGGATAATGGTCTGATCGAGGTCTTTCTGGGTGATCTGATCGAAGATGGACCGGGTGAGTTCGGTCTCAATTTGCTCGGTAGACAGACAGAGCTCGAGGCCAATGGAGGCGAACTCGATGCGTAGGCGGAGGTCCTCGCGGTCCCACAGGGTGGTGGTGCCGTCGGACTTCTTAACAACGATCATTGTAGGTTGGGTAGCTGGCGGGGTATTGCCAGTCGGGAGTTCGTCGGCGGTGCGGGCCTCGTTACGGGCGGCGCGGTAAAGAATATAGGCCTCGGCAACTTTAAAATGACCCGCCTTCATCAACTCTTCTTGGACGATGTCCTGGACTTCCTCGATGTGGACAAAGGCCTGCTTCGAGGCGAGGACGCGGGTGGAAACCGACTCGGTGATGGCTGCGGCATGCCGACTGTCGCGCTGAAGGGACAAAAAGGCCTTAGCGATGGCGAGCTCAACCTTTGTTGAAATATAGGGAACGACTTGTTTATTACGACGGATAACACGAATAGTGGTAGCGGAGGAGAAACCACCAAGTTTGCGCCCGCGGTTTAATAGTAAAGTTTTAGCTACATCGTAGGCTTTGGCATCAACAAGTATGCGTTCTAGCATCTGGTATAGATCATTCAGCGATAGGCTGAAGGGGGACGTGCGCTGGGCCTCGGCCGAGAGAGTGGCGGCAATTTCCTTCAAAATCCGACCAACAAAGGCGCGAGACTCGACGGTATAGACATTTCCTTGGTCGCCGCGTGCGAGGTGCACGTTCACGAGTGCCTGACCCAGGGTGTCGGCGATTTCAGCCAGCTCGAACCGGGTCTCACCATGTGGAGCAAGGAGGAGAATCTCCGGAATAAGAGGTGTGTCGGCGAGGATACAGTCGCGCCAAGCGTAGGCAGGTTTCTGTTCGCGGGGGGTGTGGGTGGCTTTCTTAAGAGCGAGATCGTGCTGAAGAACGGGATTCACAGGCGGAAGATATTCAATTGCTACTAGGCGATTAGGGGAAGATGCAGAAAAGGGTATTCAGGCGAAAGCGGCCCCGCCAAAGCGGGACCGCGAAATAAGCGCAGACGGCAAGGACCGCATACGCACGAACAGATGGGGGTATAGTGGGGTAATAAAAAATTATTAAAAAACGGGTGCGCGGATCAGAGATCATCGTCCCTTACGCCATCATTCAAAGCAGAGGACTTTTGATACTCGGTCACACGACCTTCGAAGAAATTCTGCTCCTTTTTAATATCCATCATCTCAGCCAACCAAGGGAGCGGGTTTTTAATACCGGGTGACAGGGTTTCGAGGCCACAGCCCTCAAGGCGACGGTCCGCGATGTAGTCGATGTAATTAAGGAACTCCTCGACGGCGAGACCTACTGCATTAACGGGGAGGCAGTCACGGATGAATTCTTTTTCCAATGTAACCGCCTCACGCATGGTCTCGCGCAACTCGTCCTTAAACTCGGGCGTCCAAATCTCGTGGTTTTCTTCCACGAGATCCATAAACAAGTTGCGGAATACTTCTATATGATTGCTCTCGTCGCGCAGCGTATAACGGAACATCTCGCCGATGCCGCGGAATTTATTCTGACGATAAAGAGATAGAACCATACCGAAGAGTCCGTAGAACTGGGTTCCTTCCATACATTGGCCAAATACAAATATATTCTTGGCCAAGAGCTTCTTGTTCTCGGGACGTGTCAAATCAAGATCGCGACGCAGGTCGCGCGAGACTTTGGTGACGAATGCGTTCTTTCGAACGATGGTAGGAACGTCTTCAAACATGGCCTCGCATTCATGCGGGTTGATGCCGAGCGAACTAATCATGTAGAGCAAAGAATCAGCGTGAATGTTTTCCTCGTGAGCGTGACGCCCCAACACAAGCTTCAGCTCGGGAGCAGTCACTAGTTCGCGGACGACATGCTGAATATTGTCACCGACGATACCCTCAGCGGCAGAAAAATAGCCAATACCCATGCGTATGATCCAACGCTCGGCATCGGATACCAGCGTAGTGTCGCGCCACTGTTCGATATCTTTGCCCATGGGAATATCCTCGGGCTCCCAGTGGTTGGCCTTCATCTTGCGGTAAAGGTCGTATGCCCACGTATATTTCAAGGGTAAGAGGTTAAAACACATGGTCTGGTGACCATTAATTACTTTTTTCCCAGCAAAAGCAGCCTCTGCTTTGTCTTGGTCGAGGGTGAAAATCTTGGAACCTACGGTGAAGGATTTTTGCATGAGTAGAGTAAGGATGAAGGAAACAGAAAATGGAGCAGACGGGAAGCGCTTGGGGGAAATTTAAGGAAGGAAAAATACAAGCGAAATCAGATAAGTCACGGGGCGGTAAATCGAGATAAGGAAACGAAAAAAACAGAAAAAACGAACATGCAATTAAGAGTTACCGCAACTTACCAACAAGTCATTCACCACTAGGGGTAGTGGATTAAAACTAGTTAAGCCACTACCGATGGGAGTCAGAACGTGATTCGTCAAATCGTTTTAGTGGTTCTCCCAAGAAAAAATCGAGTTTTTTGCTTGCCAGCTAAATAAAAAGGACACGCCGAGGGAAAAAGGACATCAGACAGCGAAAAAATAGATGACCAAGACAACAAAAAGACCCTCATGCCCCCACGCCTACGAACCAAACCGATAGGTGCTAGCAGGATAATGCGGAAAGGAGGCCATGCCTACACTCGATCCTGTAGAGGCATACGCCGCAGATTCAGCATAAGTAATTAATTTAATATCTTATATTCTAATGACTTACATTAAATAATTATGAGGAGCCCTATTTAAGAAATCACTGGGTGTCAGGAGACGTAAACCCGGAACAGAATCTAAAAACATAAGCCATTGCCGTATAACAATATAAATCTATAAATAAACATTTATCCGGTATTTAATTATTAGTTACAAGGTGGCGGAGTAGCCTGCAGAAGGTATTCCGAATCAATCCTCGTAAGTGAAGGATAGATGCCGGGAACTGGGGGAATGTGTGGAATGCACGTATCGGAAAGTGCCAAGAGTAAACTAAATTGGCTCCGAAAAGTTGGTTCGTTTAAGATTTTCAGAAGCATGATCTCTCCGATTAAACAGGAGGCGGATTTATAATAGGCTATACATGTCGAAGGCGCCGATAAAGTATCCAATTTATCTCATTTGCTGCTAGCGCTAACGGTGCCCCAGACCAAACAAGTCTGGGCAATAGACAGCACCTATATCTCGGCGGCTTACGGTTTCTGCTAAATTTACACGGTGCTCGAATGGCACAACAACTACGTCTTAGATTCATAACTAGCGAACACGCTAAAAGAGGGGTTTTGAGCGCATAAGATTAAGCGAGCGATTTCGGTGCAGGGCGTCCGTAAAGGTCTTCAACACCTATCAAGGCGGCATGCTTACTAGCGCGTATTATAACCAACCGCTGGCCAACCCTCTGCATCCCGCCTGTCGTTGGACGGTGAAGGTAGGCGCTTGAACAGTATCTCTTTGCCAGGCCGAAATGATATTATCTAAGATACTAACTAGGAATTTTACCTGAAACACTATAATTATGTGATGAAAACACAAAAGCAGTTCTATGCCTTGCAAAGGTTTTAGCCAAACGCGTCCGCACTACGTCAAAATTCCCCCAAAAAAACAGGCCGACAAGCAGCGGTCAAAGCGGTTGGGGCAGGAGCAAATCTCTCGCCCCAGAGTGATCCCCAAAATAGATATAAATACTCAAAAAACGGCAACATAACCATAAACTACTCAAACCCTCCAACCGACTGGTCCCCAAGCTCGTCAGGTAGTTTTTGTGATCTGGCGGCAAGAATTAAGCAAGATTTATTCTATTTAATAATACAAAG
>RGVP01000070.1 GCA_010027235.1 bacterium
ATTTTGCCGTCACGGGTAAAGTCGAAGACGATACGGCCCGCGTCGGTGCGGGCAAAGCGATATACGTCGCGCTGTTTGCCCAAAGTGACGGTGAGCGAGGTGCGGTCGGTGTTCCAGGCGGTGACCGGCAGCGGATCGCCGGAGCGATGCGGGTAAAAGAGGATACGGAACTCGGGGGACTTGGTGAGAGCGGGGACGACGAGCTGGGTGAATCGATTGAAAGGGCGTTCGGGCCGGGCGGGCAGGACCTGAATTCGCGGCGCCGGGTAACCGTAGTCGCTGTTGCGGTGGAGCACACGAATGAGCAGCAGCGGATCGCCTTTTTTGATCACGGGATTGCCGGTGGCTGGGTCGCGCGATGTGCCGCCAGCGGATAGGAGGAATTCACTTTCGCGAAGCTCGGAAGGCTCTACGTTCTGGAATTGGATCTCGGTGGTCTTGGCGTCCACGACGACGGCGTCGTCGGGGAGGTTAAAGGAGCTTTCGAAGAGGTGTGGCACATCGTCGGCACGGCGGGCATCGTCGAGCACGAGCACGTAGGGTCGGTCCCCACGGGCGAGATGAACGGTGCGCTCGGCCTGGGCGACGGGCTGGTTGTCGCCGTAGAACTCGACTAGCCTGGTCTCGCCGCTCCATGGGCCGTAGTCGGTGTGGGCGTAGCCGTCGTTGAAGGCGACGGTGCCGGGATGGAAGGCGACCTGGAGATCGCGCGTGAGGTCGAAGTTTTTTTCGGTGAAGGGCGCGTAGTAGGGAAGTTTTCCCGAAGCGGAGGCCAACGGATGAACTTGCATGATCTTGTTATGCGCGTAGGCCAGCCTAGCGTCACCGGCAGCGGAGATCCCGTGCGGGCCCTCGTTGACGCCGAGCCACACGCCGGGCACGGGCGGCCAGGAGAGGCCGTGGCCGTCGATGGTGAGCATGTTTTGTAAGCCGGTGGCCTTGACCGCCAACAGGTCCTCGTCGCGCAGCCAGTTGACGCCGTCTTTCCAGAGGGTGAGGCGGTTGGCCTCGGAGCCCTCGTGGCCACCGTAGAAAAAGTCCTGTTTATTGACGAAACCGAGATGGAGGTCGCCGATACGCCAGGAGTTGCGGGCCTCGACGTAGCCGCGGAGATCGTCGTGCCAGGTGACGGGGAGTTTAAGGGAATCAATGGCGGCCTGGGAGGTCCAGTCGGCGAGTTTGCCGGCACGGTCGTCACCGGAGCCGCCGCCGGCAAAGAGGAGGAGTAGTTCCGGGGCGATACCGACGGGATCGGGCCACTTGGCAGCGGCGTCGGTCAGGAAGTCGTGAGACGAGAGCGTGGCGCTGTATAGCAGGTCGTAGGAGCGGTTCTCGGGATAGAGAAATCGCATGAGCCAGATGACATGGAAGGCGGATGCGCGCATCTCATCGCGGATGCGCCAACGACCGTTTTCCCAGCGTAGCGTGGATTGGAAAAAGCGAAGTTTCGCGACGAGGTGGTCATGGCGGAGAAATTGGGGATTACGGCGACCGACGGCGACGAAGGCAGAGGTGTTGAGCCAGCCCTTGATGGACTCGTAGCACATGCCGTCGGGGCTCAGATACCAGTCGAGCATGGCGCGGGCCTTGTCGGCGGAGCGGGCGAAGGTTTTGGCGGGGAAACCGGGCCGACCTTCGACGAGCAGCATGAGGCGGATGAACTCCATGCCGAAGCCCTTGTGGTTGTTAATCAGGAAGTGGTCGGGCTCGCAGAGGTAGTTGGAAAAGCGGTCGGCGACGAGGCGGGTGATGATCCGCTCGGCGAGTTCGCGGTCGGATTCGGATAGCCAGCCGTGAAGGTAATCGTAGTCGATAAGCGTCCAGATTTCGGAGGGCGGTTCAGGGTCTTGACTGGCAATAAGGGAGCGCTCGGCAGACCAGATGTTCTGGCGATCGGGCTGAGCGTCGAGGCGGTCTAGCTTAGGCTCGAGAGCGTGCAGTTTTTCCACAAACTGGGCGGCGAGGGCGCGCCCGAGGGTATCGTCTCGGGCAACGAGGGCGGAAAAGGCGGAGCGCGATTCTCGGACGCGGGTCCAAAGGGTGCGGAATTCGAGGGGGGCGGCATCGCCCTGAGCGACGCGGGCGCGTATGGCGACGACGTCCTCGGGCGTGACGAGCACGCGCGGGTGGACGCCAGTGGCGGGCGCGGGGTGGAGTTTTTCTGCGGCATAGCCGGGCGTGTCGTAGCGGACTGGCGGGACGACGGATGGGGACGGCGGGTGGAAGGTGGTGGAGAGAACGTCGTCGAGCGACGGATGGGCGCGCGGTTGCCAGATGGGCTCTTCATAGAAAGCGCGCGGGGCGGCGTTCGCGATCATTGTGGCTAGTAGGATAACCGCAGGCACAGAAAGGTGCCTGAAAAGTGGGACGGGCATGGGATTCAGGAGTTTGATTTTAGAAGCCAAGGGTAAATCGACGACAGCATTAAACCGTGCGGGGATGGCGAAAGCATCATGACGTTGCAGCGTTCAAAATGATCAAGCGGTGCGGCCGACAGAGACGGGCCAAGACCAGGGACACTTCGCCTTGAGGCTAACTTCATGGCGGATGTCGCCGTAGCGAACGGAAAACTCGCCGTCGTGGTCGGCCACCAGACTGGCCCAGACGAGTGCGTTGGCGCTCCATTTCAGCGAGACGTTTACGCCGCTTCGGGCGCGCAAGCCGGACGCCTTCCCTTCGCTCCAGGCGGCAGGAAGCGCGGGGAGCAGGTGGATTTCGCGTCGACCGGACTGCACGAGCTCCCGGTGGCTCTGAAGCAGCAACTCGGCGACCGCGGCGGTGTAACCGAAGTTGCCGTCGATCTGGAAAGGCGGATGCGCGCAGAGCAGGTTGGGATAAAGTCCGCCGACCGCTCCCACATCGGTGGCGGTCGCGGTCACTGCATGGAAAAAGGTATCTATCAATCGGTGGGCGTGGGCGGCGTCCTGCAGGCGCGCCCAGAAATTAATCTTCCAAGCTAGCGACCAGCCGGTGCCACCATCGGAACGAACTTCGAGAGTGCGGCGAGCGGCCTCGGCGAGCGCGGGCGTTTCCTCAGGATGAATTTCCGCCGCGGGGTGCAACCCGTAAAGGTGGGAAACATGGCGGTGGTGCGGCTCCCATTCTTCGTAGTCTTGATCCCACTCCGCCAGACGGCCGGAAGGCGTGATCACGCGCGGCGGCAGCCGTCTGAGGGCGTCCCGCAGGCGTTGCGCCAGTTCCGGATCGGTGCCGCCCAGCGCGCGATCGGCGTCGAGACAGTTGCTGAAAAGATCGCGTAAAATGGAAAGATCCATGGTGGAGCCTGTCGCGATGCCCGCGCGAAAGCCGTCGGCTAGCCGGAACGAATTCTCCGGCGAGGTCGAAGGCGCGGTCGTGAGGCAGCCGTCGGGACGTTCAACCAGAAATTCGAGCATGAAAACAGCCGCGCCGCGCATCGCCGGCCAAGCGCGCGTGCGCAGAAAGACGGTATCGCGATTGTGCAGATAATGTTCCCACAAGTGGCGCACCAGCCAGGCAGCGCCCATCGGCCAGAGTGCGTAACGGGACGCTCCGTCGTTGGGCTTGCCCGGAGTAAAACCGATCGGAGTTGCGGAGGCCCAGAGGTCGGTCTGGTGATGACACACCCAGCCGTCGCAGCCGTAGAGTTCGCGCGCGGTGATTTCGCCGTGCAGGCAAAGGCGTTCGATAAAGTCGAAGAGCGGAGTATGCAGCTCGGAAAGGTCGCAGACCTCGGCCGGCCAATAGTTCATCTGCGTGTTGATATTGACAGTGAAGTTGGACGACCACGGAGGCTGCATCTCGCGGTTCCAAAGTCCTTGCAGATTGGCCGGCTGGCCGCCGGGACGGCTGCTCGCAATGAGCAGGTAGCGACCGTAGTCGAACACCAGCGCCTCCAAACCAGGATCGGCCGACCCTGCGGAGCGTCGCGCGAGGCGTTGATCGGTGGGCAGTTCCTCCATCTGGGTCGAGGTGCCGGACAGCATGAGCCGGACGCGTCCGAAAAGCCCCTCGTGATCCGAGAGGTGGGCAGAGACGGTTTCAGCCCACGTCTGTCGGCGCGCTTGCGTCAGCGTGGCGGCAGCCTCGGAGTCGGGTGAGTGGCTGGAAAAGGCTGTGCGGACATCCAGCAACACAGTCAATTCCGTCGCATCATCGATCACCAACGTATTGTCCTCGACCCGCACGCGTGCGCCCGGCGCGCTCACCGAGCAGCGTGCGGAAAACTCCATACCGATTCGGCCCCGGAACGGCTCGTAGGTGATACCCTCGCCCGGCTTCACCCCAAACCACTGAACGTGCGATGGCGCGCGCCCCGTGATCGCAAATCCACCTGCATCCGCCGCGATCTCATGTCGCAGCGGCGAGGCAAACCGCAAACTGCAGGAAAGTGCGCCGGGACGGTCCACCCGCCAGCGCAAGGCCACGATCTGGGCTGGGTGCGAAACCAGTAGCTCGCGTTCATGCACGACCCCGCCGGTCGTGAAGCGAGTGCGGCCCATCGCGGCGCCGAGATCGAGTTCGCGGCGATAGTTCGTTACCGAAGCGACGCCGGCCGCATCTGTCAGCTCCAGCAGCAAATCACCAACCGGTTGGTAGGATTCCGTAAACGCGCCGGGCAAGGTGCTGATCGCCAACTCGTGTGCCTCGCGGAGCTGGTTGGAAAAGAGCAGGCGCCGAATCTGGGGCAACGCGGCGCGCCCCTGGGGCGGAATCTCGGCCGGTCCGACGCCCGACCAAAGCGAGCTCTCGTTTAGATGGATGCGCTCACGCTCCACACCGCCGTAAAACATCGCGCCAAGCCGCCCGTTGCCCAGCGGCAAGGCCTCGTTGAAATGCTCGGCGGGCACGGCGTAATGGAGCACGTTTTGCATCGGAACGGGATCGATGTTCGAGGCGGCGGTCTCAAGGGGTAAGCCCGAGGCGCGCGGAGGACAGGATCTCGGTGCCACCGCGCCGGACCGAAACGCTCGTATGGGCGTCGGGGGCGGCTGGGGAAAAAACGAGGGTGTCGTTTTGGTCGGGCCAGACAAGGGTGGCGCTGGTCTGCTCGGCGTCCCAGGTGATCTTCGGAAGGGGTTGCCCGATCTTGAAAGGGATGAGGGCGATGCGAGAGCGGAAGATGGTGTCGCGTCGACTGGCGTAGAGGCGGGTGCGGGTAAGAACTTGGTTGGTTTTGTTTGCGGTGTAGGTCCGCACGTCGAGGCGGAAGGGTTGCTCGGTGGCCTTGTAGAAATTCCACAGCTGCGGGCCGGTGGTAACAGGTAAGTCGAGGGCAACCACGAGGAGCGCGGGTGTGCCGACGGGGGTTTCCTGCACGTCGGTCATACGAAACTGATCACCGCCGATGGTCTTCACCAGCACGGCGGCGGCAGGGTTGCCGGCGGGAAGTTCTATATCGGCGAGGCGGACGCTGTTGGGCACCTGCAAGACCCAGTCGTAGTCGTGCGCGCGGCCGTCGCCCTTGTTTACGTCGTCAAGCACGAGCGCGTAGGGATGAGCGCCACGCACGAGGCCGGCGGTGCGGAAGGCGGATTTGACCGGGTTGGCGGATTCCACGCGCATAGTGGGGCCCCAATTCTGTTTGAAATAATTATCTCCCCAGATGCGCATCTTATAGTGCTGGGTGCCGCGGAAGTAGGCGACGACATCGGGGTCGGTTTCGGGCGATATTTTCCAGGATGCGGCGTCGGGGATCGTCCACTGAAACTGGGTGGGCCCGACCCATCCATGGTTGTAGGCGGCGGAGATATTGGCGGTGGCGAGGGCGCCGACGGGCGTGATCGCGGAGCCGAGAAACTTTACGCGCGGCGGATAGGCGACGTCGGCGAGCCCGAGGCCGTCGATGCGAACGTGGGAATGGTCTTGGGAAAAACCAGACTTTGCCCCGGCCTCGACGCCCCACATCTCACCAAGGGCAGCCAAGTAAAAATGTCCGGCGTCATGTTGCTGATGCCCAATGGTGGAGAGGTTGGCGCGGGCCTCGAACATCAGGAACAGCGCGTCGGAGTCGGGGGCGGAACGGGTGGTCAGAAGTCCGTGAACGGGGTCAGCAAAGTCGAGGGGCAGATTGAGCGAAGCCCGGTCTTTCGCGAAGGTTTCGGCACCGCGCCAATCGGCGCAGTCGTAGGGCGTGGGGCCCATGACATGGGCGGGGGTGAGCGGGGTGAGTTTGCGCCAGTTGATTTTTTCGAGCGCGCGGCCCCCAGGCGGGGTGGCGTTGCTTTGGGTCGAAGCCTCGAGAGATAGTTGATAGTGAACTGGGTCGAAGGCGGCGAGGTCGGGGCGGTCCTGACGCATGAGCAGGTCGGCTGCGGCGGCGACTTTTTCACGGGGGAAAAAGGCGGTGAAGAAGTGGCCGTAGGCGAAGGGGGCGCAGCCCCAGGTGCCGTTGTTCACGTTGTATTCGCCGGATGGGACGACGTGTTGAATCTGGGAGAAAGGAAGCTGGTGCAGGTGCGGGTGGCCGAGCTGGTTTTCGCCGCGCCGTGCGAGGGCGAGGGCGGTGAGCATCGCGTAGTGGAAGCCGGCACCGACCTTACCATTGCTCTCGAAGATCGTGCCTTGGGCGCTGATGCCCCACTGCAAGTAGCCCTTGAGGGTGCGGAGAGCGGCGGGCTGGATGGCCGGGTCGTAGCCCGGTTCGTCCTCGATGGCCAGGGCGGTGAGATAGTGTTCGAGGTCCCAGCCGGACCAGTTCGTCTCCACCCAGCGGGCGGAGGCGGCGATGGCGTGGCGGAGGACGGCGCGCTGCTCCTCGTTCATCCACGGGGCGGCGAGGTCGTAGCAAAAGGCGAGGTTGTTGCCGCCGGCGACGCCGAAGATGGCTCGCCACGTGTCGCGTGGGGCTAGGTGGAGGCGGTGTTGTTCCTCGGCGAAGGCGTCGATGAGGGGATTCCGCAGCCAGTAGTAGTTGGCGATCGCTGCGGCGGTGTCGCGTCCGCGAGGGGTGTCGTTATCGAGCAGGGCCTGGAAAGCGGACGCAGCGAGCAGGTTGGGCAGGTAGGCGGTGTGGACGGTGTCGGGCAGGCTCTGGGTGTAGCCGTTGAACCAGTGGCGGGGCGGAGTAGAGATGAGGATCGAGTCAATCTGCTTGGGCGGCTCGGGGGTCAGAAAGGTGAGATCGGCGGTATCACCGGCGACGAGCTTGGCGTAGATTTTGCCCTCGTCGGAAGCGGGGTTGTAGAGGGTTTGGGCGAGCAGAAAGCGGGTTTCGAGGAGGGCCTTTTGGCCGGCTTTGCTTCCTTCGAGACGGTGTTTAACGAGAGGAATATCGCCGGGGCTGAAAAGGATACGAGGATGCACGCCGGGCGCGGGGACGGGCGAGCCGAGCAGGGCGGGGTCGAAACCGGTGAGATCGTGGGCGGACGCGGGGATCTCCGGGTAAACGGTCTCCGGGCCGTCGTAGAGGGCGATCTGCTCCGGTGAGGCGAACTCGGTCCAGTGGCGCTGCTCACGGAGGGCGGGGATGGCCTGGCGCAGGGCCTCGGGGTCGGCGAGGGTCGAGAGCGTGTCGGCGGCGAACGCGGAACCGGCTAGGAAAAGATAAACGAGGGGGCGGATCATGGCCGGGTCAGGGGATGGTGAGAAACCAAGGGCTCACTGGCAGGCCTTCGTCGGAGAAAAGGGTGAGGGCGCAGAAATTTTGATAGGCGTAAGTGACGGCGGCGGCACGGAAGCCGTCTGGGGCGGTGAGGAGGAGACGCCGACCGTCGGGTGCGAGGTCGACGCGCGCGGGGGCGACGGATGCGCCGGCAGCGTTGCGCAGTAGAAGCGTCGGGACGGCGGGGTCGCGAAGTTCGAGACGGCCAGGGAGGTCATGGAAGGTGATCTCGATTTGGCCGGCGGCGCGACTGGCGGCGGCGGCTGAAGGGCTCTGGGCGGCGAAGCCGGTCTGGCCGTAGACCCGGCCGAGGGCGAGACGAGCAAAACGCTCGCCTATGGGTTGTTTGTTCTTCGGGTGGACGTTGCCGCGTTCGCCATGGTCGAGGGAAACGACGAAACCCGAGTGCGGATCGGAAACGGCTATAGCGCGCTGCACCTCGCGGAGCGGGGCATAGCCTTCCTGCTCATCAGGCCAGTTGGCGGTCGGCGAGGAAAGCTGGCCGATGTAGGCGGGGAGATCGGGACGACTCCAAGACGAGCGGAGTTCGGTGAGAAACAAGGGCAGGAGGCAGGCGTAGTCGGCAGGTTTGCCGGCGTTGTTTTCGCCCTGATACCAGAGCGCACCACGCGCGGTGTAGGGTGTGACGAGGGCGAGCATCGACTCGCGCAGACCCTCGGGACGACCCTTGGTGCGGAAGCCGTAGGGCTCGACGGGCGCGGCGCCGAGCGCCGGGTCGGCAGGATTGGCCTTTTTGCGTTCCTCATAGGCTTTGCGGGCGGCATCGTAAACCCGCCAGGCCGAGTCGTAGGCGGAGAAGTCGGACCAGGCGGCCATCTTTTTGTCGTGCTCGGCGAGCTGGGCGGAAAGGCCAGCGGCGGCGATGGCGTCGCGGCTCATCCAGGCCTCAATGGGCGTGCCGCCGAAGGAGCAGTTCACGATGCCCACGGTAACGCCTAGTTTACGTTGGAGCTCAGTGGCGAAATAGTAAGTGACGGCGGAAAAATACGGGGCGCTCGCGCGGTCGAATTTTTTCCACGCAAAGGTGGCCAGCTGGTCGCCGGCGTAGGGACGTAGCGGAATTTTAAGCTGGCGGATGGCGGGGTTGCCGGCGCTCGCGAGCAAGGCTGCGGTGAAGTCGGCGCACTGGTTGAGGCGCCACTCCATGTTGGACTGGCCGAGGCCGAGCCAAACCTCACCGATAGCGATATCTTCTAGGGTGACAACCTTGTCGCCGCGAAGGCGCAAGCTGGTCGAGGTAGTGGCGGGGAGCGCCGAGAGGGTTACGCGCCAGCGTCCGTCGGCGACGACCGCGGTTGCGGTTTGTTCGAGCAGTTCGACCGTGACCTTTTCTCCCGCGCGGCCGGTGCCCCAGACTGAGATGGGTTGCTCACGCTGGAGGACGGCGCCGGCGGTGAAGACCGGGGCAAACTCGGCGGCAGACAGGTGAACGAGCAACAGGAGATGGGCGATCAGGGTTTTCATCGGGCGGGCGCTGGGACGGACCAAGCGGGGGGCGAGGAGACGGTGAGGGTGGGCTCGCCGGAGAGCCAACCGAGGGAGGCGAGGAAGGCGTCGGCGGCGCGGACGGCCTCGACGACGACGGACTCAGGCCACTTGTAGCCGGGGATGACAAAGGCGTGGCCGACGCCGCCCTCGACCACGGTGAAGTCGATGCGGTTGCCGGCGACGCGGTAGGCGTCGGCGAAGAGCTCGGCCTGGCTGAGCGGCACGATGCGATCGGCGCGGCCGTGCATGAGCAGCGCGGGTGGTTGGCCGGGAGCGACGTGGAAGAGCGGCGAAAGCGAACGAGCTAGCGCTATATCCTCGGGCGCAGCGGGGCGCGGCGTATTCTTTTTATCGGCCAAAGCCGGACCGCCCACGGCGTAGCGAATCCAGTCGGCCTCGGTCATATCCACGATGGGATTGAACAACAGTAGCGCGTCGGCGCGGCCGGAAACGTCGGGGGCGTCGTCGGGATGAGAGGGGCCGGTGTCGGTGCCGAGGGTGGCGGCGAGGTGTCCGCCGGCAGAGTCGCCCGCCACGGCGATGCGGGCGGGATCAAGGCCCAGAGCGGCGGCGTGGGCGCGGACGTAGCGCAAGGCGGAGCGGCAATCGGCCACGCAGTCGGC
The DNA here is from genome assembly GCA_010027235.1 of bacterium. Classification (GTDB taxonomy): domain Bacteria; phylum Verrucomicrobiota; class Verrucomicrobiia; order Opitutales; family Opitutaceae; genus IMCC26134_A. Next base: position 9,715 of record RGVP01000070.1, read on the forward strand.
GACGGTCACAGCGCCGGGCTTGGCGAGACGGTAGGTGATGTTGAACGCGACCAGGCCCCGTGCCGCGAAGTAGCGCGCCAGCGGCATGAATCCATCGGTAGTGCCGCCCACCCAAGCGCCGCCGTGGATCCAGATGACGGCGGGACGAAGCTCGCCGTGCGCGGCGGTGGTCGGGCGAAAGGTGTGCAAAGTGAGACGCTCCCCTGCCCTCTCCGCGTAAACGATGTCTTCGGGGGGGGCGCCACGCATCAATTCAGAGAGGGTGGCAGCAGGCGCAGTTGGGACGATGGCGACGAGCACGGCGCAGAGGACGGTCGAAACGCGGGGGTTCATGGCGAGATGAGCAGGCTGGCACCGGCGCGGGTGACGGCGAAGCGGGTGCGTTCGTCCGTGCCGACGGTGAAGCGAAGTTCATCGCCGTCCACAATGGCGCGATCGGCGGCGGGGTCGTAGGTGATGACCGGGAAGGGTGAACCAACTCGATGGGGCAGGAGCAGCACGCGGTAACGCACCTCGGCGGCGCGAACCGGGATGTCTACACGTTCGTAAGTCTGGGATTTACCCGCGCGATCGGGCGGACCGGCGAGGGTATCGATACGGGCGTTTTGCGGTGAGGCGGGATCAGCGAGCGGCGCGATCAGAAGCAGCGGGCGGCCGGATTGGTCGGCGGCGACTTCTTTCTGCCCGAGGGCGAGCCAACCGGCGGGCAATCCGGGCAACTTGACGGAGACGATGCCCGCGACCGGACAGGCGGTCCACTCGTAGAGGCGGGTGGCGTCGTCCTTTTTCACGTCATCGACCACGACGCCGTAGGGGCGCGGGCCGCGCACGAGGGCGACGGTGCGAAAGACGCGGCGCATGGGATTGAAGGGCGCACGCAGCGTGGGGGTCCAGTTTGACACGGCGTAGGTGCTCCACCACGGCCGCATCTTGTAGCGGGCGGTGCCTTGGTAGAAATGGATAATGTCAGCAGCGGGCTCGACCTCCCACCCGCTAGGCGCTTCGGTGTCGTGTTTTTCCCAAGTGGCATTAGGTTGGGTGAGCCAACGCCAGGAGTAGGCGTAGGTGAGGTCGGCGCTCGCGGCGGAGGCGGCGGTGCCGATCGAAGCGCCAAGCCAAGAGGCGCGGGATGGGAACTGGTCGGACTGGGATTCGCCGTCCACCACCACCTGGTTGTGGTATTTGCCCGGGTAGGACATCGAGAAGGGTGACTCGGCTATCCAATCCACGCCGAGGGAGGAGAAGTGAAACATGCCGGCGTCGGAATGGTGGTGGCCGGCCCCCATGTAGTGGTTGGGCCGGACGATCAGATTGATCCAGGCCGAGGAGGGCTCGCGATCTGAGTAGGCGGAGAACACGCCGTGGACCTCGTTCACGTAATCGAGCGGCAAGCCGACATCGGCGCGGGTGGCGGGAGACCAGTCGGTGTCGTAGAGAAAACTTCGCGTGAACGCCGGATAGGTCGGGCTCGGCAAGCGCAGCTTAGCAAGTCCCTTGGGCGCGCGAAGGGCGGCGCGAGCGACGTCGGCATCGAAGGCGGCGAGGCGCTCGGCTTCGTTCCGCACAGTGGTCGGGGTGTTATTGGCCAGGTTGAGCAAAGGCTGGCTCAGCAGATAATCGAAGGAACGTTCCTCCGGGTAGAATGCCCGAAGCTCGTTCAAAAACTGGAAAGATAGGGCGCTGCCGCTGAAGGTGCCTCCGCTCACCACCACGCGGCCGGTGGGCGAGGTCGTTTGCGTCTGGGCGGCGGGCAAGGCGCGCCAGTGCGGGTGGCCGAAGAGGTTTTCGCCGCGCCGCGCGAGCGCGACCATGGAAAGGAGTTGGAACTGGAGGCCGCCGACGTTCTTGCCGTTGCTCTCGTAGATTTGTCCGTGGCGGTCGATGCCCCAGTCGAGGAAGGCGCGCACGGTCTCGGCGCCAGAGGCATAGCCTTCGGGATCGAAGCCGGGCAGGCCCTCGATGGCGCAGAGGGCAAGGAAATGCGGCAGATCCCACGTGACCCAATTCACGTCCCGAAAACGCGCGGGGCCGTCCTGACCGTAGCTGCGTCGGCCGTAGGTGGCTTTGGCGATTATGCGACGCATCAGATCCTTTTCGGCGGGTGTCATCCACTTGCCGGCGAAGTCGAGGCAGAGCCCGAGGTTCATCTGCGAGACAAGGGCGTGCATGCCACGCCAGTGGGTGGCGGCGCCAGAGCCCTTGAACTCGTCGTTGCCGAAGTCGGCGTCGGACACGGCTAGGTAGGCGTCGACGGCGGGTTCGCGTAGGCGGAAATAGGTCGCGATTGCGGCGGCGGCTTGGCGACCGCGAATCTCGTCGCCGGTGAGCAGACAGTAGAGCGCCATCGTGCCAAGGCACTCGGGAACGTAGGCAACGTGGGTGTTAAAAATACCCGGTTTTTGTCCGTCGAACACGTGCGGCAAAGCGAAACGGTTGGCGGGCGAGAAGTGTTTTGCGGACCAATCGATTTCCCCGAGCTTGAGGTCATTGGTTTCGCCGGCGGCGAGTTTGACGAAGAGCGCGCCGTCGCTGGTGGAGGGGTCCCACCACGAGGCGCGAAACAGTTCCTCAATCTCAATCAGCGAAAGTTGCCCGACACGCTGGTCACGCAGGCGGGCGGCGAGGGCGGGCACGTCGGCAGCGCTGAAGAGGATGCGAGGATACTCGCCGGGAGGCGGCGGGGCGGAGCCGAGCAAGGCGGCGTTGAATCCGGTGAAATCGTAGCTCGCGAAGGGAACCGAGGGCCACTTGAACTCAGGCGCGGCGAGGGCGGTGAGTTGCTCCGGGGTGGCGCGGGCGTGGTCAGTCCAGGGCCCCTGACGACCGAGGGTCGCGAAGGATCGGGTGGCGATGGCGGGATCGGCAAATTTTTCTGGCGTGTCGAACAAAGCGATCAGCGTGTCGAGACGCTCGGCGGGGAGCGCGGCGAGATTGACGGTGGCGGGACCGGCGAGAACTAGGCCGCGCGGGTGGTTGGAGACGGCGAGCCCGGCGGCGCGGGCGGCGGCG
>RGVP01000008.1 GCA_010027235.1 bacterium
AGACGCAGGCCGCGAACGCCGCCGCCACGTCATCTGCCACCACCCCCCAACCACCGGGTAGATCCTGGAGGCGAGAAATACCCAGCGGCTTGGCGATATCGAAGACCCGGAAAAGCCCGAACCCGCCCAGAAATACCGCCCAACGCCAGTCCGCCACCCATGCCGCGGGCAGGCCCTGCCAGCCGAGGAAACAGAGCGGCATGACGACAAATTCATCGAGCACCACCCCGCCGGGATCACGTTGCCCCAAACGTTGTTCCGCCTCCCCGCAAAACGCCACGGACAGATAAAGCGCAGGCAGACTTGCCAGCAAAATTTGCCACCCCGGCAGACCAGCAAAAAAGACCGCGAAATAGAGCAGACCGGCCAATGAACCCCAGGTGCCCGGACCCGGTTTCATTCGTCCCATCGGCCCGACCATGGCGATATTCACCACCCAAACGGTAGGCAAAAAACGCGGCCAACGCGGTTGTCTAAGAATCATTCGGCAAAGTAGGACCAATTCCGTTTAAGGTAACGGTAGCCGGACCAAACCGCCAGGAAGGTCCCGAGCACATAGCCGATCAGGCCGGCCTTATGCACCCACTCGGAAAGGCCGTGCATAGGCCAGCCGGTCCAGAGCGCGAAATCGTTTTCCAGCATTGGCACGGCGAGGAGGCAGCCGATGGCGATCATCTGGGTGATGGTTTTGGCCTTGCCGCCACTATCAGCCGCCACGACTATACCCTTAGTGGCCACCACCATGCGCATGCCGGAGACCATAAACTCTCGGCCGATTGTAAGGAGCACGAAGGTGATGGGGAGGTCCTCGTCGTGCCGCACCAAAGCCACCAAGATGCCGATAACCAGAATCTTGTCGGTTAAGGCATCCATGAATTTACCAAAATTCGAGACGGTTCCCCGTCGGCGGGCGATTGCGCCGTCCAGCCAGTCACTGATCGCCGCCGCAATAAAAAGACCAAACGCGCCAGTCGCGGCACCCGTCCAGCCCGCAAAGGCACGGTCCGCATACATCAGCCCCACGATCACAAACATCATAGGTATGCGCGAAAGGGTAAGGATATTGGGCAGGTTCCACATGGGGTTGCAGGCGGTAGGGGATTGACGATCCCGTAACCACGGCAACGCGCCGCCTGCACGGAGGCAAGGGACTTATGCTACAAGGCGCCCGCAGGGCCCCTAACGGTTTCGCGTTCACTTTGTCACCGAGTTCGATTTTACTCTAATTTAGTCCGGTGAACCGCGCAAGCCCGCCGCCGCTCCCACCTTCTCGATTTACCACCATGCGCCATTGCATTTACCCCGGCACCTTCGACCCCATTACCTTCGGGCACCTCGACGTGCTCGCGCGGGCGGCGCGACTCTTTGACCGTGTTACCGTGGCCATCGCCCACAATCCCGGCAAAGGCCCTCTCTTCTCGCCTGAGCAGCGCCTTGATCTGGTTCGGACCGTGACGACCGACCTGCCCAATGTTGAGGCCACCCTCTTTGACGGCCTGCTCGTTGAATTTGCTCGCGCCCACAATGCGATCGCCGTGATCCGCGGCATCCGCGCCCTCTCCGACTTCGAGTTTGAGTTCAACATGGCACTCATGAACCGCCACCTCGAGCCTGCCCTGGAGACGATTTTCGTAATGCCCCGGGAGACTTACAGCTACACGAGCTCAAACCTCGTGAAGCAAGTCGCCAAGCTAGGCGGCGACGTCTCACATTTTGTGCCGCCTGCAGTCGGCCAAGCCTTACGCACCGCTTACGGTCAAGCCGGGTAAAACCCATCTTCGAAAACCGTCGCCCTCCTTGCGGGCCGCGAGAAAACCGCCAGCCGCCACGCTTAACGGAGCATATTAAAAGCCGCTTTCACGAACGGGTCGTTCGCCTGCGCTGGATCACTGCGGTAAGCACGTTCCTGACGCTCAAGGTATTTAAAAACGTGGTCCAACGCCTGATTCATGGCCTGATCCTGCAAAGCCGTCAGGGCCACCTTGGTATCCGGAATTTTGGCGCCTGAGACCGCGATAAACGCATCCATGGCGGCGGGTAGGCCCGCAGATTCCGCCGCCTGCTTCAAGAGGGGACGCAGCTGCTCTTTGATTTTGGGCTCCACGCCCTTGCGCAATGTATCCAGCAAGGCATTACGATTTGACCGGAGACTCGCGAGATCATCAAGAGCGACCGTCCCCGTCGCGCCCCGAATCGCTTCCACCGCTTGCGGCACCGCGTCCGTCACGAGTTTATTCAAGATGCCGGTCAAGGCATCCGCCGCCGCACCTTTGCCTGCCGCGCGCAGGGGTTCGGCGAGTTTGGTAAACCCAGCCGACATCACGAAGGGCGGCGGCACCGTGGCGGCGGCCTCGGTGAGACTGAGGTCCAGAAACTTGGCGATCCCGTCGGAAAAGCTCACTTGCCCACCGTAAGATTCCTGATCGGCGACTTTATGTGCCTTCTCAATTGCCTTGGCGTAGATGCCTTGGGCGGAGGCAAACGGGGCGGAGCACAGCAGCAGTAAAGCGAGGCGCGAGGGGTGGGTAAGCATGACGACATCTTGCGCCAAACCCCCGTCTCGGGCAAGCCGTCAGCGGTCCGACCGCACTTAGAGTCGAGCCGCAGCCGGTTCGTCGACCAGCCAGACCACTCGATCCGCGCAGGCCCGCAGCACTTGCGAAGGCACGTTGAGTTCGTCAATCGGCCCCCGATGCACCTGGTGGAGCGCATCGGCCTTGGACGCACCCAACGCCATCACCACCACCCGGCCGCACGCGCGTAACCCGGTAGGCGTAATGGTGAGGCGCCAACCCTTACCGGGCACCTCTTGTCCGCCAAAAAGCAGGCCGCCGTCATCGCGCAGCAAGGGGGTGCCGGGAAAGAGCGAAGCGGTGTGGCAGTCGTCGCCCATGCCCAGAAAACACAAGTCGTAGGCTCGACCAGGGCCGGCGAGGATAAGCATGGTGCGACGGTAGGCCTCCGCTGCCTCCGCCACCGGCCACGCTACCATCCAGGGATGACGACGATCGGTGGGCACGCCCAGCGGAGCGAGCAGTTGCCGTTCGGCGTTGCCGAAATTGCTCTCGGGGCTGCTGAGCAAGACGTGACGCTCATCGCTGACCGTAAAATCCGTGCCTGCGAGCAGCCCGGCCGGGAGGCCGCCGTTTTCGGCACACCATTGGTAAAAGGAAGCGGGGGTGCTGCCGCCCGTCAGCGCCCACAGAAAACGCCCGGCCCTCGCCGCCGCGCTGGAGTCCAAGGTTAGCCTAAGGGCCTCGGCAAAAAGCTCGTTACGAGCGCCTACCACCACGCGGCCAAAGTCGGATGAAAGTTCACGCATAAGAGGAATTAGAAAAACATGGCCTCAGCCAAGGCAGCCTCGGGACTAAGCAGACTGATGGCCGTGGAGAGTTCACTAGCGGCACCGCGGATGCGGGCCGAGAAATGTGCGCAACCGCGGACAAAGTCCCCCTGAAAACAAAACCGATGATCCCCTTGGTAGCGGAAGCGTAATTCGACGGAATCAGGTTCCGCCGCAGGATCGGGCGCAGACTCTACCGCCAGGCCGGTCGGCGCTCCGCAGGCCACAAGGCGCGTGAGAGCCCAAGCCGCGAGCACCCGCGCCTCGGCCCGGCGGGCACTACCGTGGCGAACGACCACCGCCTCCAAGCCCTCGATCAATGCAGGGGGCGCATAGGCGCTCAAAAATTGCCCGATGGATTGCCGCACCGGCAAAAGGCGGGCATTCACCAGATCTCGCACCGCCTCCGGGTGCGGCCAGCTAAGTTCGCTGCTCTCCCCTTCAGGCACAAGGGAACGGTCCAGGAGCACGCGTTTAGCCCGACCCAGCAAGTATTGGTAAGCACCCAGCTTGGCCGTAGACGAGAAATTGTGCGCCCAGTAATAGAGCGGGAGATCCGTAGAAAGGCAGATTGAAACCTGATTCTCCAAAAATTGCCGAGCCGCCGTTGGGTAGCTCAGCATAACAAACTCGCAACAGCGCAAATCGCCCCGCGTTTTGCCTGGATGGCACTCAGCGTAAATCTTGGCCCGCAACTCGCCGTCGACGACGTTTTCGTCTCGGATCGGACATAACACGACCACGCGGCAGGGATAGCGTTTGGAAAACCGCACCGCCGTCTGGAACTGCACAAGGGCGTCCTCGGCCGTGGTGTGCATGCCGAGGTGTAGGACAAAGTTGACCTGCGTGGCTTTGGAGTCCTCGCCCGGTTTGAGACCGGTGCCGGCATCGGCCGCCCAGAGACGGGCCAGATTCTTGGCGATGGCTCCGACCGGAGTTTCCTGACCGGGCAGAGCGTCGAAAATAGAGGGCATAGCGGGAGGGACGAAAACTGAATCCTGATAACCAGTTCCTGGCACTGCGCCGCTCAGGGCTGGCGCCAAGCGTGGGCGTTCTTTGAGAGCAAGGCATCCGCGCAAACTGGTCCCCACCCGCCGGCGACATAGGAATCCATGCCCTCGCGACCCGCCGCGGCCCAGGCTTTAAGGACCGGGGTGTAGAGCTGCCACGAGGTTTCCGCCTCGTCGCCACGGATAAAGAGCGTGCCGTCGCCGATCATGGCATCGAGGACCAGACGCTCGTAGGCTTCGGGTGTATTCGACCCATAAGTCGTGGCGTAGCGAAAATTCATCTTCACCGGCTGAGTGCGTGTCTCGAGGCCGGGGACCTTGCCGTTGAGAATGAGAGAGAGCCCTTCATCGGGCTGGATCTGGAAAGCGAGGGTGTTTGGGGCCAGATCGAAGCGGTCGCTGCCGGCAAACAAGGTGCCGGGCGGGCGCTTAAACTGCACCGCGATCTCGGTGACCCGGCGGGCCATGCGTTTGCCGGAGCGAAGGTAGAAGGGAACGCCCTGCCAGCGCCAGTTATTGATAGAAAGACGCACAGCGGCGTAGGTCTCGGTCGCGGATTGCGGATTGATGTCCTGCTCCTCAAGGTAGCCCTTGGCCGCTTTACCGCCCATCATACCTGCCGCGTATTGCGCCCGGGCTACGTCACCACCCGGACCGAGATTCAGTGGCTGAATCGCCTTCAGCACCTTGACCTTCTCGTTGCGAACGGCCTCGGCATCGAGGGACACCGGCGGCTCCATCGCGGTGAGTGCGACGAGCTGCATGGTGTGATTCTGGATCATGTCTCGCAGCGCCCCACTCTGCTCATAGTAGCCACCGCGGGTGCCGACGCCGACCTCCTCGGAAACCGTGATCTGCACGTGGTCGATGTAGTTCCGGTTCCAAAGCGGTTCGAAAATTGAGTTGGAGAAGCGCTGCACCAACAGGTCTTGCACGGTCTCTTTGCCGAGGTAGTGGTCGATGCGGTAGACTTGATGCTCCTCCAACACCTCGCGGATCACACCGTTCAGCGCCACGGCGGACTCGAGATCCTTTCCGAAGGGCTTTTCGATAATGACCTTAGTATGGAGCGGCGTGCCAAGGTAGCGCGAAGCCAAACCGGCGGCGCCTAGATTGCGCAGGATGGGGGCGAAGACCGAGGGCGGGGTCGAGACGTAGAACAGCACCTGCACCTCGCGGCCAAGCTGGGTCTCGATCGTCTGGATGTGGGCGGCGAGCCGCTTGAATGCCTCCAGCTCATCATAACCGCCGGCCACATAGCTGGTGTTGCTCGCGACATGGCTCCAGACATCCGCATTCAATTCGCGCCGGGAAAACTCCTTGATCGCGGCGGCCGCCGCCACCCGGAAATCTTCGTCGGGTATGGCTTTGCGACCGTAGCCCACCAGGAAAAAATCAGCCGGCAAGAGGTGATCGAAAGCGAGATTGTAGATCGCGGGGATGAGCTTGCGGGCAGTGAGGTCACCCGAAGCGCCAAAGATCACGATGATCGTGGGCGGCGTGCCGCGGTGCTTGCTCAGACCTTGTAGAAAGGGATGACGGGGGGCGTCGGACATAGCGTAAAGAATGTCTAGTCTACGCGGCGGTCCACTGGTTCGGGCAAGGCTAATGCGGGCGCGCATCAGCATAAAACCGCTCGCCCCGCCGTCCCCGGTCAGCCGTGGCTATGTGAGGAACGGGCCGGAAAGAGGGGCACGTTGCGATAATGCCACACTCGCCGCCCCGCTCGCAGCGAGGCTAGGCGGGGATCGAGCTTCTGGGCGTGGAAAGCCGCCACCCCCTCGGGATCGGCCCCGTGCGCCACCTCGATGATATCAAACCGATAGTGGCGGGCGGGAGGACGCAGGCTCTTGAGATAGGCGGTGCAGGCCCGCAACAGCACGGTCTTCTTTCGGCGATCCACCGCTTGATAGCCACCCACCCTAGCCCCGGCGGCGCGCGCCTTCACTTCCACAAACACCAAGACCGGCTCCGCATCGCCGCGCCCAGCTGGGTCTTCACAGACCAGATCCAATTCCTCACGGGCATCGGCAGGATTGCGCCAGTTTCGCGCCAGAACCCGCAACCCGGCCGCTTTTAAATGCGCCTCCGCCGCACGCTCACCGGCGGCCCCCGCCTCGGCTCGGGTATTTACCGACGGACGCCACTTCCGCCATAACCCTGCAAAAGTCTCCCAAATGCCGCTCATGGGCTTTGTGTTTGCGAGAGCCAGAGCACGCTGCAACCCTAGTATTTTCGCGTCTCCACCCATCGCCCCGACTTCCTTCTTCATAACCGATATCACCAATGAGCGCATAGGCTCGAAGGTCGGAGCGCCGTAAACGTTATCCAGATTTTCATCCGGCCTTAGTGCCTTAGCACTTTTATCGTCCGATATCCTCCAGCCCCCAACTTCGCGGTTTCGCACCCTTCGTGATTAAATAAAATCCGAGTCCCCACTATGTCCACCTCCCCACGGCCAGACGGCCGCCTTCCCGATCAGCTGCGCCCAGTTAAGTTTGAGGCTGGCATCGCCCCCCATGCGACCGGTTCAGTGCTCGTTGCCTTTGGCGAAACCCGCGTAATCTGCGCCGCTACCATCGAACCCGGAGTGCCCTCCTGGATGAAGCAACAAAAGATACCCGGCGGTTGGCTAACCGCCGAATATTCGCTGCTGCCTTACAGCACCCACGAGCGCAAACCGCGCGACATCTCGCGCGGCAAGCTCGATGGACGCACCGTTGAGATTCAGCGCCTCATCGGTCGTTCGATTCGAGCCGTCATCGACCTTGATAAACTCGGCCAAAATACCCTTTGGATAGACTGCGACGTGCTTCAGGCCGACGGCGGCACCCGCACCGCCTCCGTCACCGGCGCCTACCTCGCGGCTCGTCTCGCCGTGCAATCCCTGCTCGATGCCGGCCGCCTCAAGGAAAACCCCCTCGTAGATTCTGTCGCCGCCATCAGCGTCGGCCTGCTCCAAGGCCGCCCCCTCCTTGACCTGCCCTACGCCGAGGACAAAGACGCCGAGGTGGATTGTAATATCGTCATGACAGGCCGTGGACGCTTCGTGGAAATCCAAGGCGCCGGCGAAGAATCCACCTTCTCTGGAGAAGAATTCCAAACCCTACTCTCCCTCGCCCAAAAAGGCATCCGGGAACTCTCGTCCGCCCAGACCGCTTTCCTCAGCCGCGAGTTGCTTAAGTTCAACTAAGCCACCCACCCTTCAATTGATGAACGTCTCCCGCGCCGACCGTCCCATTTCCGACCTTTTCGCTGCGGGTCGCCCGCTGCGTTCCCTCGAGTTTTTCCCGCCACGGGATGATGCCGGTATCCTTGCCCTGAGGGCCACCGCCACCGCCCTGCAACGCATTCCTTGGGATTTTGTCTCAGTGACTTACGGGGCCGGCGGCACGACGCGCGAGCGCACCGCCCAAGTCAGTGCCTTGCTCAAAGATGAACTCGGCTTTACCGTCATGCCGCACCTCACCTGCGTTGGCCACAGTCGCACCGAGCTCGAGAGCATCGCCGATCAGCTTTATAGCGGCGGTTTTCGCAACATCATGGCCCTGCGCGGAGACGCCCCCAAAGGCGCTACCACCTTCACGCCCGCGCCCGATGGTTTGCGATACGCCAGCGAGTTGGTGGCCTTGCTAAAAACCCGCCACCCCGACTTTTGCCTTGGTGTAGGTGGCTACCCAGAAAAACACCCTGAAGCCGTCTCCTTGGAGGCCGATCTGGATACCCTGAAGCGCAAGGTTGATGCCGGTGCCAGTTTCATCACCACCCAACTGTTTTTTGATAATAGCATCTATCGCCGGTTTGTGGAGAAATGCCAAAAGCACGGCATTACCGTGCCCATCGTGCCGGGCATCATGCCAGTCTTGTCGCTAAAGCAAATCCAGCGCATCGCCACCCTGTCCGGCTCGGTTCTGCCTCCTGCGCTATTGCGCCGCCTGGAGGTGGCCAGCGAGGACGACATCGTCGTGGAATTTATCGGCGTCGACTGGGCGCTCGATCAAGTTCGCGATCTGATCGCTAACGGCGCCCCGGGCTACCACCTTTATATTCTCAACCGCGCCCGCAGCGCCCTGACCCTCGCCGCCGGTCTGGCCGCCTAGCCAAGCAGAATAAACAAGACGAAACAAAGGCGTAGAATCGCAAAATATCAAGAATATGAAGGGGTTTGCATTCCTACGCGGCGCTTTTACGGGCAGGAGTATAGTAGAGCCTACTGGGCTGCATGGAAACCCAGCGGACGCCGCAACGGGGTCTTGAGTCGCACTTCGTCGGCCAAGGCCGCGATCCAAGCAGGCGCAGAGGCCAAGGGTTGAAAACGCGTCCGACGCGCGACCGCCGCAAAGTCCCCCGGAGTCAGGCGGTCGATGTGATCAAACCCCGTGAGTTCGGCCTCCGTTGCGGCGGGCAAGCCTTGCGCAGTCAGATGCTCGGCAAGCAATTCCTTGGCCTGAGCGGGTTTTAGGAAGTCAAACCTGACCTTCAGGTCGAAACGCCGGAGTGAAGCTGGGTCTAGGCCCTCCATCAGGTTGGTCGTAGCGATGAATACACCCGCGTAAGCCTCCATCTGGGTCAGCATCTCATTTACGTGGGTAACTTCCCACGAGCGCTGGGCGCCGGCACGGTTTTGAAGAAACGAATCAACCTCGTCGATTAAGAGCAGGGCCTGATCGGCGGTGGCCTCGGCAAAGGCCTTGGCAATGAGGCGCTCCGTCATGCCGACGAAAGGGGAAATAAGATCCGAGGCGCGCTTGACCAACAGCGGTCGTCCTAAGCGCTCCGCCAACCAGCAGCCAAAGGCGGTCTTGCCGGTGCCGGGCGGGCCAAACAGGCACAGGCGGGCGGAGCCGTAGCGGGCGATACCCTCCACTAGCGGGCCGAGCGACTGGTCGGCATTGACGAATTCGGGCCGGTAAAAATCCGGCAAAGGCGAGGCACTGGCCATGAGCGTGCCATTCTCCTGCGCCTTGAGCACTCCATCCACCAGCAGTTCCACATAGGGATCGAGCGAGCCTCCGCTGGCGATTACCGGACGCATGGACTCCGCGACCCGCGCGGCTCGACAAATCACCGCCGGCGTGGCCGATGGCGCGTCCAGGAGACGATTCACCATTTCCTTGCCCAAGGTGGGCGCAACACGGGCGATCAGGTTTCGCCGCACCGCGCGGGGCGCGTTGTCGACTTCAATCACGATGTCGAAGCGTCGAACGTAGGCGGCATCCATCGCCCCAACATTATTTGTCACCCAAACGGTGGGCACTGCGGCCTCTTCTAGAACCCCATTTATCCAGCCTTTCCGCGCCTGACCCACCCCGCGCGAACCAAAGGGCGGAATAGTGGGACAAACATCCTCGATCTCATCGAAGAGTATGATGGCCCGTTTGCTGGAGAGGATCCCTTGGGCAGTGGAGAGCGCACGCACTCGTTTTTCGCCGCAAATAGGATCGTCATCCTCGTCCTTTACCGTGACCTCAAACAGCTCCAGGCATAATTCGCGGGCGAGAGCACGCACGAGCTGGGTTTTGCCCGTGCCAGTCGGACCGTGAAGGAGGATATTGGCCCCTTTGCCCAGCTGCCCCGTGCAATGGCGCAGGTGCTGAAGTAAGAGTTCGCCGCGTTTGCCTAGATGGTGAAAGTCACTCCAAGCTAATTCGGGGGCGGGCGAGGAGCGCATGATATCCTTGAACAATCCGAGGCAATCCGTCTGCCGCGAGCATAGCTCCAGCGGAAGACGACGGGACACGAATTCAAACTTCTCAGGCAGGCTCTGCTGTTCCGAATTGAGCGAGACCAAGCCAGAACGATGCAGGCGTGATCGAGAACTCAGGGCAGTGGCAATCTGCTCGGCGGGGAATTTTAGCACCTCCTCAAGCAGATTGTAGGTATCCTCGTTTTTCAGGGCGTTGGCCAGCTCACCCAGATCGTGCAAAAGCGGTTCCCGGTGCAAAAGCACGATAAAGCTCAAGAGCGCCTCATCGACTTCAGCCATGCCCATCAACGCGGCGAGTGACTGGATGTTCGCGGCAAGGGCACCGGGCAACTGCAGCGGCCCCGTCGCCTCGGCCTCGATCTTGGTGAGGCTGCGCCGCAAACGATTCAGCACCTGTTTGCGACCCCGTTTATCCTTGGGGACCTTTGCTATCTCCAAGGCGTTGGTAATAGCGGAATTTATGATTAACTCTTCCCATAAATTCTCATCGTGCTCGTCGAACGTGAGAATTAGACGCAGGATCCATACTTGCAGGGTGAAAGGGTGCGACTGGAGTGTTTTCCGGTCGGAGAGTTTTAGTTTAGGCGAGGGGCAATGATGACGGCGTAATTGGTTTAAGCGGGACATGCCTGCAGGATACCACCCCGCCGATGACAAACCGTGTCTTCACGCTCAACCCTACGATAAACTACTAACCCAAAACTAAAGCCGCGCGTGGCGTTAAGCTCAGACCAGCTTGTAAAGCTGGATGGTTTTATGGGCTTCGGCAGCGATGGCTTCGCGCAGCTCCTTTGGGGCTAAAACCTTACAATCAGAACCAAAGGCCAAAACCCAGCGGGTGATGTCGCCCAAGTCACTCACTTTAAATTTCATCTCCAGCTCGCCGTTTTCGCTGAGTTTAACCTCTTGCGAAGGATGCCAACGGCGCTCGCGCACACGGTGCGCACCGTCGCGATAGATGATCAGCTTAACCTCGATCGCACCACTCCCGCTATGAGCACCAAAGGCTGAGTTCACCCGATGGCTGGCATCGAAATCGACCGGACGCTCAAACCGCTCCTGGCCCCAGGGTTGAGGATTGCTGAATCGCGCGACTACAAAGGTGCGCACTGGGTCTTGCCCTTCTTTTATGGCTGGATCACGTGCGATCAAAATCCATCGATTATCGATACAGGCGAGATGGTAGGGGTGGATTTTTCGACGCTGGGGGCCGGGTTTCCCTTTAGATTGGTAATCGATGGTCAGCACTTGTCTTTCCAAGAGGCAGCCAAGAATGGCGGCAAAAACGGTGGCATCGGTTACCCCGGCACCCGGAGTCCGGTAAGAGACCAACTCACGAATCGGCACACCTGCACCGAGTTCTTTGTCGCTCAGGGCGCCACCGGTTATTTTTTCGAATGCACTCTCTAGTTTATCGGCAAAATCGGCACCTTGAAACGCCGCTAAGGATTGTCGGGCGATTTCCAGCGCCAAAAGTTCCGGCATGGTGAGACCAGCACCGAGCGGGAAGAACGGAACTTCACTGGTGTAAGCGTAGCCGCCCGCCTCCCGGTCAAATTCAATAGGGAGATTATAGGGCGGAGCCATAAGCTTGCCGAGGTAACGCGTGATTGTGCGCTCCGAAACCTCAAGGACGGAGGCTAAGTCGGCTAGGCCGGTTTTACAATGCCCCGGATGTGCCCAATTCTCCTGCAGGCGTTGATGAATGAGAAGCATGCCACGCAGTTGCTTCGAATTCGGCAGTTGGGGCGGCTGGGGCGTGCGCATAAAAATCCCAGTTCTTTCCTAGCAAGAAAAACGCACTGCTACCCGCCGAAATTCAAACGAATACTATAGTTTATTTTACTTATTATAGATCAATTAGATATCAGTTATTTGCATCACCTATGACGAGAGAGGATCAACGGTGGCCAGAAGACGCAGGTGCTTTTGCATTGGCCGCGCACACTAGGTGAATCGCCGGAGCTAGGGCGCTCGCTCCACGGGCGGGGAGGCTGTAGCTTGTGCTCACCCCGACGCGTAAGCCTGGCCGATCGCGGCCGCGGCGGCATCGACCCGCCCTTGGGCGGCCGCGAGCCCGAGGCGGAGCACCCGGACCGCGCGGTCTTTGCGACCACGCGCCGCCCAATCCTCAGCGAGAGCATTTAAAGCGCGGATTTTCATCGGGCCGAGAGCCACTGGAGGCAGGTGGGCCATGTCGGGGCAAGACAACAACCGTTCGCGCCAAGCCTTGGCTTCATCCAGCCGGCCCGCCGCACCCGCCAGCGCCGCTCTTAACTCACAAACCAGCGGATGGGGCTCTTCCACGCCGTGCGGTAGACAATTCTCGGCCTCGGCAAAGCATCCCGCGAGCCAGAGACTCTCCGCCTGTTTTATCTTGGCCGCGACTTCAAGGCGACGACGACCGGCGGAACGCCGCGCACATTCGGCATAAAGCCCTGCCGCGCGCAGGTGGTCGCCTTCATCAAAAAACCCCGCCGCATGAAAAAACCAGAGATTCGGGTCGGCGTCCGGTTCACGGGCCAAGGCTGCTTCGATGAGCGCCCGGTTACGGCGGGTCTTGGCTGGCATCGCCCCCAGATCGGCATACCCGGTGTGGAGAAAAGGAACATTCGTCTCGACGATCCGAATGCCCTCGCGCTCCAAGGCGGTATTAACCTGCTCATGGATCGGCCGCTCAAACCGGACGCGGGGGTGTCGCGGGAAAAGTCGCACGATAGAAACGGCGACTTGCCCGGATGCGCCAGGCAGGAGGTTGCGCTGCACCAAAGCGTGAGCGCAGGCGGCCGGGCCGGACACGATCGTGCGCAAGGCCTCGCGGCTCGCGGCGGGGAGCGTCTCATCGGCATCCAGAACCAGAATCCAGCGCCCGGTAGCCATTTCCAGACCGGCATTTCGTGCCGCGCTGAAATCATCAGGCCAAGGTATCTCTAGGACGCGCGCACCCGCAGCCCGCGCCAAGTCAGGTGTGCCGTCAACCGAACCGGTATCCACCACCACCAACTCCTCGGCCAGGCCGCGCACGGACTCAAGACACGCGGGCAGATTAGCATGTTCGTTCCGAACGATCATGCAGAGAGTGAGGGCGGGAGCGGGCATGCAAAAAAATGGTAGCCGAATAACAAGATCACTATCGACTCATCGGAACTGAGACTTGAACAAAGCGCGGCCGACGACGGCGAAGATGCATAAAAAAGAAACCCCGCCCGCTTGCGCGGACGGGGTCCTTTGGAACCCAATCAGGATGTCATCATACTTAGCGGAGCAACGAGAGCGCGGTCTGGGCGGAACCGTTGGCCTGAGCCAGCATGGTGGTGCCGGCTTGGACCAGGGTATTCCAGCGCGCTAGCTGCGTAGACTCTGCGGCTACGTCGACATCGACGATGCGGCTGTTGGCTGCTTCAAGGTTGGCCTTGTTGGTAGTCAACAACTCACCAGCGAACTCAAGGCGGCTCTGCTCGGCGCCATTGCTGGCGCGCATGCTGGCGACACCTTCAATGCCGGTCTTGATGTTAGCGAGGGTGACGCCACTCAGAGTCGAAGCACCCGTGATAGCGGTGACACCAGCGTTGCCGGTCACGTTTTTGTTCGAGATAGTAACGGTCTGAGAGCCATCCTCGGAAACCTGCGTGGTGATCGCTTGGTTAAAGAGGCTGACGCCGTTGAACTTCTCGGCAGCTATCGATGTGAGCTGAGACTTGAGCTGGGTGAACTCAGTATCATAATTTGCCAAATCATCAGCGCTCTTAGTCGGGTCGGTATAGAGGGTCTTCAGCTCGCTTACGCGTTCGAGGACCTTGCCGGCAATCTTAAGGGCGCCGTCTTGACTTTGCAGATACGATACGGAGTTTCCTACGTTCGCATTAGCCGCTCCTGAACGCTTGATGGCGGCAGACAGTTTCATGGAAACTGCAAGACCGCCCGCGTCGTCAGAGGGGGTTACGATTTTCGAGCCGCTGGAGAGCCGGCCTAGGCTCTTCTGCAGCATCGCGTTAGACGCGGCGAGGTTGTTGGAGGCAACGATCGCCGTCGAGTTTGTGTTAATAACTACTGCCATGGTGGTATCTTTCCTTGATGAATGCGACGTCCGTCGTCGCCACGGATCCGGCTGGCGGGCCGCATCAGACCGTCCGAGGCTTTAAGCCCCAAAGCGTTACCCTGCGGGGGAAACTGCTGGCGCTAGTGGTAATCAATAGAAAAGGGAGATACCCCCATGGGATCGTAGTTAACCAGTAAGAGGTCAGGTGGGGGCCCCCGTGGTGCACGGCGGGCCCGCGGTCACGGCCCCAGCGGGCCGCGAGACGTCACTTAGCCGCGGAGCAGCTGGAGGACGCTCTGCGAGCTCTGGTTCGCTTGGGACAGCATCGAGGTGCCGGCCGAGACAAGCGTGTTCCAGCGGGCCAACTGCGTCGACTCGGCAGCCACGTCCACATCAACGATGCGGGAGTTGGCAGCCTCGAGATTGGCCTTGTTGGTGGTCAACATTTCAGCGGCGAAGTCGAACCGGCTCAGTTCGGCGCCATTCTGGGCGCGCATGGTAGCAACACCTTGGGTCGCGGTCTTGAGCTGGGTCAATGTGACACCCGCCAGACTGGTCGCACCGGTGATGGCAGTTACTCCAGTATCCGCAGCAAGATTCTTCGCAGCGATGTTCACGCTCTGGGTTCCGTCCTCGCTGACCTGAGTGGTCAGAACGGCAGCAGAGAAAAGATCCTTGCTGTTGAACTTCTCGGCAGCGATCGAGGTCAGCTGAGCCTTGAGCTGAGTGAACTCGGTATCGTAGTTAGACAGGTCGTCAGTGCTCTTGGTCGGATCGGAGTAGAGCGTTTTTAGCTCACCGATGCGCTCAATCACTTTACCGGCGACTTTGAGCGCGCCATCCTGCGTTTGCAGAAAAGAGACGCTGTTACCGATGTTGATGTTGGCCGCACCAGACCGACGAATGGTGGCGGTTAGTTTCATGCTTACCGCCAAACCACCCGCGTCGTCGGACGGGGTTGCTATCTTGGAGCCACTAGAGAGCCGGCCAAGGCTCTTTTGCAGCATGGAGTTAGCAGCGGCGAGGTTATTCGAGGCGCTGATGGACGCCGTGTTGTAGTTGATGACTAATGACATGTTGGGTTCTTCCTTGATGTAAACTACCCTGTCCGTAGGGCGACGGGCCGATGGGAGGATTCGGGCCGATCCGGCTGCAGAACAGTCTGCAGTTGCTGCTATCTACGGACCCCTCGACAAAAGACTTTAGCACTTTCGTTTATTTTTTTAGTATCCAAGGAAAAATTACTGGAAACCTCCACGGCACGCAGTTTAAACTAAAGCAAACGAAGCGCGTGCCGATAAGGTCTTCGCGAGCGTCGCGCGCACGCGTCCACTTACACTTCACCCCGCAACCAGCATCCTCCTGCCATGGCCAACCTACAACTCAGCGGACTCGCCTCGGGCTTTGACTGGAAAAGCTTCGTCGACACCATCATGGACCTGGAGAGGGCCCCCGCCGCTCGATTGGAGACGGAGAAGAATAAAAATTTAACGCGTGTCACCTCGCTTTCTAACTTGGAAACGCGGTTGACCGACATGCGTAGCGCCGTGGCCGCGCTCAATGCGCCCGAAGCCTTCGGCGTGCGCAGCGTCACCGCCGGCGATTGGACTGCCACTGCCTCCGCCGGTTCGGCCGTCGGGGCCCATACGTTCAACGTCACCCGCCTCGCCACCGCCAGCAAGCTGCAAGGCGCCGCCGATATCGGCGCACCGCTAGCCTCCAGCAGCGACGTCTCCGGCCTCACGCTTGCCGCGCTCGGCGCCTCCGCTACCCCCACCGCCGGATTTTTCTCGGTCAACGGGGCCCGCGTGACAATCGCGACCACCGATTCGCTGCAGGATGTATTCAGTGCCATCTCTACCGCGACCGGCGGAATGGTGAGCGCTTCCTACGATCCCGCCTCTGACCGCATCTCGCTAAACTCCGCCGCACCCATAACCCTGGGCGCAGCGAACGACACCTCTAACTTCCTGTCTGTCGCCCGCCTGGCCACCAACGGCTCAGGCACCATCAGCAGCGCCACTTCTTTAGGGGTGGTAAATCCTGTGGCCACGCTGGGCGCCAGTCGCATCGCGACCGCGGTCACAGCGGTCGATGGCAGCGGGGCAGGCCAATTCACCATCAATGGGGTGGCGATCTCATATAACCTTAATACCGATTCGCTGAACGCGGTCATCGCACGCATCAACGCCTCCGGTGCGGGCGTCAGCGCCGCTTACGATGCGTCGGCTGACCGCTTTAATCTGACCAACATCACCACCGGTTCCCTCGGTATATCTGTCTCGGAATCCGCAGGGGGGTTGCTCGGAGCGCTCGGTCTCACCACCGGCTCCACGTTGACGACCGGCCTCGACGCCCAGTTCACGGTGGATGGCGGTAATGTGCTCACGAGTCGCAGCAACACCCTGACGGCCGCCGAACATGGCCTGAGCGGCTTAAATGTGAAGGTCTCCTCCGTGACCAGTCAGTCCGTCAACGTGGCGGCCAACACCACCGGGATGCGCACGCTCATCGATACGTTCATCACCCGCTACAACGCCGTCCAATCCTACCTCCAAGACCAGACGCGGGTCACCAGCACCAACGGCAAAGTGTCCACGGCCACGCTCTCCTCCAACCGCGAGGTGCAGACTTGGGCTAGCCAGCTGCGGTCCTCGGCATTTGCTTCAGTGCCGGGCCTGGGGTCAGCCATCAGCAACCTCGACGCGCTGGGCATTGATTTTCTCTCAGGCACTCCGAATCTCACCGTTAAAGACTCCACTAAACTCACCAACGCACTTAACAACCAGCCCACTCAGGTCGCGGCTTTTTTCCAACAGGCCTCCACCGGCTTCACCGCCCGCCTGACCGCCCTCACCGATAAATACCTCGGGGTGAACGGCGGCAGCGGACAGCTCGCTTCCCAGCGCACCACCATCACCAACTCAAACGCCAGTCTGGACCGTCAGATCGCCGATATCGATCGCCGGCTTGTGCAACGGCGGTCTAGCTTGGAAGCCAGCTTCATCGCGATGGAGAGCGCCCAATCCAAAATTAAAAATATGCAGAGCCAACTCACCAATGCGTTCCCAACCAGCAAGTAACCCCATGCTTCGCCCCGCCCTAGCTCTCGTTGCCCTGTTGTCGCTCCTCTCTGGTTGCACGGTGTTCTCGCGCAAAGTCGAAGACGTCGGACCGACTTATACTCCCAAAAACGTGAGCGGCCCCGCCAGTTGGCCCATCGGCCTGCAGCGCGTGGCCTTGCTACCCGCCCACGATGTCAGCGGCGACCTGCCCCCGGAGAATCTATCCGCCTACGATCCCATCTGGCAACGGAGCCTGAGCTCAGCCCAACGCGCCGAACTGGTGCCGGTGGCGCGCAGCCAAATGGCCGTCTGGATCGGAAAGGAATCAGTCGCATCCACCGGTTTGCTCCCCTACACCCTGCTCGAACGCATCACACGCGAGACCGGTGCCCAGGCCGTTCTGTTCCTCGATCTCACTTCGGTTAAATCCTACCCGCCGCTCTCCCTCGGTTTTCGCGCGAGACTAGCCGCGCTGCCGGGCGGCGAGACCATCTGGGTGGCCGACGAACTTTTTGACGGCGCGGACGACGCCACCGCGCGCAGCGCCCGCCGTTTCGCCCGAGACAACAACTCAGCCCCGGGCGATGCTGCCGCCGGCGTCGCCCAGAGCCCTACGCGTTTCGGCGCCTACGCCTTCCATGCGGTCGCTGCGCTCTTGCCTCCCCGCATAGCCCCGTCAACAAACGTTCCCAAACCGCAAACTACACGTTAAAGTCTTTTCTGCGCGTGCCGATATTTTCCACGACTGTCATCCAACGGCGTTCCCTTCCTCTGATCTAGGGCTGACCGTGCAACACAAAGCATAGCCATGATCACCAATACCACTCCTGTAGGTTCCACTCCGATCACCCACGCCGATCCTCGGCGGGTCCGCGCTGAACGCGCGGACTTCGCCCAGAACGAAGAATCCTTGTCCACTCAAAACGCAGTGGGACTCCAAAACGCACTGGCCACTAATCCCGAAATCCGCCCCGAGGTAATCGCCCGCGCCGAAAAACTCGCGGTCGATCTGAATTACCCACCGCGACAAATCATCGAAGGTATCGCCCATCTCATCGCGCTATCCCGAGATCCAAGCATCGAGCAAAAGTAACCTACCATGATGTCTCCTGCCCAATCCTACGCTCGTGCTTACCAATCGCAGTCAATCCTGACCGCAAGCCCCGGTCAGCTGGTGCTGCTGCTATTTGATGGAGCCCTCCGGTTCATGAATCAGGCCCGTGCCAGCTTTGCCGAGCCCGAAGGCAGCCCGAAACGCCTAGAGACTATCAATACCTCCATTTTACGCGCCCAAGCTATCCTGAATGAGCTACAGGCCAACCTGAATCACGAGGCCGGCGGCGACATCTCGAAAAACCTCGACCGTCTTTACGATTACTACAACCGCCGCCTCTTGGAAGCCAACATGCGCAAGCAGGAGGCTCCCTTGATTGAGGTCGAGGCCTTGGTGCGCACGCTTCGCGACGGTTGGGCGGAGATGCTTCGCAGCAGCGAAGTGAAAGTCGCCTAATCCGGGCCACACCGCCCCTGCATGCACGCCCCGCCCTCTGCCGTTACCCTGCGGCTCCTCGCCTGCGCCGAGGCTTTCGGTCGCGAGGAGGACGGCGCCGTGGGTTTAGAGGACTGGCCTGCCTTGGCCGAGCTCTTGGATCGTGAACTCGCCGTGATCACCCGCCTCGCCGAGCAGGGTCCAGCTCATGATCCTGCCCTCACGGCCCGCGCCACCGTGCTACAAGAGCGCTACATGCGCCTTGGTGAAATCGTGACCTTGGCACAGGCAAGGGTAAGCGAAGAGATGACTGGACTGGCCGAAGCCTCGCGGCGAGCCCGCTCCGTGCAGACCGCCTACACCCGCTCCTGAACTGTCCAAGGCTGCCTGCGCGATAGGCTTTGCAGCTTGGAAAAAAGGTGGCCCGATCGGCCTCTCTTGGGATAAAGCATCGCCATACCCATGTTCCACCCCGCCCCCTCCAGCGCCGCGCTAGTGCTTGCGCTTACCGCCTGCCTGCAGGCTGCGTCACCCGCCACTGTGCCTACCGGGATGGTTCTGCTCCCGGGAGGGGAGTTCACCATGGGTAGTGATGCTTCCTACGCTTTCCCAAACGAAACGCCCGCCCACACGGTTCGGTTAAACCCCTTTCTGCTCGATATCGATCCCGTCACTAACGAGCGCTTCGCCGCCTTCATCGCCGCCACTGGCTACATGACCGTGGCCGAGAGACCGGTAGACTGGGAAGAGATGCAAAAACAGCTCCCCCCCGGCACCCCGCGTCCTCCAGATGAGCAACTCGCCCCGGGATCCCTCGTCTTTCGCCCCACGTCGGGACCGGTGGATTTAAATGACCTCGGTCAGTGGTGGCATTGGACGCTCGGCGCTAATTGGCGGCAGCCCGAGGGCCCGGGCTCTTCTGTCGAAAAACGCGCCCACCACCCCGTCGTGCAAATCGCCTACGAGGACGCCGAGGCCTATGCCAAATGGGCCGGCAAACGCCTTCCAACCGAGGCCGAGTGGGAATTCGCCGCCCGCGGCGGGCTCGCCCGAGCCCGCTACGCCTGGGGTGATCAGGAACCTCACCCCGCAAACGGTCCCCATCTCGCGAATACTTGGACCGGGGAATTCCCCTACCACAACACCGCCGCCGATGGTTACGCCGGCACCTCGCCAGTCGGCGCCTACCCGGCCAACGCCTACGGCCTGCATGACATGGCCGGCAACGTCTGGAACTGGTGCTCAGATCGCTACGCCGCCGACACCTTTGCCGTTCGTGCGAAACAACCCGAGATGTGCGGTAACCCCTTCGGGCCGGCGCCTGGCGCGGGCCAGCAGCAATTACTCGGCGATCCTTCCCCTGAACAAGTGCCCGGCCAGCTTCGTCGCGTTATCAAGGGCGGCAGTTTCCTCTGCAACTCCAGCTACTGCGAGAGCTATCGGCCTGCCGCCCGTCGAGGCACTCCGCCAGATACCAGCACCAGCCACGTCGGCTTCAGGTGCGCCGCCGATCCCGTGCCTTAAGCCCGCCTTCTGCTAACTATCTCGCGATCCCTTCTTCGATTCGATACTCGTTCAATTTGTTGCGCAAAGTGCGGATAGAGATGCCGAGTAATTCGGCTGCTTTGGTGCGGTTGCCCTCAGTCGCGAGCAGGGTGCGGAGGATCGCCCGCTTCTCGATTTCGCCCAGCGTCATGACGGGCTCCTCGACCGAGGCAGCCAGCATCTCCTCCGGCTCGTCACTCGCTCGGGCCGTATCCGAATGCTCTTCAGAAGCCACTTCCTCGAAGGGGGGCTGGGCGTCAGGGGGCGCAGGCTCTGGCGCAGGTAGATCAGGCACGCGGTATACCTCACGCGGGGCTTCCGCCTGTAAGCCGCTATGTGCCACCGCTCGGCCCGGCTCGATGCGCGCCAGTTGGGGCAGGTTCAAGGCGGCGGAGGTGACGGGGCGTTGATCCTCCGAGAGGATGACCGCGCGCTCGATCGTATTCTGCAGCTCGCGGACGTTTCCCGGCCAGGGATAAGCGCGCAGCGCAGCGAGGGCATGCTCACTATAGCCCGGAAGGCGCACGCCGTGCTTGCGCGCAAAACGTCGCAAAAACGACTCCGCAAAAACCTCGATGTCCTCCGGCCGGTTGCGCAGGGGCGGCACCTCAATCGGGAAAACGTTCAAACGGTAATAAAGATCGGAACGGAAGAGGCCCTTCTCGACGAACTGCTGTAAATCCCGATTAGAAGTCGCGAGAATCCGCACGTTGACCTTAATGGTCTTGGTGCCGCCCACCCGCTCAAACTCCCGCTCCTGCAGCACACGAAGCAGCTTGGATTGTAGATTGAGCGGCAACTCGCTGACTTCGTCGAGCAGGAGCGTGCCGCGATTCGCGAGCTCGAAACGCCCCTCGCGCCGTTCAATGGCCCCGGTGAACGCACCTTTCTCGTGGCCGAACAGTTCGCTCTCGATCAATTGCTCGGAGAGCGCGGCGCAATTAACTTTGATGTAGGCCTCCGCACGCCTTGGCGAATTGCTGAAAATCTCGCGCGCCACCATCTCTTTGCCCGAACCATTCTCGCCCGTGATGAGCACCGTGGCATCGGTCGGCGCCACCCGGCCCACCATCTGGCGAGTGCGCAACATGGCGGGACTCTGGCCCAGCAGCGGCTCACCTTCACCCGAACCGCGTTCACTGAAATAGCGATTTACCTTCACCAACTGGCTGTAATTTCCCGCCTTGCGCAATATCAGGTCGATCTGCGTTGGCTGGAAGGGCTTGAGTAAATAATCAAACGCCCCCGCGCGCATACAGGCCACCGCACTTTCAATCGAGCCGTGCCCCGTCATCATGACCACCAAGGGGTGCGAGGGTAAAGCCATCACCTGTTCGAGAAACCGCTGCCCGTCGCCATCCGGGAGCCGCACATCCAAAAGAATGAGATCGTAAGTTTCCTTGGCCACCAACGCCTCGGCCGCCGCGAGCGTGGCAGCCGAGGATGACTGCAATTTCCGAGCACGTAAAATATCCTCTAACGAACGCCGAACCAGAGGCTCATCATCGACTAATAAAATGCGTTCGAGTGACATGAGTTGGGGTAAAGTTAGCGTAAAACCAGGACTCAACGTAATCAGGGAGTGCCGCGCTGGAAGCAGGAAAGGCAGGATATTTCACATATACACGCCTAAATCTAAACCACTTCGCGCCGATAGCAGTATCGATTCAATCCACGATGCGCCTGCTATCCTTTTGTAACCTAGTCGAGACGGCTATGGACATGATCCAACCGGTTCACGCCAAAGGATGGAATCGTCGCGCCATTTACCAGCTAGGCAACGCTACTTATTGGAACCCGAAACTCGGGCTCACCCTCACCCTGGCTTGCTGCTCCTTAGAAGACGGCTGTTGCAGCATCCAGACCTGCTGGCACGGGCCCTCAGGCGAAGTTTTGCAAACCCGGGTTTTTTTCTGCGGAACCTCCCAACTCGAATGGCAACGCGCCGCCGAGACTGTCGCGGAAATCATGCCAGACCCCGCCCGCCTCGCCTCCGCTGTGGCTGGCCATACGCAGCCGCAAATAACCACTCCATCGCCTGCTTTCCCTGTCTAAACCGACTTTACGCTACCCCGAAAGCCACTTCCGCTCCATGCCCGCCATTCAAGACATACCCGAGACCGTTTTTCAGGACACGGTCCAAAAGGCAGTGCAGCGGGTTTTCAGCACCATGCTCAGCCGGTCTGCGGTGCTCGAACCGGGCAACTCACTTACGCCCCCGGACGCGACCGAACTGGAAAACCCCCACGTGGTCGGCACCGTAGGCTTCATCGGCAGCATAAATGGCCTCATCTACCTCTACCTGGAGGTGCCCTTCGCCCAAGAATGCGCCGCTCACCTGCTCGGCATGAATGCTGCCCAACTCGCCAAAGCCGGGGACGAGGCGGTGAATGATGCCATCGGCGAAATCACCAACATGACGGTAGGCACCTTCAAAAACCAGCTTTCCGATCGCGGGTTCCCCTGCCGTCTAACCATTCCATCCATACTCCGTTGCAGTCGTATTAGCGTCAAACCCATGAGTTCCGCCATCCGGCGTATCTATCGGTTCAAAATCGGGAGCCATATTCTCACCGCCGATCTCTTGATGCAGACCGGGGAATAATAACGTCTTCTATCCATCCGTCAGCCATGCGCTACAAACTCCTGACAGTCGACGACTCCAAAACCGTCCGCATCATCGTCCAAAAAGCTTTCAAGCTTTACGATTGTGAAGTCCTCGAAGCCTATAACGGTGTCGAGGGGCTGGCCCTTGCCTCCAAAGAGGCGCCTGACGTCATCTTGCTCGACGTCACCATGCCCGTGATGGACGGCATTGAGATGCTGACCAAGCTCAAGTCCGACCCCATGCTGAAGTCTATTCCCGTGGTCATGCTGACGGCCGAAGGCGGCAAGGACAGCGTGGTAAAAGTGGCCAAGATCGGGGTGCGTGATTTTATCGTAAAGCCCTTCAAGGAAGACCTTCTGGTCCAAAAGGTCGGCCGCATCATCGACCTGAAACCCATCACCGATATTCCGATGAAGGCCAGATCGGTGTTTGACCCCGCCAACCTGTTGATTGTGGAGGATAAACCTGCGATTTTCAACCAGATCCAAGAAGGCCTCAAACACACGCCTTGGAATATGCAGTGTGTCAGCACCACCGGAGAGGCGATTGATGCCTGCGGTCGTTCCACGGTGGACCTGATGATGATATCGCTTTCCCTGCCAGAAGAGTCCGCCTTCACGCTCTTCCGGGTTTTGCGCGCGAATCTAAAAACCAAATACACGCCGATCTTCGGCCTTGTAGTAAAAACTGACGTCGCCGCCCAGCAGCTAGCCCAGCAAGTAGGCTTTACTGGCCTCGCCACCAAGCCACTCGATATGTCGGAGCTGGAAGCCAAGATCTCCCGCGCCATGAACCTCGACACGTCCGAGCGCTATTTTCGGAACCAGGATGATGTGCTGGTGATGACCCTACCCGAAAACTGCGGACTCGCAGTGATGAACGAAGTAGCCACCCACCTGAAGTCCAAGATTTCCGAAGCCGTCGACAGCGGCATCAGCAAGGCCGTTTTCAACCTCCAAGAAGTTAGACGTCTAGATATGAACCTGATCAAGTTTCTGCTCTCCGCGATGCAGACCTGCCGGGAAGTCTCGCTGCACTTTAGTTTGGTGGGTTCCGGAGCCATCGTCTCCGAGTGCCGAGCCTACGAGGACACCCGTAGCTGGCATTTCTACGAGACTTTGGACGAGGCTCGCGCCAGCTTCCAGACCATCTAGGCCGTCAGTTCCGGCCTCCATCCCTTCGGCGGGCGACTAATAATTTACCCGCCGCCCTGCGAAACCCCGCTCCCGATTAACTCGGGGGCGGGGTTAATGTTTTTACCGGCCCTCGTTCACCGCCGCGTCCAGGCCCGCAGGGCCTGAAGCATGAACAACTCCAACGCCGAGGTGTCGTTGAAATTTACCCGTAGCAGCCCCGCTGTGTGTTCAAGGTGCCGCACCGTTTCGACAAAGGCCCGCGCGCCGCTCGCCGCCGCCGGCGTGACCAATACCTCCCGCGCATACTCGCCCGTCGCCCGTTCCAGATCGGCGAGGAGCCGATCGCGCAGCCCCTTGCCAAGGCCCGTCTCGATCGCCTGCGCCTCCTCCTCGGTCAATTCCTCGGGTAGGGTGACCTTCTGCGTCGCCCAAAGGGAGTCGGTCGCTGTCTCCAGCAAAACGCCGAAACGCGCCACTAGCCCGTAGAGCCGGAACATCGCATCCGCCGGCGCCGTTTTGGCCGCGCCGCCATGCAACAAGGCCAGCCAAGCCCGGTAGTCCTCCAGCCAGGCCGGCCAACCATCGACCCGCGCCGGAAGGCGTGGCGTCACAAAGCGGAAAAGTTGACACCGGCTGCGGATGGTCGGGAGAAGCGCATGCGGCCGGGTGGTGAGCAGCAAGAGCGTGGTGTGCGCCGGGGGCTCCTCAAGGGTCTTGAGAAAGATATTCGATGCCGTCGTGTTCATGCGGTCGCACTCGTGCAGCAGCGCGACTTTGTGACTACCGGCCAAGGCCGATACCTGCACTTTGCCGATAATCTCGCGCGTCGCATCCGCGCCAATCTGCCGCGATTTACCCGCCGGACGGAGATGGAAGCAGTCCGGATGCCCCTCGATTGCGCGCCGACGCTCCACAGCCGTATCGGGCGGATTCAGGAGGCGGTCCGCCAAGGCCAGCGCCGCACCACGCAATACTTCGAAATCATCACCCGTGATCAGCAGGCTATGCGCGAGTCGTCCGCGCGCCAACGCATGCTCGAGCACCACGGTCGCCGGGGTGCCGGCCAAAGCATCCGGCCAAGGTAACACAGGAACGGGGGCAAACACGGTGTGGCCAGAGAAGGGGAATCGCCTCAGGCGATGAGCTTTTGCACGGCCTTCCAGATTTCCTTCTGGATCGCCTCCTCGGGGAGGGTGCCATCCACCACGTGAAAACGCTGGGGTATACTCTTGGCCAGCAGCAGATAACCTTCTCGGACTTTGGAGAAAAATTCGATGTTCTCGCGCTCCATGCGATCCGGTAGATCGGAGGCCCGACGGCGGATGCGCGCCAGGCTGACCCCAGTGGGCACGTCGAGGATGAGGGTGAGGTCTGGCATGACGTTGCCGACCGCGAAATGGTTAATCTGCTGCACCGGATCCGAGGCGAGATTACGCGCGATACCCTGATAAACCGTCGAGCTGTCGAGGAAACGGTCGCTCAAGACGATCTTGTGCTCCAACAAAGCCGGCGCGATGACCTCGCGAACCAGTTGGGCGCGGGACGCGGCGAACAGGAAGAGTTCGGTCTCGGCGCACATTTCGTCGCCCTTGGAGTTGTGGACGATAATGTTGCGGATCTGCTCGCCGATCTCCGTGCCGCCCGGTTCACGAGTAGTGAGGACTTCGCGGCCGAGCAGTTGCAGGTGCTGCGCAAGCAGGGCGATCTGGGTGGATTTACCGCTGCCTTCGGAACCTTCGAACGAGATAAGTTTGCCGGACGGGGAATGCTGGGAGGGCATGACGAAATCGTGCCCGGCTCAGGCGCGGTTGGCGAGGAAGGTTTCGAGGTCGTCGAGCGTCGGGCTGACGGCGGTGCGCACATAGTGGCCGCTGGTGCAGACGCCGAGCGCGAGGCAACCTTCCGCGTCGAGACCGAGGAGCTGGCCTTGGCAGAAGCCACCGTTGAAATGGTCGCCCGCACCCGTGGTGATAACCGGGGCTTCGCAGTAGGGGCCAGGCACCCAGAAAGTGCCCTCCGCCGTGGCGCAGGCGGCCGATTCGCGCGGATGCACCACCACCACCGAGACACCGAGCGCCGTGCGGATGGCCGAGCTAGCCGCGCGCAGACTGGCCTCATCCTTCTCCGGCGCGGTTACCCCCAGCACCGCGGCGACCTGCTGGGCCTCCTTTAAATTGAGGCCGAGCGTGACCGCGCCGAAAGCCTCGAAACGGCCGATCCAGCCCAGCGCCGTTCGCAGATCCTCGCGGGTGCGTTTCTCGGGATCGGCCAGATCGAAGAAAAACCGCCGCACCGGAAACCCAGCCGGGCGCGCCGGGAGGCTGGGCAGCACCGTCTCCACCAAGCCGGCAAAGATCGCACTCATGTGAGGAATCATGGTCCAGTTGACCAGCCCTACCAGATCAGCCGCCGCCAGCTCAGCGCGGAAGCGGGCCGCGCCTACCACCGCATCTATGCGTTCAAGGGTGATATCCTCCAACGTGCGCAGTTGCCCGAGCATGACTTTGCCGTCACGGAACTCCACCGCGATGGTCGTGGCGGGCTCGCCAAGCGACACGACCTCGGCACGGGCTGCAAAGTCCTGAAACACCGCATGCGGCGTCGGCTGCCCCAGTGGCCCGATATAGGTGATGCACGTCCCGCCCGCGAGCAACGCAGCCGCCAGGATGGGCCCGTTACCGCCGAGTTTATCCATCACCGGATAGAGCTCGAGATTGGTGCTTTTACCTGCCGCTGCCGCGATACGCGCCGCGAATTCCGGGATGTGCGTGATCGGACTGTAGGCCTCGCCCGGGCCAGTGCGTTGCCCCACTGGGGTCACGATGGTGTCCACAAAACCATCCAAACCCACGAGGGCTCGGCGAGTAGGAGCGCACACACGGGCGGCTCGCAGGGCAACCAAGGCGCGGGAGTGAAAGTAGGGCATGGAACGAAGGGTGCTGTCGTTTGCAGTAGCTTAGTCGACGATCAGGCTATGCCCCGTCATTTCGACGGGCTTGGCCAGTCCCATGAGGTGCAAGAGGGTCGGGGCGATGTCAGCCAGGCGGCCGCCTGTGCGCATGACAGTGGCTTTGGAGAAGCCTTCCCCCACCACAAAAACTTCGACGAGGTTGAGGGTATGGGCGGTGTGCGGTCCGGGTAAGACTGGGTCCCACATCTGCTCGGCGTTGCCATGGTCGGCGCAGACCACGGCGCGACCATCGACAGTCTTGAGGGCGGCGAGCAGCACACCCACGCCGGCATCAGTCGCCTCGCAAGCCTGGGTCGTGGCGGGAATGGAACCGGTGTGACCGACCATGTCGGGGTTAGCGTAGTTGACGATCACCAGACCGTATTTACCGGAGAGGATGGCCTCCTTGCTGAGGCGTGTCACCTCGGCGGCATTCATCTCGGGCTGCAGATCATAGGTGGCGACCTTTGGGCTGGCCGGGCAGGCGCGGTCTTCCAGCGGGAAGGGCTCCTTGCGGTAGTTGTTAAAAAAGAAAGTAACGTGCGGGTTTTTCTCGGTCTCGGCACAGCGGAACTGGGCAATGCCTGCGGCGGCCACGACTTCGCCGAGGATGTTTTTTAGCTTGGGCGGTTTCGGGGAGATGATGTGGACGGGCAGGCCGGCCTCATACTCGGTCATGGTGGCGTAATAGAGATCGAGTTTCGGGCCGCGCTCGAAGCCGGTAAAGTCGTCCATCACGAAGGCACGGGTGATCTCGCGCGGGCGGTCGCCTCGGTAGTTGTAGAACACCACCGCGTCACCGTCGGCGAAGTGCGCGAGGGGCTGGCCCGTGGCCGGGTTGAGGATGGCGGTGGCGGCGACAAACTCATCCCCCTTCTGCGTCTCGGAGAGCGGGTGGTCGTAGTAGTGCTGGATCGCGGCCTCGGCGGAAGGCGCAGTGGCGGCGACAGCGCGGCCGGTGAGTAGGTCGTAGGCTTTTTGCACCCGTTCCCAACGGTTGTCGCGGTCCATGGCCCAGAAACGACCGGTAATGGTGGCGATGCGGCCATAGTGGCCAAGTTCGACGATCTTGGCCTCCACTTGGCGGATAAAACCCAGCGCGGAGGAAGGCGCGGTATCACGGCCATCGGTAAAGCCATGCACAAACACGCGGTCGCCGGCGATGCCATCGGCCTGAGCCTGGGCGAGCAGGCCGTAGAGGTGTTCCAGCATGCCATGCACGCCGCCGTCGGACACGATGCCCATGAGGTGGAGTCTGGCGGCGGGGTTGGTGCGGAGCCGGACGAGCACGCCGTGCCAGGTGGCATTTTGCGCGAGTTGTTTCTCGGAGAAGAGCTTATTCAGACGCACCAGCTCTTGGTCCACGATGCGACCGGCCCCGATATTTTCATGGCCGACCTCGGAATTGCCCATCTGGCCGTCGGGCAGACCGACATCAAGGCCGCTGGCCGAGACATACGCGACTGGCGCGGAGGCCTGCAGAGCGTCATCCGTCGGCTTCTTGGCGAGGGCAACGGCGTTGGTAGACGCCTGCTCCGGGTGGGGATTGCGGCCCCAACCGTCGCGGATGATAAGGAGAACGGGTTTACGCGCGGTGCTCATGTGATAGTGAAGCCGCTAGCCATGACGCACCCGACCCCATGCGGTCAAGGAAGGCGGCTAAGAGGGTGAAAGCCCGGCTCTGAAAATGCGGTTGCGCGCGCCGCCCTGCCGCCCCCTCATCCATCGGCAACTCATGAATCCAGTTGCCTCGTCCTCCGCTCCACTCGCCGACGCTGATTTTTACCTGCCGGCCGAACGCTTTTTCCAGGCCAACCTGCCCGTTGCCCTGACCTTTGACGACGTCTCCCTGGCCACCCTCTATTCCGATATCCTGCCCCGCGACGCCGACACCGGGACCCGCCTATCCGAGCGGTTGCAACTCTCCATCCCTGTCGTCTCGTCGGACATGGATACCGTCACCGAGTCGCGCATGGCCATCGCCATGGCCCTGAACGGAGGTCTCGGCCTGATCCACTACAATATGCCGGCTAAGGAGCAGGTGAAAGAAGTCGCCCGCGTAAAGCGCCACATCCACGGCCTCATCCAGGATCCCATCACCGTTACCCCGGATCAGTTGATCGGCGACATTCTCTCGCTTGTTGAAATTAAAAAATACGGTTTCCGCACCTTCCCCGTGCTCGACGCCGCCGGCAAGTTGGTCGGCCTGCTGCCCGGCTCTGCCGTGCGCGAACGCTACAAGGCCCGCTCGGTCGCCGAGACAATGACCCCGCGCGGCGAACTGCTCACGCTAAACGCCCGCCAGCTCAAACCCGATCCGATCAAGGCCGCCGATGCGTTTTTCACCGAGCACGTGGGTATCCACAAGATGCTGGTGGTCGATGACCACGACCACCTGCGCGGCCTGGTGACCTTCTCCGACGTGGACCGCATCATGACCGACGCCAAGTCTCGCCGGAAACCCGCCCGCGACGCGGATTTCCGTCTCGTAGTCGGCGCCGCCATCGCTCCCGTGCGCCTGCCGGACGGTAGCCTCGATCGCGACACCATCCTCGCCCACGTCGGCCACCTGATGGAGGAGAACATCGATGCCGTCGCCATCTCCACCGCCCACGGCCACACCGCCGGGGTCGGCGATATGGTGAAAATGATCCGCGGCGCCTTCCCCACCCTCGCCATCATCGCGGGAAATGTCACCTCGGGCGCCGGCGTGGAGTTCCTCGCAGACTGCGGGGCGGATACCATCAAGGTGGGTCAGGGCCCGGGTTCGATTTGCACCACCCGCATCGTGGCCGGCGTGGGTATCCCCCAGCTTACCGCCCTTTATGTGGCCGCCCGCGCGGCCCGCGCTCGCGGCGTGCGCATTCTGGCCGACGGCGGCATCACCAAATCCGGCGATATCGTTAAGGCCCTTACCCTCGCCGACGGCGTTATCCTAGGTGGCCTGCTCGCCGGTTGCCGCGAGGCGCCGGGCGAGATCATGGAGATCAATGGAAAACTTTATAAACAGTATCGCGGCATGGGCTCACTCGCGGCCATGAAGGCCGGCAGCGCCGCCCGCTACGGTCACGACAAGACGGACTCCACCCGCAAGCTGACCGCCGAGGGCATCGAGGCCTTGAAAGAAGTCTCCGGCAGCACCGACGACGTGTTGGCCAACCTCGTGGGCGGTCTGCAAAGCGGCATGGGCTACCTAGGCGCCAAAGACCTGCCCACCCTCCGCGAAAAGGCGCGCTATATCCGCGTGTCCCCCGCCGGCCAGAAAGAGGCCTCGCCCCACGACGTGATCGAGATCAAGGCCGGCACCAAGGGCTGAGACCCGCCCCGGCCCCCGCCGCGGCGTCAGCGGGAAATCCGCAGACGCATGAAACGAATCTTCGCGCCATCGGGCGGGCTGTCCGGCACCGTCACCCATTCGCCGACGGCGCCGGGATTCACCGCGAGGCTGGCCCATAAGAGTAAATCGCCGGAGGTTTCCACGGTGTAGTTCAGTTCTGCGCGGGCGCGCACAAACCGGAGCGAGAGGCGGCCGTTGGCCGCAGTCTGCGTGGTCAAAGCCCCCGCCGTGCTGCGCGCCGGGGCTCCAAGCCCAAGACCGTAGCGCAGCAGGTTCGGTATGCCATCTCCGGCCGGTGCGGCTGTGTCAGCCGCTTCGCCCGCGTTTTCGATGGTGGCGTAATTCTCATGACGCCACACCTCCAGATTTGTCCACGTGGTCAGGGCACATTCTGCGGGAGCCGATTTATCCGCACCGTAAAATGCCGCGACTCGGAAGGAGTAGGGCGTGCCAGGCAGGAGGTCGGCCAACTGCAGGCTCTCGGCCGCAGACCCGGTGCTTGTTTCCACCCATGTGTCACTACCTCCGGCCTTGCGGGAAATCAGAAACCCGTCGGCGGCGGAGAAGGCGGCCCCATCCCGCGACCACGTTAGCTCGACGCGTCCCGCCGACGTCTGACGCGCTTGCAGGCCGGTTGGCGTCACGGGAATCGGCGTGATGACGAAGGCAGCGCCCTGGAAGGTAACCCCATAATCCGTGCCGGCGGACAACGTGCCTTGGGCGATGGCGTAGTTGCCGACCACCTCGCCTGCTTGACGCGACAAGGTGCCGGTAAGGGCATCGGCGCCCAACAGGCCGGAAACGGTAAAGCCCAGAGCGGGGTCGGCATCGCCGTAGCGCTTGCGCGCGGCTAGCGCCGTGATTTGCAGCGGAGCAGGGTCGATGGTCAGCAACTGGCGGCTCGAACCGGCGAAATTCGTGTCGTCGATCGTCGCCAGCACTTCGTAGGTGCCCGCATGGATGGGCGGGGAAGAGACACCGTTGTAGGTTAGGCTGACGGCGAGTCCCGAGGGCTCGGTGACGGCCACGGCGCTTTTCGCGGTGCCGTCGTAGCTGGCCTGGAGATTGCCCAGCGAGATACTGGCGAGGGCCTTATTGACCGATAGCAGCACCGTGCCGGTGACGGTCTCGAAGTGTTCGGCGTCTTGCGGGACAAAAACAAAGGACTGGGCGGCGGCACCTATTCCAGGCGTCCCGTTGGGGTCGGACCAAATGAAGGTGCCTGCGATCGAGGCGGCGCCGCCTACGAGGGTGGCTTCACCCAACCGCTGGCCGAGACTGATCCCGGCCACCTGCGGTGCGCTAGTAATCAAGGGAGTGCGTTTGGTGACCGTGACCTTGGCGGTGCCGGTGGTGGCGCGGTAGTTAACCGTGTCGTCAGGCGTGAAAACGTAGCGCTGATCGCTCGTGCCAGCACCGGGAATGAGAGCAGGCGTTTCCCAGTCGAAACGCCCTGGCACCGAAGCGCTGCCGCCGCTAAACGCGGAAGCCGAGAGCGCCTGCCCAAACTGAAGCGCCGATGCGGAGGGGTTTTGGTTAATACCGGGCGTGGCCGGGGCCACGTCGACATTCGCCCAAAGCTGGAGCGTGGTGTAGTTAGCCGAATCTTCGGGAGTGAATGTAACTCCCTGCATGGAAGAGCCCACGGGCAACACAGCTTCGGGCGTGTTGAACGTAAAAGTGCCAGGCAAGAAGGGAGTGACGCGCAGCCACCACCAATTCGGCACACTCACCCGCCCGTCGGAGATAATCGAGGCGGCAAGCGACTGACCGTAGGAAAGCGGGGAGGCGATGGGCAAGGAGACTAGGACCGGCTTCGCCTTCTTAACCATGACTCCAATCAGCACGCTGACCGGTTGGTAGTTGGCGGTGTCGGTCGGTGTGAAAACGAGATTTTGCACGCTTTCGCCTGCATCCGGCGCCAGATTTGGGTTCTCGAAAGCGAAGGTGCCCGGAACGCTTGCCGCGCCCCCCACGCTCAAATCATAGGAGGCGAGGGACTGGCCGTAAGTGATGAAGGAGGGGTAAGGTTTGTTAAGAACGACCGGCTCTCCTTTCTTGATTGTGAAGTCCACCACCTTCGTAGCGGTAAAAGCCGAATCGGTGCAGGTGGCGGTGACTCGGTAATCTCCGGGACTGACGGGCGCCGAGGTAGTGGTGGCATAGGTGGTGCCGCCGCGTCCTGAGTAACTGAGGTTAAACACAAAGCCTGCCTGCAGTCCTGACACCGGCGTAGCGGAGGGCACTGAAAATGCAGAACCATTCTCATAATAGACCTGCCCGTTGACGCGATAGGGACCTTGCTCATCCGTTGGATAGAAGCGCACTGGTTTCATCGTAGCCGGCCGAGACCGCGACCACTCCACTCAAACTGGATGGAACCAGATTGATCTCCGGTCCTTTAGGATCGAACACGCACTGCTTACCCCAAGCCACGACCGAGCCGTCCGCTTTTAGGGCAACGCTATGGTAACGCCCAGCAGAGATGCCGACCACTTTGGACAATCCCTCCGGAACGGTGGACTTGCCATCTCCGTCATCGCCCCAGGCGACTACCGTGCCGTCGGCTTTCAGCGCGAGAGAATTATCCTGCCCCGCCGAGATCGCTATCACTCCGGTCAAATTAGAGGGCACGGCATTTTGATAACCCCAGGAAACCACGGTGCCATCTGACTTCAGAGCGAGGCTGTGCCGGGTGCCTGCCGCCACCGCCACCACGTTGATTAAGCCGGCGGGCACGCTAGTCGCACCGGAGCTGTTGTCACCCCAGGCCCTTACCGTGCCATCGGCCCTCAACGCCAAGCTGTGATAACCGCCGGTGGAAACCGCCACCACGCCGGTCAAACCGACGGGGACGCTTGCCGCTCCGTAGGAATTGTCGCCCCAAGCGATAACTGTTCCATCGGTTCGCAAAGCCAAAGTCATATCACCTCCGGCTTCGATCGCCGCCACGCTCCCAAGCCCGACCGGCACCGTAGTCTGGCCGCGATCGTTAGTCGTTCCCCGCGCGTCAACCGTGCCGTCCGACTTCACCGCGGTCCAGTGGTAGAGGCCCATCGAAAGAAACTGCGCCTTTGAAGCCCAAAACCATTTATCCTTCCCATCATACGACAGACTCGGCGGCGGAATGAGCGCGATGTTGAGCGGGTTCACTATGCCATCGTAAACCGTCACCGGCACCGAGAGGGTCACCGCCTTGTAGTTGGCGATGTCGGCGGGAATAAAGGTCACACTCTGACTGGCGGGACCCGGGTTTGGGCTACTGAATCGAGATGAGAATACGAAGGTGCCCGGCACGCTGGCACTGCCCCCGTTGAGGGTCGAGGAGCCGAGTTTTTGACCGAAGGTGATCGAGGAGGCGGAGGGGAGTGTAGTGATAGTGGGAGTTGCCGCACCTGCTCCCTGAACCTGCACCGTGACCGTTGTCGTGATCGTCTGGTAGTTCACCGCATTGGCCGGGGTAAACGTGATGCTCTGCGTGCCAGCGCCTGCCGCGGGCACGTAGGAGGGCGCGGTGAAAGCGAATGAACCCGGCACGCTAGTGTTACCGCCGACTAGGGTGGCCGCCGAGAGGGCCTGCCCTTCCGTGATAATCGCCGCGTCAGGCAGCGAGGCCAGAACCGGTGCGGCCTTGGCGATAGTGAAGTCCACCGTCTTGCTACCGCTGAAATTGGGATCGGTGGATGTGACCGTCACCGTGTAATACCCCGCATTGGTCGGCGCTGTGGACGTAGCCGCGTAGGTCGTGCCGGCTCGGCCTGCATAGCTGTAGCTGTAAGCGAAATTCCCCGCTCCGGTCAGCGGACTAGGGACGAGGCTCGCGGCGTTGAAAGAATCGCTACCACTGTTGTTTAAGATCGAACCCCAACCGACGACGCTGCCGTCGGTCTTGATAGCCACGGCGTGTTGACCACCCACGGAGAGCGCGGCCAAGCCGCCCACATTGGCAGAAACGCCCGGCCAACCCACTGCGGTGCCATCGGCTTTTAACGCATAAGAAGAGGCGGAGCCTGCCGTGATCGCCACGACGCCGTTTAGGCTGGCGGGCACGTTGCACTGGCCCTGGCCGTTATTTCCCCAAGCGACGACTGTGCCATCCGATTTGAGAGCCAAAGTATGGGCGAAACCGGCTGCGATGGCCACGACGCCACTGAGGCCGGCGGGCACGACGGCTTGGCCGTAGTTTTGATTGGGATTGTCGCCCCAAGCCACGACCGTGCCGTCAGCCTTCAGAGCGACTACATGGTGTTCACCCGCCGCCACCGCCGTGACCCCGGCCAGACCAACTGGCACGTTCACGGCATTCGAGTAGCGGACATCGCCCAGCACCGTCACCGTGCCATCGGCGCGAAGAACAGCCGTCATTCGGCCGCCAGCGGCCGCGGCGGTGGCGTTGCCAATAAGATCGACGGGCGTAAGTAGAGAACCATCCGGCTTGGTCACGACCGGTATGACCGTGGGGCCGGTGCACTGGGCATAACTGTTGGATCCCCAGCCGACGAGTGTGCCATTCGACCGCACCGCCACCGAATGGTCCGAGCCGGCCGACACCTGGACGACCCCACCTAGCCCGGCAGGCACATTGGTCTGGCCCGAGTTATTGCGGCCCCAAGCCACCACGGTGCCGTCGGCCTTGAGCACGAGAGCGTGATTAGCCCCGGCTGAGACGTAGGCATTTTGGGAAACCGCGTATGCCTTTGCGTTGCCGTCATAAGTTAAATCAGGAGGCGCCAGCAGCGCGATCGGTCGCGCGGTGGTGGTCACCTGCAGTGGCACGCTGGCAGTGACGGTGTTGTAATTACCAGTGTCTGAGGGGGTGAAGACAGCCTGCAGAGTGCGGAGCCCCGCCGCTAAATTTGCACCGGCACCAGGAGTGTAGACGAAGGCGCCGGCCACACTGGTGCTGGCATTGAGCTGGGCGGCCGAGATCGCCGTGCCGTAACTGATCGCGGCTGGAGCGGGCCAAGTGATAGCAGGCGTGGCCTTGGAAATAATAAACGTCTGCGAGGCGCTGCCGGTGTAGTTCGGATTCGTGACCGTCGCCGTGACCT
>RGVP01000071.1 GCA_010027235.1 bacterium
CACGAGCTGGGTGGCGGCGTCGATGATATCGCCGATCACGGCGCTGGCGGTGGGATCTTGGCCAGCGCCGCGGCCGATGTAGGTGGTTTCCCCGACCACATCGCCGGAGACCGAGATGCCGTTGTAAACCTCGTTCACGTTGGCGATGGCCTTTGTAAGCGGGAGCAGGGCAGGGTAGACGCCTACGGACAGGACGTTGCGTTCGAGGTCGCGCTCGATGACGGCGAGCAGCTTGATCGCGTAACCGTTCTGACGGGCGTAGGCGAGGTCGGCTTGGGTGAGCGCGGTGATGCCTTCGACGACCATTTTTGAGGTGCGCACCCAGGTGCCATGCGCCAGGTAGGCGAGCACGGAGGCCTTGTGGGCGGTATCCCAGCCCTCGACGTCGAGCGACTCGTCGGCCTCGGCGTAGCCGAGTTCCTTAGCCTCCTTCAGAATCACGGGGTAGGGCAGTCCCTCGCGTTCCATGCGAGTAAGGATGTAGTTACAGGTGCCGTTCAGAATGCCATAAATACGGCGGAAACGATTGGCTACTAGGCCTTCCCTTAAGGCCTTAATTATTGGGATGCCTCCGGCGACTGAGGCTTCGAAGAAGAAACGCCCGCCGTGTTTGCTGGCGGTGGCGAATAGTTCTGGGCCGTGGGCGCAAAGTAGGGCCTTGTTGGCGGAGACCACCGTTTTGCCGCGTTTAAGGGCTTCGAGGGTGAGTTTACGGGCGATTCCGGTGCCGCCGATCAGTTCGCATACGATCTGGATGGAGGGGTCGGTAGCGATGGAGAGGGGATCGGTGGTGAGTTGGTCGGCCTTCAGGCGGACATCGCGTTTCTTGTCGAGATCACGGACGGAGGCGCGGGCGAGCACAAGGCGGGCGCCGAGGCGGGCCTCGAGGTCGGGCAGGGCGCGCTCGATGTGTTTCCAGACACCCTGGCCGACGGTGCCGAGGCCGCAGATGCCGATGTGGATGACGGGGGCGGTGCTCATGGGAAGGGAAGGGGAGGTAGTGAGTAGCGGGTAGCGAGTAGCAAGTAGAACCAAGGGGTCGGTGGGTGGCTTCGGGAATGCTCGCTACTCACTACCCGCTACTCGCTCCTTTCTTGGCGAATTTATTTTCGGTGCCGTTCAGGAGACGTGTTATGTTGGCGAAGTGGCGCAGGATCACGAATACCCCCAGGATGCTGGCTAGGACTGAGAAGGCGGTTGATTCATGAAGAAGCCACGCCGCGGCGGGCAGCACTACGGAGGCGACGATCGAGGCCAGCGACACGTAGCGCGAAACCTGAAACACCGTCACCCAAGCTAAGAGGGCGAGCAGCGTCGGCAAGGGCAGCAGCACAATCAAGCCACCGGCGGACGTGGCAACGCCTTTGCCGCCTTTGAAACGCGTCCAAAAACTAAAACTGTGGCCGATCAGGGCGAACACCAAGCCGGTGATGGCCATGGCCTCGGGCGACGCGGAGCCGGTGGGCTGAGAAATCCAGCCCGCGGCGAAGGCCTTTGCCACGCCAACCGCCGCGGCACCCTTCAGCGCATCGAGGAAAAACGCCAGATCGCCGGCGCGTTTGCCTTTTTTCCCAAAGAGGCCGCCAAGCACGCGCTTCACATTTGTCGCTCCGGGGTTTTTTGAGCCGTGCTCGAAAATGTTGATCCCGAACCTGCGCGCGATCAACCACCCGAAGGGCAAGGAGCCCAGCAGGTAGCCGGCGAAGGCGGCGAGGAGAAGGGGGATCAGCATGGCTGGGAAAAAGTAGCGAGTAGCGGGTAGTGAGTAGCGAGTAGAAGTCTGAAATGACTCATGGCGGATGGGCGTTTTGAAAATGCTCGCTACCCGCTACTCACTACTCGCTACCGCGCGGGGCGGTGCGCGGCGCTCAGAGCTGCACGAATTTCGCCAGTTTGATCGCGGAGTTGGCCTTGATCGCGTCGCGGGCGGAGGCGCTAGGTTCGTGGTCAACGCGCACCACCATGTAGGCGGTGCCGCCGGGGGTGAGGCGGGAGAGCGACATGTCGGCGATGTTGACCCCGTCGTTGCCGAGGAGGGTGCCAACCGCGCCGACCATGCCAGGCTGGTCGTTGTTTTCCAGGACAAGGAGCGAGCCCTCGGCGGCGACCTCGACCTCGCGGCCGTTGATGCCGACGATGCGGGGGGCGTTAGCCTTGCCGATGAGGGTGCCGTTGGCGCTGTGCACGGTGCCGTCGCCGGCGGTGGCCTCGAGCTGGATCAAGTCGGTGTAGTCGCCGGCGTCGGTGGACTTTACCACTTCGAAGGCGAGGCCGAGGCGCTGGATATAGGTGGGGGCGTTGACCGCGTTCACCCCGTCGCCGCTGATGCGGCGAAGGAAGCCGCGCTGGAGGGCGCGGGTGATGGCGTTGACGTCGAATTCGGCTACCTTGCCCTGATAAGTTACACGGAGTTTGGCGATCTGCTTGGGTGCGATCTGCTGGACGAGAGTGCCGAGCTTGGCGGCGAGGTCGAGGTAGGGCGCGATCACCTTGGCGGCGGCGGCGTCCATGGACGGCAGGTTAACAGCGTTGCGGACTGCGCCGTGCAGAAGAACGTCGGCGATTTGCTCGGCGATCTCGATGCCGACCGATTCTTGGGCTTCGGCGGTGGAGGCGCCGAGGTGCGGGGTCAGCGTGACGTTGGGAAGACTGCGGAACTCGCTGTCCTTGGTGAGGGGCTCCTCCTCGAATACGTCCAAGCCGGCGGCGGCCACGTGGCCACTCTTCAGGCCGGCGAGCAGGGCGGTTTCTTTAATAATGCCGCCACGGGCGCAGTTAAAGAGCCGCACACCTTTTTTGCACTTCGCGAGGGCGGCCTCATCGATCATGTGAGTGGTCTCGGTAGTCAGTGGCATGTGGACCGTGATGTAGTCGGCCTGGGGTAGTAGTTCATCCAGGCTTACGGCCTCCACGCCCATGGCCTTTGCGCGGCTGGGGGCGAGGTAGGGATCATAGGCGACGACCTTCATGCCGAAGGCCAGCGCGCGTTTGGCGACCTCGCCGCCGATGCGGCCCATTCCGACGATACCAAGGGTCTTTTTGAAAAGCTCAACGCCGGAGAGAGTCTTGCGGTCCCACTTGCCCTCGCGCATGGACGCGGCGGCTAGGGCCACGGGTCTGGCGCCGAGCAGGATGTGGGTAAACGTGAGCTCGGCGGTGGCGATGGTATTCCCGGCAGGGGTGTTCATCACGACCACGCCGTGCTCGGTAGCTGCCTCTACGTCGACGTTGTCCACGCCGACGCCGGCACGGCCGACGACCTTCAAGTGCGGGGCGGCAGCGAACACCGCGCGGGAGATCTTCGTCTCCGAGCGGACGGCGATGGCGTGGACGTCCTTGACTAGGTCGATAATCTTTTCAGGCGAGGAGCCGTAGGCCTCGATGACTTCAAAGCCCGGCTGCTGGCGCAGGTAGGCGACGCCCGTGGGCGAGATCTTGTCGGCGACGAGGATTTTCATGGGAGGGAAAAGGGTCTAGGCAACGCCTCCCGGCCCCGGCGGGCAAGTAAAAGCTCGGCCCGCCCATAGACCCCGCCTAGCCTTGACCAGCCATGACACGCATTCAGCAGCAATACGCCTTCTTGGCCGAGTGCCTGAAGCTATCCGAAATCAAACGCCAGACCCTCCTGCCAGCCAGTCGTCGCCGCGAAAATGACGCGGAGCACTCCTGGCACCTTTGTTTGATGGCAATAACGCTGGCCGAACACAGCAACGTCCCAGTCGACCTAGCCCGTGTGCTGCGCATGTTAATCATCCACGATCTGGTTGAGATTGATGCGGGAGACACCTACGCCTACGACACCGCCGGCATGGTTGGGCAAGCCGAGCGCGAGGCCCGTGCCGCTGACCGGATTTTTGGGCTCCTGCCCGCAGGCCAAGGCGCGGAATTGCGCGCCTGTTGGGAAGAATTCGAGGCGCGCATCACCCCCGAGGCCCGTTTCGCA
This sequence comes from bacterium, assembly GCA_010027235.1. Taxonomy (GTDB): domain Bacteria; phylum Verrucomicrobiota; class Verrucomicrobiia; order Opitutales; family Opitutaceae; genus IMCC26134_A. The sequence continues at coordinate 3,944 of RGVP01000071.1, forward strand.
GCGGCGGTCGACCGGCTGCAACCCGTGTTGTTGAACATCCTCACCGACGGAGCAAAATGGCGCGAACACGGCGTCACCCGCGCCAAGGTCGTTGCCCGCAATCAGCACGCTCAGGACGGCGCGCAGGCGGTTTGGGCGCATGCCCTAGCGATGCTGGATGACGCTGTGTTGCGCGGCGTTTTACCTGAGGTTTAGCCTGCGTTTGCCACTTCTTAGGCAATATCCTCGGCGGCGAGGCGTGCGTCTCGTCGTGCTTGCACCCGTGCACCCACCAGCACGGCGAGTTCGAAGAGCACGTAGAGCGGAACGGCGAACATCGTCTGGGTGAACGGATCCGGCGTGGGTGTGACTATCGCCGCGATTATGAAGATAGCCACGACCGAATGGCGGCGAAACTTGCGCAGGGTTTCCACCCGCAGCAGGCCAAAGTAGATGGCGATCACGATCAGCAAGGGGAATTCGAAGGCGAGCCCCACCCCGAGCACTAACCAGGTGAGCAGCGAGTAGTAGCTGTCGGGCGTCCAGGTGGTGGAAAAACCCAGGAGGTCATTGATTTCTAGCGATACGCGCAGCGTGCTAGGGACTAGCAAGAGAAAGCCGAAGGCTGAGCCTAGTATGAAGAGCACAAATGCGCTGAATCCTGAAGGCAGGATCAATCTTCGCTCCTTTTCATTCAGGGCGGGCGCAACGAACTGACCTATAAAATACAACATGAACGGCGCCGCGAGCGCGAGCCCGCCCCAGCCGCAGAGTTGGATGATGATTCCGAAGCTTTCCATTACGCTACGCGTGCTGAGCTCCAAAGTCAGGCCTGCACGTTCCGCCTGCACGTGCCGTAGCGGCCAGAGCAGCACAGCGTTGAACTCCTTAAGAAAATAGCCGACTGCTGTCGCCGCAACTGCCAAGACGATAGCGCACTTTACTAGGGTCCAGCGCAGTTCTTCAAGGTGTTCGAGGAACCCCATCGGCTTCTCGCGCGGATCCGGAGCGGCGTCCGCGTCCACGGAATCGGCGTCGTCGAGGACATCGGCGGGGGAGCGGTTTTCGTTCACAGGCCGCCGAGCAAGCCGTCCGCGCGGCGCTTTTCAACCCTCCTCTTGTGTATCGTCCGCGCCCCTGTCGTTGACACCCGCCGCCCGCCGCGTCTTGAGTTACGTCTTTGCGCGCCCCACCCCGGGCCGCCGAAAACTCCTTCCCTAGACCCACCACACCACATGGCCAAAGCCACCAAGAAACCCGCCTCGAAAGCCTCCAAAGGCTTCGATCTCGCCAAGAAATCCGCTCCTGCCGCCAAGAAGTCCGGCAAGAGCCCCAAATACGTTTATACCTGGGGCGCCGGCAAAGCCGACGGCGACGGTTCCATGAAAGCCCTCCTGGGCGGCAAGGGCGCTAACCTTGCCGAGATGACCCGCATCGGCCTGCCCGTGCCTCCCGGCTTCACCATCACCACCGAGGTCTGCACCTACTACTACGCCAATAAGAAGACCTATCCCGCCTCTCTCCAGGCCGAGATGGAAGCCGGCGTGAAGAACATGGAGAAGATCATGGGCACCACCTTCGGCGCCAAGACCGGCATGCCCCTTCTCGTGGCCGTGCGCTCCGGCGCCCGTGACTCCATGCCCGGTATGATGGATACCATCCTCAACCTCGGCCTCAACGACGAGACCGTCGTCGCGCTCGAGAAGGCCACCGGCAACGCTCGGTTTGCCTATGATTGCTACCGCCGCTTCATTCAGATGTATGGTGACGTCGTTATGGGCGTGCAGAAACGCGAAGGCGAAGACCACGATCCCTTTGAGCACACTATTCACTTGTTTAAACACGAGGCCTACCACGGCGACATCGAGGACTCCAAACTCACCGCCGCCGACCAGCAGGAGCTCATCAAGCGTTTCAAGGCCCTCGTGAAGGCCCGCACCGGCAAAGCTTTCCCGAACAATGCTTGGGATCAGCTCCGCGGCGCCGCCGGCGCCGTCTTCGGCTCCTGGATGAATGACCGCGCGTGCGTCTATCGCCGCAAGTATAACATTCCCACCGAGTGGGGCACCGCCGTTAACGTCCAGGCCATGGTCTTCGGCAACACCGGTGAGACCTCCGGCTCCGGTGTCGCTTTCACCCGCAATCCCGCCAATGGCACCAACGAGTTTTACGGCGAGTTTCTCGTCAACGCCCAGGGCGAAGACGTCGTCGCCGGCGTCCGCACCCCTGAGCCCGTGCTCAAGCTTAAGGATGTCATGCCCAAGAGCTACGCCGAGCTCCTCAAAGTTCGCGCCACGCTCGAGAAGCACTTCAAGGATGTGCAGGACGTCGAGTTCACCATCCAGGAGGGCAAGTTGTTTATGCTCCAGACCCGCAACGGCAAGCGCACCGCCGCCGCAGGCCTGAAGTTCGCTGCCGACATGGTCAAAGAGAAGCTCATCGATTGGGAGACCGCCGTGCTTCGCAACCCGGCCGACCAACTCGAGCAACTCCTCGCCCCGATTTTCGATCTCTCCGAGGTCAAGAAGGCTAAGGTAATCGCCACTGGCCTCCCCGCCGGCCCCGGCGCTGCCACCGGCAAGATTTACTTCAACGCCGACCGCTCCGTGCAGGCTGCAGAGAAGGGCGAAAAAGTTCTCCTCGTTCGTGTTGAGACCTCCCCTGAGGATCTACGCGGTATGATTGCCGCCGAGGGCATCCTCACCGCTCGTGGTGGCGTTTCCTCTCACGCCGCCCTTGTCGCCCGTCAGATGGGCAAGGTCTGCGTGTGTGGCGCCGCCGGCGTCACCATCGATTATGATGCGAAGACCGCCACCATTGATGGCCATACTTTCAAGGAAGGCGATTTCCTCTCCATCGACGGCACCTCCGGCCTCGTCTACGCTGGCCAGATCAAGACCGCCCCCTCCGAGATCATCTCTGGTCTCCTCTCCAACGATAAAGTTGCTCAGAAGACGGAGAAGTATAGGAATTATGTGCAGCTGATGAAGTGGTGCGAACAGAGCACCAAACTCAGCGTCCGCACCAACGCCGATACCCCTGAGCAAGCCCGCCAAGCCATCGCCTTCGGCGCTGTCGGTATCGGCCTTGTCCGCACCGAGCACATGTTCTTCGAAGGCGACCGCATCGATGCCATGCGCGAGATGATCTTGGCCGACAACCTCGCCGACCGCGAGGCCGCCTTGGCCAAGCTCCTCCCCTACCAGCGCGATGACTTCTACGGTATCTTCAAGGCGCTAAAGGGCTTCCCTGCTACCATCCGCTTCCTCGATCCGCCCCTGCATGAGTTCCTGCCTCATTCCAAGGAGCAGCAGATGGACCTCGCCAGGAAGATCGGCGTCTCCGTGGAGAAGATCATGGCCCGCGTGCACGAGCTGCACGAGTTCAACCCCATGCTCGGCTTCCGCGGTTGTCGCCTCGGCATCAAGTTCCCCGAAATCACCCGCATGCAGGCCCGTGCCGTGCTCGAGGCGGCCGCGGATGCGACCAAGGCCGGCTTCAAGGCCAAGCCCGAAATCATGATCCCGCTGGTCGGCTTCAAGAAGGAGCTCGATCTCCAGACCGCCATTGTCCACGAGGTCGCCGCTCTGGTGCAGAAGGAAAAAAAGGTGAAGATCGCCTACTCCGTCGGCACCATGATCGAGATCCCGCGCGGCGCCCTGACGGCTGACGAGATCGCCCAGACCGCCGAGTTCTTTAGCTTCGGCACCAACGACCTCACCCAGACCTGCCTCGGCATGTCGCGTGACGACTCCGGCTCCTTCCTGGGCGCCTACACCGAGAATGAGATCGTAAAGAAGAACCCCTTCGCCTCGATCGACCAGACCGGTGTCGGTCAGTTGGTGAAGATTGCCTGCGAGCGCGGCAACCAGACCCGCCCCGGCATCAAGCTCGGCATCTGCGGCGAACACGGCGGCGACCCCGATTCCGTCAAGTTCTGCCACAAGGTCGGCCTGACCTACGTCTCCTGCTCACCTTACCGCGTGCCCGTCGCCCGCCTCGCCGCCGCCCAAGCCGCGATCGAGGAGAAGCGCGCTGCTGCGAAGAAGAAGTAAGCCCATAGGGAACGCCGAGCTCCAGCTCGGCCTTTCTGGAGACCGAGCCCCGCTCGCGCGAAAGCGCGGCGGGGCTTTTAGTTCTTATTGTGGTCGATATCGCCTGATTGATGTCAGGCCGCCATTCATTGCATTTTATCGTTTTAAATGCCCCGCTCAACCGCGCACCCCCTTTGGGCGATTACCCCGAATGAAGTTTAACCGTTCAACTATTTGGGGCATGCTTTTCCTAGTGCCTCTGATCGCCTTTGGTGCACCTCGGTCGGCTCGACCCAATATCCTATTTATCCTCGCGGATGACTACGGCATCAAGGACGTCGGCCTTGAAGGCAGTGCCTTTTACGAAACCCCCCATATCGACGCCCTCGCCCGCAGTGGTATGCGTTTCGCCCAGGGTTATGCTGCCTGCTCCGTCTGCAGCCCTTCGCGGGCCAGTATTCTCCTCGGTCAATACCCTACCCGCCACGGCATCACCAACTGGATCGGCCAGGATGTGGGGGCGAAGTTCGCGCGCGAACGTCAAACCAAGCTACTCGTGCCCGATTACGTGCGAAACCTTCCGGCGGATACTACTCTGCCAGCTGCGCTCAAGCAGGTGGGTTACGTGACTTTTTTCGCCGGAAAGTGGCACCTCGGAGGCGAGGACGCGTGGCCCGAAAACCGTGGTTTCGACATCAATCAGGGCGGTTGGGATGCCGGTGGCCCCACGGGCGGCAAAGGCGGCTACTATGCGCCCTGGGAAAACCCGCGCTTACCAAGCGGTCCCGATGGCCAGTCGCTTACCCAACGCCTTGCCGACGAGACCATCCGTTTTATTGAGCAAAATGCTACGCACCCCTTTTTCGCCTACCTGTCTTTTTACGCCGTGCATGCTCCGATTCAAACCACCAAAGCGCGGTGGGAAAAATTTCGCGTGAAAGCGGCTGTCCAGCCTGCGCCCGCTGAGCGCTTCATCATCGACCGCACCCTTCCTGTGCGCCAGGTTCAGGATAACCCCATCTACGCCGGTCTGATCGAGGAAATGGATGACGCTGTCGGCAGCGTCTTGCGAAAAATCGACGAGCTCGGCCTGGCCGATAATACCGTCATTGTTTTTACCAGCGATAACGGCGGTGTAACATCTGGCGATAGTTACAGTTCCTCACTTTTGCCCTATCGCGGCGGCAAGGGGCGCCAGTGGGAAGGGGGCGTCCGAGTGCCTTATTACATAAAGGCCCCCGGCCATACCCGCCCCGGCTCGACTTGCGAGACTCCGGTTAGCGGTATCGATTTTTTCCCCACCCTGCTCGACTTGGCCGGAGTGGTGCCGCCGCCGTCTCAGCCCGTGGACGGCGTGAGTCTGTTGCCCTTGCTTCGTGGCGGCGCCATCGCTCCTCGTGCGCTTTTCTGGCATTATCCACACTACGGCAATCAGGGCGGAGAACCTTCCTCCAGCATCCGTCGAGGGGATTGGAAACTCATTCATTTCTGGGAAGACGGGCACCACGAGCTTTACCACCTCGCTACCGACATCGGCGAACAACGAGACCTAGCTTCCCTAGAAACCGTGCTCACGTCGGAGCTTTGGGCGGAGCTGCAAACATGGCTCACCCAAACCAACGCACGGCTCCCCTTGCCCAACCCTGATTACGAGGCGGCCTGGGCGGATCAAAAACAGCAGGCTGCGCGTAAACAGAAAGAACGCCTAGAAAAAGAACATGCGGCACTACTCCAGCCAGACTGGCAGCCCGACCCCACTTGGTGGAACAGCCAATCGACCCGTGACTGACTTTGGCACTTCCATGCTGAGTCCCGTTTAGCCAATCCCCGCGAGAAAAGTGTGACTCTTGGAGGCGCTCGGCGCCTTAAGTAGGCCCCGCGGAGAAAGCTGCTAGTTTAGGTGGCGGCAGCTAGCATTCGGGCTACAGCGGCGCGGAATTCGATAATAGAGAAGGGCTTGCTTAGTTTTATTAGCCGGTTGGCACTGAGGAACTCTTGCAGGGTCTCATTGATCACGTCGCCCGTCATGATCAGCATGCGGCGTCCGGCGGCTGGGTCTCGGGCGGTCAGGTATTCGTATAGACCGATGCCATTCAGGCCGGGCATCCGCCAGTCGGATACGATAAGATCATATTTTTCCCGCTCGAGCAGATCCAGCGCGCGCTGACCGGTCTCGGCGACATCAACCCGGTAGCCTTCGCGGCGGAGCAGTTCGGCGGTGAGTTCAAGAATCCAGGGTTCGTCGTCGACCACGAGGATTCGTCGGCTGCAGGCGGCCGCATTAGGAAAAGGAGAGGCCGTGGCGGCTTGGATCATGGAGGCGGCGCTCAGCTGCTGGGCATCGGCAGCGGGCAGGCTAATGATGAAAGTTGCTCCCTTACCCGGCTCGCTTCGGGCGGAGATGCGTCCTCCGTGTTCTTGCACGATGCCGTAGCAAAGGCTTAGACCAAGACCGGTGCCTTTGCCGATGGGTTTGGTCGTGAAGAAAGGATCGAAGAGCTTCGCGAGGTGATCCGGTTGAATGCCGGGGCCATTGTCCTCAAATTCGATTTCGACCATTTTTCCAGTGACGCGAGTGCGGACGGTGATTTGGCCCTTTTTGCGCAATGGCTCCATGGCTTGCCGGGCGTTGCTGAGAATATTGATGAATACCTGCTGTAGCTGGTGGGCGTCCCCGAGTATGGGGGGGAGGGTAGGCGGGAAGTCCTGCCTCACCTCCACGTTGCCAGTGCGCAGGTCGTAGGCCATGATTTGGAGCACTTCTTCGACGATATTGTGCAGCAACACTAACTTCCGTTCGGGTTGGTGCTGGCGAGCGAAGCCCAAGAGACTCTGCACGATTTTATGGCAGCGGTGGGCGCTTTGCACAATACGTTCGAGGTGTGCTTTCGTGCGTTCATCCACGCCATTTGTCTGGAGCAACTCGGCGAAGCCAACGACTGAGGTGAGGGGGTTGTTTAACTCGTGGGCTACTCCTGCGACGAACTGACCGACGGCAGAGAGTTTTTCTCTTTGGATCAGTTGTTGCTGGTCGCGAGGTCTGGAGGTAGGCGGTCATGCGGTTGAATTCTTCGGCGAGATCACCGCACTCGTCGTTTGAGAAGCGTTCGATGCGGCGGGAGAAATCGCCGCGGCCGATGGCCTCCGCACTGTCGCGCAGCGCACGGAGCGGACGGGTGAGGCGGCGGATGGCGAACCATACGATGATGGAGCCAAGGGCGGATCCGATCACGCTGATAGTAATGAGCGTGATGCGGTTACGCATGATTTCATCCACACGCGATTCGTAGTTGGAAAAAAGGACAAAGTGCAGCTCTTCGCCCTGATTTTTTTCGCCGTAGGCGGCGGCCAGCCCAAGAAATCGCTCTCCATCGATGACGGTGAGCGTAGCGGCGTCCGCCTCTGGTGTGGGCGTGCGCGCCAGCGCCAGCGCGGCCTCCTCGGTGCGGACATTGTGCAAGGAAGAGGCCGCCACGCCTTTGGAGCAGACTAGGATTACCTCGGTGCGGGGTGGCTTGAGAGCAATCAGGGTGCTTTGGTTAATATGCACGGCGACGAGGAGCACACCGGCTGGGCCGCGCTCGGGCACAGCAACGGGCAGCGCGACCACTTCGTAGGCTTGGGTGCCAATGCATACGGTAATTGAGGATGGTTCACCGGCTCGGGCCCCGGCCATGGCGGTGGACGAGGCGCGGATAAGTTCATCCTGTGGTAAGTCCGGCACTCTGCGCGCGGTGATGGCTGTTGGTTCGTCCTTGTAGAGCAGTGCGACTAACTCGGTGTCCCCGCTCAGTTCATCCAGTAGGTCGCGCAGGAAAGCGCGGGTGGTGGCGTCGTCGCCAAGCCGAACGATGTTTTGGAAGCGTGTATCGTTGAGGAAATTCTGATTTCTGGCAATCAGCGCCACGGCGTGGTTGGCTAGGGACTTAAGTAGGTAATCTCGTGAAATGCTCAGGGCGGCCTCGGCCTCGTCTCGGCTCTTCGCACTAATTCGGCGGTCAACGGTCAGCAGCGTGAAGGCAGGCAGGAGGATGAGTAGGGCAAGCACCGGCGTCACCACCTTGGTCTGCAAACCGATTCGGAGGCGGCGTCGGGCGGGTGGCATCGTTAGGATTTGGGCAGGGCCGCAAGGCCGAGCAGGAAATCGACGTGCACTTCGCCTTCGGCGGGCACCGTTACACTGAGAGTGCGGCTGGGCAGACGTTCATGCCAGGCGCGGACTCGGTAGGTGCCTGCGGGGACATCGCGAATTTGGTAGCGACCGCGGACGTCGGCGGCCGCGAAGAAAGCGTTTGGCAACACCAGAATGATGCAGTGCATCTTCGAGTGAATAGCGCAGAAAACGTCCACCCGGCCCACCTTATCGAAAACAAGCTCGGGGGTCTTGTCTTTTTTGTAATAACCAAGGTCGAACTCCTTCGTGTCCGACATGGAGAAGACGTTATGGTAGATATCGTCATCATTGGGCCAGCGCACCGTGGTGCCCACGGCGACTGGCAGCACGTGGGGTTCGAAGTTGGCGTTTTTTTGGGTCGTTACCGCAGCAAGTGAAGGAGCGCCCGGTGTGATCTCGGCGACAGGTTGATCGATGTAGACGATGAAATCGCGGAGGCTGGCGTAGTCGATTTTCTCGACGAA
>RGVP01000072.1 GCA_010027235.1 bacterium
CTGGATCAGGACGGGATGCGGGCTCGGCGCGAGCGTGGCGACCAGCCCGTCGAGAAAGGCGGGCAGTCGGTTCGCTTCACGAAAGGCGGGAATGCACAGGACGCCGGGGGTGGGGAGCACGGCGGGCGAGGGTTATTTTTTCCGTCCGAAGAAAAAGAAAAAATAGCCACCCACCGCGGCGAGCAGCACCAGCCACCAAAGGTAGCGCAGCTCTCGGGCGGCCAGTTCGACGAAGGCCAGCAGGCGCGGAAAAAGCAGGCAGAGCAGGGCTACCGCCACCACGGCGGCCGTTAACGTGAGGGCGCGGAAAATCCGAGGTGGACGGGGTTCTTGCGGGGTCACGTTGCGCATCGCAGCGGAGGCTTAATGGCGGGCGGCTGGGGTGACGCCAACGGGGGCGGCCGGCAGGGTGTTGAGCGGGAGGATGAAATTGGTCCCGGCGTTTTCCCCGCCGGCGCCCCCACCGATTACGAGGGGTGCCCGGCCATCCCATTTTTCCACGATCTGGAGCTGGATCAGCCCCGGCGTGTCGCGCAGGGCTTCACCACGGATGCGGATGGCCTCGGCCTCGCCCTTGGCCTTGATGATCGCGGTATCGGCCTCGATTTGGGACTTTAACTGGGTGAAGCGGGCTTTGGCGGCCTCCTGCTCCTGCACCATTTTCGACTCGATGGCGGTCTCCAGTTCCTTCGAGAGGGTGATGTTTTCCAAGACGATGTCCTCGATGGTGAGCAGGGTTTTCAACTTATCGCGGGTGGAGGCGAGGGCGTGGGTTTTGATTTCTTCGCGTTTTTTCACGATCTGCTCGGCGCTCTGCATGGCGGTGACCTCTTTCAGGGCTTCCTGCACGCGCGGGGCGACGAGGCTGTCAAAGGGATCGCCGGCGTAATCCTGATATATCTTCACCACCGAGCCCTCGGGAATGCGGAAGAGCACGCGCAGCTGGATATTCACCTGCTGGAGATCAGATGAATAACACTCCGCGGGCAGGTCGCGGGTTTGCTGGCGGATGACCACCGTCTGGACGTGAGAAATAAAAGGGGACTTGGTGCCAAAACCCTCTGTCAGCGGCGCGGGGGAAACCTTTCCTAGGGTCACCAGCACGCCTCGCGTGCCGGGTTCGACCACATAAGTCGACTGTGAGGCAGCTATGACCAGCACGAGAATCAGAATAACGGCGCCGATTAATTTTCCTAACGAGGAAGGATTCATGGCCTGAGTCAGGCCCGTGGTCATGTGCTTCGCAAGCGCTTCCGGTCTTGCCGCAGCAAAGACCGGAGGCGAGCGTGGACGTGGTAAAACCTACCCCATGCCGGAAATCCTCACGCATCTGCTCGTCGATGGATCCAACGTGGTCCAAGCGTGGCCGGACACGCGGGCGCTGGCGCGTCGCGACCGCGAGGCGGCCAAGGCGTTGCTTTTGCGCCGGGTGGCGGTGTTGCACGATTTTTCAGCGTGGCGCGTGACGGTAGTTTTCGACGGGCGCGGCGAGGAGCTGCGGGTCGAAGCGGTCGGGGATTCACAGAACTTCGCCTGCGTCCATACCCCGGCAGGGGCGACGGCGGACGACATTATCGAGCAACTGGTGGGTAGGGCTGACGAGCCGGCGTCCTGCCTAGTCGCGACAGCGGACCAGGCGGAGCGTGCCACGGTGGAGGCGGCCGGCGCGGTTTGGTGCGATCCGGAAGAATTGGCTAAGCGTATCGAAGCAGCCGATACTCGGCAAGCGCGCGCGGTCGCGCGGGGCAATGCGGAGACGGAACGCGGCTGGCGGCGGGGAGGGGCGGGGCGGTGAGTGCTGACTGTCCAGCGGATGCCGTGGCGGAACTGGCCGGCTTACACGGGGTGTTCTCGTTTCCAGAAAAGCTGCTGCAGCGCATTTGGGCGCGTGGTGATTTTGACCATCGGGGTCTTCGCCTAAGAGACGGACGCGCGCTGTGCTTGCGGCGGCGGGGGCGCTGGAATCGGCTCGCCGGGCCGGATTTTGCCGATGCCGAGATCGAAGTGGGGGAGGGGGCGGCGCGGCAGCTATTCCGAGGCCCGATCGAGGTGCACTTGCGGGCTGCGGATTGGGATGCTCACGGTCATTCGGTCGATCCCGCCTATGACGGCGTGGTCCTCCACGTGGTGCTCTTTCCTTCAATGCGCGAGTGGACGGCGGGCGCGTCGGGGCGGCGCATCCCCATCCTCGAGTTGTTGCCGCGGTTGGAGCGCGATCTGGAGGCTTACGCGGAGGAGGCGGCGGTCGAGGGCATTGCGGGCCGGCCCTACAGTCTTTTGCGCGAACAACTGGCAGGGATTCCTCCGGCGGTTTTGCGGGTCGAGCTGGAACGTTATGCGGAGCGCCGTTGGCTCAACAAGGTCCGCATCGCGGCGGAGCGACTCGGTCGGCTGGGTTGGGAGCAGGCTTGCCATCAGGCGACTTTGGAAGTCCTGGGGTATCGGGCTAATCGCTTGCCGATGCTGGCGGTGGCCGAGTGCTGGCCGCTAGCGGCGTGGCGAGCGGCAGAGGTGACGGTCGAGGCCGCTTGGGACGCGCCGGCGGAGCCTTGGCAAAGCGCCGGGGTGAGACCGGCTAACCGGCCTCGGTTGCGGCTGGCACAGTATGCGGAGTGGGTTGCGGCGTGCCCGCACTGGCCCGAGCGTTTGGCGGAGATCGGCGCGGAGTGGGCGGTGGTTGAGCCTGTTGTATGTGGTATGGCGGACTTACGCCTTAGACGCAGGGAACTGGGAATCGGCTTGGCCCGTCGGATACTTTCGCAGGGTGTTTGCGGCGGCGTTTTGGCCGGCACTCGCTTTGACACCTGGATTTGTGATGCGGTTCTGCCCTTATTGGCGGCGCGGTTTGGTGCCGGCGCGCCACTGGCGGGTTCAGGTTGGGCGGCGCGTTGGCGGGCGTGGAATCCGGGGGATGCGCCTGAGGAATTATTGCGGTTGGCGCGGGAATTCGAGGTTGGCGGGGCTCCCGAAGCGCCACTGGCGCAGGGGCATTTGCAAGGTCTACTCGGGTGGCTGGCCGCGGTGGCTGCGCGGGGCGGGCGCGGGGCTTGACAGAGTTTTGCTCGTTTCGCTTACTGCTAGACTCAATCACAGTTCACTTTTCAAGAAGTGGGCCTTTCGGCCCGCTTTTTTTTTCCCCCTAATACTCGAAACACATGAGCCAAGAAATCCTCGCCGTCCTAGAATACATGGAGAAGGAACGGGGCATCGCGCGCGCCGACATGATTGCGGCGATCATTAACGCCATCAAGGCCGCCGCCCTCCGGGGGGTGAATTCCGGGCAGGAGCTGAAAATCGAAATCAGCCCCAAAAACGGGCAACTTAAGGCTTGGGCGGTCTTGAAGGTGGTCGACTCGGTCAGCGACCCTCGTCAGGAAATCCATGTGGAGAAGGCCCAAGCCCTCCGCGCCGGCGTGCAAATCGGCGAGACCGTGGACAAGGAGATCAATCCCGCTGAGCTCGGTCGCATCGCTGCCCAGACCGCCCGGCAGGCGGTAATGCAAAAACTACGGCAGTTTGAAAAAGACCGCATTTACGACGACTACAAAGACAGCGTTGGCAACATCGTGACCGGCACCGTGCGCCGTAAAGAGCGCAACGACATTTACATTGATCTCGGCAAGTCCGAGGCCGTCTTGCCTGGTCGCGAGCAGGTGCCTGGCGAAGAATACCAACCTGGTGACCGCATCCGGGCTCTGTTACTTGCCATCGAGAGCACGCCGCGCGGGCCTGAGCTCATCCTCTCCCGCGGCAGCCCGAAATTTGTGCGCCGTTTGTTTGAGGTCGAGGTGGGCGAGATCGCTGATGGCACCGTTAAGATCGAGGCCTTCGCCCGCGAGCCCGGCTACCGCACCAAGATCGCAGTCACCAGCACCGACCCTAAGGTCGATCCGGTGGGCGCCTGCGTCGGCGCTCGCGGCGCTCGGGTGAAGACCATTGTGCGCGAGTTGAATGGCGAGAAGGTGGATATCATCAACTGGTTCGCCGATCCTAAGCAGATGGTGCTGGGGGCTTTGAAGCCTGCGGTGCCGCGCGACATCGTGTTGGATGAACGCAGCAAGCGCATCCTTTTGCGCGTCGCCACAGAGGATCTGGCTATTGCTATCGGCAAGAAGGGCCAAAACGCCCGCCTGACCTCCCGTCTCATCGGCTGGCGCATCGATATTGAGGAACACAAGAACGAGATTGTGGATCCTCGCGCCCAAGCGGTGAAGTCGCTCGTGTTGGCCTTCGGTCTCGAAAAGCTCTTGGCTGAGCGCCTTGTCGCGATTGGCATCAATTCGCCCGCTGCCTTCGAAGGCGTGGATGCGGATGCTTTAGTCGAGGCCGGCTTCTCCTCCGAGGAAGCCGCCGCCGTGATGCAAACCGTGGCCGGCGCCTGATCCCTCCGTTTTACCTTACTTCATCCCTCCAACGCCCGCCGCCCGAATGAGCATCCGCATCCACGAATTCGCCAAACGCTACAACATGGAGGGCAAGGATATGCTGGCCTTGCTGAAGGAGCTTAAGTTCGTGTCAGCCGACACCAAGTCCGTATCCAGCACCCTGAGCTCGATCTACATGGAGGAGTTTGAGAAGTATATGGCGGCCAAGTCGCCTGCGGCGGTCGCGCCCGTTGCCCCAGTTGAGCCCCCTGCTGCATCCGCGCTGCCCTCCGCTCCCAAGGTGCCGATGGTGAAGTCCATGGATGATGTGGTGCGCGAACGCGCCGAGACTGCCACCCGTCTGGCGGACGAGGCCGCGAGTGCCCGGGTCGCCACTGCTCAAGCGACCGCGCCTGCTGCCGTTTCTACTCCCGTCGTGGCTTTAGCGCCTGCGCCGGTGAGTGCCCCGCGCCCCATTAGTGCACCGCCTGCTCCGCCGGTTTCCCGTCCGCCCGCGATCACGCCTCCGGTGAGTGCCCCGCGCCCGGCGGTATCAAGCCCTGCGTCGCCGCCGTCATTTTCCGCGCCGCGCCCGGCTCCGAGCTTGTCTACACCTGGGTTGCGTCCAGCTGTGCCTGCCTCGGTCACGCCGGTTCCTGCCACGTCCATCTCGCCGACGATTCGTCCCAAGATCGCCGCACCTGCCCCGATCGCGCCTTCGGCTCCCGCGCCAGTTGCCCTTGCTGCCCGTCCTCCGACCCCAACGCCACCACCCGCCGCTGGTGCTCCGCGCGCTTTGCCGGCTTTCCCATCCGCTGCGCCACGTCCTCCGGGGTTCGCCTCGACCGCTATCGCGCCTGCCGCTGCCGCTACCATTACCGAGGAGGGTGGGGTTAAAATCATCCATCTGAAGCCACCCATTATCGTCCGCGATTTTGCGACGACTCTGGGTTTGAGGCCCTTCAAGCTCATCTCCGAGCTGATGGAGGCGGGTATTTTCGCCTCGATCAACCAGTCCATCGACGAGCAGGTGGCGGCCAAGGTCGCCGAAAAACATGGTTTCCTACTCGAGATTAAGCATCGCGGCGAGAGCCCGCCGCCCCAAGTTTCCAAAAAGGAAAAGGAGGCCGCCAAGGCCAAGCAACTCGAGGAAGACGAGGCTAAGAACCTCACCCTGCGTCCCCCAGTGGTGTGTATCCTTGGGCACGTTGACCACGGCAAGACCTCCCTCCTGGACGCCATCCGCAAGGCCAACGTCGCGAGCGGCGAGGCCGGTGGCATCACCCAGCATATCGGTGCTTACCAGATCGAGCACTCCGGCCGGAAGATTACTTTTCTCGATACGCCAGGCCACGCGGCTTTTAACAAGATGCGCGCCCGGGGCGCTTCTGTCACTGACGTTGCCATCCTCGTGGTGGCGGCCGACGACGGCTTCATGCCGCAGACCGACGAAGCCCTCAAGCACGCCCAATCCGCCGCCGTCACCACCATGGTCGCGGTAAACAAAATGGATGTGAAGGGTGCGAATCTTGATCGCGTCAAGCAACAGATGCAGGAGCGCAACATCGCCTCCGAAGACTGGGGTGGCGAGACCGTCACCGTGCCGGTTTCCGCACTGAAGGGCACCGGGTTAACCGACTTGCTCGACATGATCATCCTCCAGGCTGATGTGCTGGAGCTGCAGGCCAACCCGAAGGCCGAGGCCAGCGGCATAGTCATCGAGTCCCAAGTCGATGTCGGCCGCGGTCCTCTGGCGACGCTGCTGATCCAGCGCGGCACTTTGAAGATCGGCGACGCTCTCGTCTGCGGAGCCCAGTGGTGCAAGGTCCGGGCGATGTTCGACGACAAGGGGGCCAACATCAAGGAGGCTCCGCCCTCCGCTCCGGTGCGCGTCATCGGTTGGTCCGGCGCTCCGGACAGCGGCGCTCAATTCAAGGTCGCCAAGAACGCCCGCGCTGCCGAAGACCTCGCTGAGGAGGAGCAGAACCGCATTAAAAAGGAGGAGACCTCCGCTGCCGCCGCCCCCAAAAACGTCTCGGTCGACCAACTTTTCGCCGACATCGCCGCGAACCAGTCGAAGGTGCTCAAGCTTATCATCAAGACCGATGTTTTCGGCTCCACCGAGGCGGTCCGCCACGTGCTCGAAGGCATCAAGACCACCAAGGTCGAGCTCGAGATTGTCTCCACCGAGGTTGGCCTCGTGACCAAAAACGACGTGCTTATGGCTGGCACAGGCGGGGCGGTTATCATCGGGTTCAACACCAAGCTCGAGAACGGCGTCACTCCGCTGGCCAAGCACCACGGCGTGCGCATCGAGACCTATGGTATCATTTACGAACTCGCCGATAAGGTGAAGGAGATGATGGCTGACCTGCTCGAGCCCGACCTCAAGGAGATCAAGCTCGGCGCCGCCGAGGTCCGCGCGACCTTCCCGCTGGCCAAGGGTTTCGTGGCGGGCTGCCTCGTCACCGAGGGCAAGATCACCCGCAACGCCAATGCCCGCATCCGACGCAAGAAGGAGATCGTGGCCGAGGGCAAGGTCAGCACGCTGAAGCGCTTCAAGGACGACGCCAACGAAGTCCGCGCCGGCCTCGAGTGCGGTATCAAGCTGGGCGAGTTCAACGGCTACGAAATCGGCGACCTGATCGAGGTCTACGAGATCCAGAAGGTGCGGGCTACGCTCTAAGGATGAAGTAGCGAGCATCGAGTAGTGAGTAGCGAGCAGCACCGGCCACCGTTTCATCGCTTCTACTAGCTGCTCTCTACCCACTACCCGCTACTTTTTCATTCTTCATGTCTACCCGAACCCTGCGTGTTAACGAGCTGCTGCAGCGTGAGCTGAGTGCGCTGCTGCGCCGCAAATATAATGCCGACGCCGCCCCCATCACCATCACGGCGGTTGAGGTCACGCCTGATGTCCGCGAGGGTAAGGTCTATGTCTCCGTAACGGGCGACGATGAGGTGGCGGCGGAACGGATGAAGTGGCTGCGCAAACATGCCCGCGAGCTGCGCCTCGCTCTCGGAGACATCATCATTCTCAAGCATATGCCGGTGATGACCTACCACCTCGACAACGTCACCGAGCGCGGCAACCGCATCCTCGGTCTGCTCGACGAGATCGCGGCAAAGGACAAGCCGGTAGCACCCTCCGCGAAGCCACCTGCGGAAGCCTGAGCCGATTTTTCGTCATGGCATTGTTGTATCCGCATCTTAGCGAAGCTTTCACCGGTCTTCTCGTGGCCTGCGCGGGCCAGCGTGTGGTGGTTGTTGGCCATGCCCGGCCGGACGGCGATTGCATCGGCTCGCAGGTGGCCCTCGCCCGTTTGCTTCGGGCTCGAGGGATTGATGCCGTCTGCTGCAACCCCGACGCGGTGCCGCGCCGGCTGGAGTTCCTCGTTACCGACACGCCTTTCGTTCCGCTGGCGGTTGCGCTGACGGAGGGTCGCGTGGCGATCTTTGTAGACTGCGCTGACCGCAATCGTGCGACCGAGGCCTTCGCGGCGGCCTTTCCCGCTCCGTTGGGCAACATCGATCATCACCTCTCCAATCCCGGTTACGCCGCGATTAATCTCGTCGACACGGCTAGCGCGGCCACTGCGGAGATCTTGGCGGGGCTGGCCCGGGATGCGGGCTTGACGACGGATCCTGCGACCGCGAATGCGTTGCTCACCGGCATTGCGACGGATACCGGTCAGTTCCGGTTTGCGGCTACCGGAGCGCGAACCTTTCGCCTTGCAGCGGACTTGGTTGAAGCGGGCGCTGACGCGGCGGCGATGGGCTTGCAGCTCTACGAGCGCGAGACCTTTGGCAAGATGCAGCTTTTGCAGCGCTTTCTCGCCTCGCTGGAGACTTTCGCCCACGGTCGGGTGTGCCTCGGTTTATTGCCCGATGGCATCTATGCCGAGACTGGCACTTCAGTCGAAGATACCGAGGGGTTGGTCGACTATGCGCGCTCGATCGAGGGGGTGGAGATCGGTGTGTTGGTCGAGGTGCGCGGCGACGCGATCAAGGCCAGCCTGCGCGCCAAGGACCCCGCTTTCCGGGTCGACCGCCTTGCTGCTCTCTTTGGTGGCGGCGGCCACGCTTGCGCAGCCGGCCTGAACGTGAAAGGCGAGACGCTGGCGCACTTTTTACCCCGCCTGCGCGCCGCGCTTGAGACTCAAATCGCGGCTGTCGCCGCCTCCCGCCCATGATCCGCGCCGCTCTGGCTGAATACGACGGCGTCCTGCTGATCGACAAGCCCTCCGCCCACACTTCGCATGATGTCGTCGCCCGGGTTCGGGGCATCCTGCGTATGAAGCGAGTCGGCCACGCTGGCACGCTTGATCCGATGGCGACTGGCCTGCTTGTCCTGCTCCTCGGTAAGGCGACCAAGCTCTCCCAGTATCTCATGAGTGTGGACAAGACCTACACGGGCTCGGTCAAACTCGGGCAGGTAACCAACACCCAAGATGCGGAAGGGGATGTGCTGGAGACGAGACCAGTGCCGGAGTTGACCGAGGATGCGGTCCGAGCGGCGCTGCGGGGCATGGTGGGCGACCAATACCAGACACCGCCGATGTTTTCTGCGATCAAGATCAAGGGTGTGCCGCTCTACAAAAGCGCGCGGGCGGGCGAGGAGATAGAGCGTGAGGCACGCTTCATCCGCGTGAAACGTTTCGAGCTCACGCGTTGGGCGGCGCCCGACACGCTGGATTTCGTGGTCGATTGCACCAAGGGCACCTACGTCCGCACCTTGGCGCATGACCTCGGCCAGAAACTCGGTTGCGGTGCGCACCTGAGTGCCCTGCGCCGCATCTCTTCCGGCGCGCTAAACGTGGATCGCGCAGTCACGCTGGAGGCGTTGCAAAAGATGACGCCGGCCGAGGTGCAGGCCGCACTCGTGCCGGGCTACGAGGCGGCGCCGGCGGTGGCGCTGGGCTGAATGATTTTTAACCACGAAAAACACGAAAGACACGAAAACGATCCCTCGATCCGATCCGGCTCCGACTTTCGTGTGTTTCGTGTTTTTCGTGGTTAACCCATTCCGTGAATGAGATATTCAACAGTCTTGCCGACGCTGGGAGGCTCGCCGGGCGGCGGCCTTTGCATCTGGCCATTGGTATGTTTGACGGCGTGCACCTCGGGCACCGGGCGGTGATCGAGGCAGCTACGCGTTCGGCGCGACGCAGCGGTGGCGCGGCGGCCGTCTTGACCTTTGACCCGCACCCGAGCCGATTTTTCCGGCCCGAGGATCCGGTGCGTCTGATCATGGACCGGGAGCGGCGGGTGGCGGCGCTACTCGCGCTCGGGGTGGCGGCGGTGGTGGTGCAGCCTTTCGACGCGGACTTTGCCGGGATCGAAGCTGAGGCGTTTTTGCCGCACCTCCGCGCCCGCCTGCCCAATCTCCACACCGTTTACGTCGGGGAAAACTGGCGCTTCGGTCGCGGTCGGCGGGGGGACGTGGCCCTGCTCGTCGCGGAGGCGAAAAAACTCGGGCTCCACGTGGTCAGCGCCCCGCGTATTAACGGTGACGGCGAGCCGATTAGCAGCACGCGCATCCGTGGCTTGTTGACCGAGGGGCGGGTGGATGCGGCGAACGTATTACTCGGCTCCGCCTACGCCAGCGAGGGCGTCGTCGCCGGGGGCAAGCATCTCGGGCGGACTATCGGGTTTCCTACCTTGAACCTCGCTTGGGCGCCCGACCTGCGACCGCGGCTGGGAGTCTATGTGGTCGCGGTGGCGCGCGCGGATGGTTCCGATGCGCTTCGACGCGGGGTGGCTAATTACGGTTTGCGTCCGACGGTCGAGACGAGCCTTGAGCCGCTGCTTGAGGTGCACGTGCTCGAGGAGTGCCCCTATGGGGCGGAGGACCGGTTGCGGGTCGAATGGCTGGCGTTTTTGCGGCCCGAGCAACGTTTTTCCGGATTCGAGGAATTGAAGGCGCAAATCGCCCGGGATCGCGACGCCGCGCTGGCTTGGTTCGGCGACTGATTTACCGCGCTTACGACGTCGTCGGTGCCTCCCAGTTGGGCGGTGGGCTGAACGGTGTGCGCGTGACGGGACGGATGATGCGTTCCGGTTCGCGGGGTGTTTGCGCCGCCATGTGCGCGATCAGGCGTTCATTGAACGTATGCGCTGGATCGTGTCCCATGCGGCGGAGGGCCTGCACCATGGCGGCGACTTCCACGAGTCGGGCCATGTCGCGGCCGGGGCGGACGAACAGCTCGAAATGGGGAACTTGGAGACCGAGGATCTCGTGGAAATTTTCCTCCAGACCGGTGCGCTCCTCGACGACCTCGGGCGTCCATTCGCGCAGGGTGACGACGAGGTCCAGGCGCTTATCGAGGCGCACGGCGTGGACGCCGAACATGTCGGAGATATTGATAATACCGATGCCGCGGCACTCCATGTAGCCGCGGTTCAGGGGGCGGGCGGAGGCGAGTAGATCGCGTTCGTCGATCAGCTTCACTACGGTGAGGTCGTCGGCTACGAGGGAGTGGCCGCGCTCGATCAAGGCGAGGGCGCATTCGGATTTCCCGGCACCGGCCTCGCCCCGTAGCATTACGCCCATGCCACGGATATCGAGGGTGGTGGCGTGGACCGTGGTCGCGGGAGCGAACTCGTTGTCGATGCAGAGGGTGGCGAGATTTACCCAGTGCATGGTAATCATCGCAGTGCGGAAAATGGGGAGTTTTCGCTCCGTCGAAACGGCCAGCATCGCAGGCGTGGGCTGGTAATTGCGCGTGAGAATCAGGCAGGGCACCTGCCGGTCGATCATCTCGTCCAGGATACGGGTTTGTTCCTTTGGGTGCAGAGTGCGGAAGTAGGTCATCTCGGCGGCGCCCATGACCTGAATGCGTTTGTTGGCGAAATACTTGAAGAAGCCGGTGAGGGCGAGGGAGGGACGGTTGATCGAGCCTTCGCGGATGAGGCGGTGGAGGCCGTCGGAGCCGGTGAGCAGCTCCAGTTTTAGCTTCTCGCGGTAGGTCTCGTGGAAGTGCGCGACGGTGATGCCGTGAATGGCCTTTGGGAGGGGCATGGGCGGAGGAGGGTTGAAGTAGCGAGTAGCGGGTAGTGGGTAGCGAGTAGGACGGAAAAGGAGGGGATTAATCGGGTGATGGATGCTCGCTACTCGCTACCCGCTACTCGCTTCTTTCCATCACAGGTTAAAATTTTCGCCGAGGTAGAACTGGCGGGCTTCCGGGTCGTTGACGAGGGCGTCGGCGGAGCCCTCTTTGAAAACGCGACCTTCGCGGATGAGGTAGGCCCGATCGACAATCTTGAGGGTTTCGCGGACGTTATGGTCGGTGATGACCACGCCGATGCCGCGGGTGCGGAGATCGACCACGATTTTTTGGACCTCGGCGACGGAGATGGGATCGATGGCGGCGAAGGGTTCGTCTAGCAGGAGAAATTTTGGCCGGGTAACCAGAGCACGGGCGATCTCGAGGCGGCGGCGCTCGCCGCCGGAGAGGGTATAGGCCTTTTGGCGGGCGACGTGGGTGAGGTTGAGCTCGTTCAGGTGTTCGTCTGCGAGGGAGCGGCGCTGGGCGCGGGGCACGCCGATGGCCTCAATGATGGCGAGCAGGTTTTGCTCCACGGTGAGCTTGCGGAAGGTGGAAGGTTCTTGCGGCAGGTAGCCAAGTCCGAGGCGGGCACGTTCGTGCATGCGCAGGCGGGTGATGTCGTGGCCGTCGAGGAAGACGGTGCCAGCGGTTGCGGGCACGAGGCCGACGATCAGATAGAACGTGGTGGTCTTACCGGCGCCGTTGGGTCCGAGGAAGCCGACGATCTCGCCGGCCCGGGCGGTGATATCCACACCGGAGACGACCGTGCGCTGGCCGTAGGTTTTGATGAGGCCGCGGGTGGATATCTCGGAAGAGGTGGTAGGGGGTGCGGCGGTCACGGTGACGGAGGAGTTGGCCACAAAAGGCACAGAAGATGCAAAAGGAGGA
>RGVP01000073.1 GCA_010027235.1 bacterium
CCCTGCCCCGCCCGCACCCCACCGCGCAATCGCCACCTTGCGCAAACGTTCGCGAGCCCCCCCACCGCGCACCCGCAACTTTGAGCTTCTGCCCCGCCCGCCGGCCCGCCACCTTGCGCCTTCCCATGTCCTCCATCGCCACCCGCTTCGACGGCGTCGCCGTCCTCACCAAGGCCAATATCTACTTCGACGGCAACGTCGTCTCGCACACCGTGCTGTTTGTCGACGGCTCGAAAAAGACCCTCGGACTCATCCGCCCCGGCTCCTACTTCTTCGGCACCGCCGCCGCCGAGCGCATGGAGATCGTCGCCGGCGCCTGTCGCGTGACGCTGAAAGACCAGACCGCCACGGCAGCCTACGCCGCCGGTAACGCCTTTGATGTCGCGGCGAACTCGGGCTTCACCATCGAGGTCGAGTCCGGGCTCTGCGAATACATCTGCTCTTTCCTGCCTTAAGGCAAACCGTGACCCGGCCCGACGCCGCCCGTGCCCTCGCGCCGGCGGCGTTTTTGTGCAGAGTGCCTTTCCTTCGCCCGCTCACCCAATCCCTTCTCCGCCATGCGCAGCGCCTTCTACATCGCCCTCCTCGGGGTCATCCTCTGCACCATCGCACTCGTCGTGCGCAGCGGTATGCTCATGCGCAAGAACCCCGGCGAACCCATCAACGCCGCCATGCGCCGCGCCCTCGCGGGCGTCGCCTACCAGTGGCCTGAGGCCGACGCCGCCCGCCTTGCCCAACGCTTCCCCGGCGCGATAGAAACGCCGAACGGCGCTCGCTACATAGTTACCCAAGCCGGCACCGGCGCCGCCACGCCCAAAAAAGGCCAAGGCGTGGCCATCCATTACACCGCGCGTTTCCTAGCCAACGACGAGAAGATCGACGCCTCCGCCGACCACGGCGGCCCTTACAATTTTGTCATCGGCCAGCCCAATATCCTCCCCGGCTGGACCGATGCCCTCGACCGCATGCAAGTCGGCGAAAAACGCCTAGTCGCCCTGCCCTACTGGCTCGCTTACGGCGAAAAAGGCCAGCGCGGGAAGATCCCCGGCAAAGCCGCTCTGCTCTTGGAGATCGAGTTGGTGGCGATCAACCCCGCCCCGGTTGCGCCCGCCTCACCGGGCGGTTCCTGAAAACGCAAAGGGGCGGGTCGGTCCGGTCAACAGCTCAGACGTGAGTCAACACGTCCGCGACTGGGAAACGCACTTTGGCGGCGGCGGCGTATTTGTCGTCCGCCGCACGATAGCCGACGGCACAGGAAACCACGGTGGCATATTCGGTGCCGGTAAGGCCCAAGATCTCATCGTAGGCCGCCGGATCGATACCCTCCATCGGGCAGGCATCCACCCCGAGCAAGGCCGCCGCCGCCATAAACTGGCCGAGCGCGATGTAAACCTGCTTGGTTGCCCACAAATCGATACCCCCGGCGGCGGTGATCTTTTCGACAAAGCCCGTCATCATGCCGCGATAGGGCGCCAATGCCTCGAGAGAACCGCCGCGCAGCTCGATCTGCCGCGCCAGAAACTTATCCACATGGGCGACATCTACGCCCTTGCGCAGCGCGAAGACCACATGGTGCGCCGCATCGACGACCTGCGCCTGCCCCCACGAAACCGGCAAGAACTTAGCCCGCACCGCAGGATCCGTGACGACGATAAATTTCCAGGGCTGGAGGCCGAAAGAGGATGGCGCGACGACGAGGGCATGCTCGAGAGCCGCCCAGACGTCGGCGGGGATTTTCCGGGTCGGGTCGAATTTCTTGGTCGCATAGCGCCAGTCGAGCGCGGCGGTGAGTTGGGCGGGAGAAATAGAGGTCATAAGGAAAAGGATGGAAAATGAGTCCGCTCAAACCCCCAGAAAAGGGTAATCGGTGTAACCGGCGGTCGCGCCCGGGAGATAAAACGTATTGGTATCGGGTTGGTTCAGCGGGGCGTTGAGCAGAAAACGACGCGGCAGGTCGGGATTGGCCAGGAAGGGCACCCCGTAGGCAATGGCATCGGCCAGGCCATCGACGATGGCGGTCTCACCGGCTTCACGGGTGAAGCCGCCATTGCGGACGAGCGCGCCGGTGAAGTGTTTCCGCGCGATCCGGGCCAACTCGTATTCGGCCGCTTGGTCGTAGTTCGCATGGCGGAGCTCGAGAAACCCAAGCCCGCGTTTCTGGCTCTCCGCCGCCACGTGGGCAACGAGGCCGGCAGGATCGGAGTCTACCATGTCATTAAAGCCCACCAGCGGCGAGAAACGCAGGCCGACTCGACCGAGACCGAAGACGGACGCGGCGGCGTCCACCACCTCGAAGAGCAAGCGGGCGCGGTTCGCGATCGAGCCGCCGTAGACATCCGTGCGGTCGTTCACGCCATCGCGCAGAAACTGGTCGATGAGATAACCGTGGGCGCCGTGAACCTGCACGCCATCGAAACCGGCCAGGTGGGCGTTGACGGCGGCTAAGCGGAAAAGCTCTACGATGCCGGGGATTTCTTCCCTGCGCAGCGGTCGAGGCGTTGGGTAGGCGAGCTTACCCTCGGGCGTGTGGATGGTATCGCCGCGCAGCGGTTTATCGGAGGACGAGACCGGTTGCACGCCGGCGTTAAGTGCGGGGTGGGTAGCGCGCCCGGGATGCCAGATTTGCAGGTAAATGCGCCCGCCGGAGGCATGCACGGCGTCGGTTACGCGCTTCCAACCGGTGACGTGAGCCGAGGAGTGGATGCCAGGCTGGTGGGGCCAGGCCTGAGCATCGCCCGCAACCATCGTGGCCTCGGCAATAAGGAGGCCGGCGGAGGCACGCTGGCGGTAATACTCGGCCATCAGCTCGCCGGGGACGTTCTCAGCATCAGCGCGCACGCGGGTGAGCGGAGCGAAAAGCACGCGATTCGGAATGGAGAGGGAGCCGAGCTGTGTCGGGGAGAGGAGTTTCATGATGGAAGAGTAAGAGACTAGCCGCTGGAGGAAGGAAGGTTTTAGAGAGCCTGGTCCTGGCGGAAGGTGTCGCCGAGGATGGCGACGATGTCAGCGCGCGTGATCGGGCCGAGCGCATCGATGGCTTGGCCGTCGCCGTAGGTTTTCACCGTGTAGTCGGCGATGCGCTGAAAGTCGGCGGCGGTGAAACCGAGCGAGGCGGCGGACTGGCGCAGGTTAACCGAGGCCAGCCAACGCTCGAAGTGCGCGATGAAACCCTGGGCGCGGACGGACTCATCGCCGCTTAAGCTGAACAGCCGCGTGCCGAGCTGGGCAAAGCGGGCGGTGGCGCGGCCGTGGGCAAGCAGCCAGCGGAAGTAGGCCGGATAGAGCGTGGCGAGGCCGCGGCCATGGGCGAGCTCGGGGCGGACGCCGCTCATGCTGTGCTCGATCGCGTGCAGGGGGAAGGCGCCATCCTGGCGGCCGGCCCCCTGAAAACCGCACAGCGCGAGCGTCGAGGCCCAAAGCAGATCGCCGCGGAGTTTCTCGTCCGTGAGGGCGGCGAGTTGGAACGGCAGGGTCTCGATAACCGTAAGCATAACCCCCTCGGAATGACGGTCAGCCAGCGGAGAGCCGTCACCCCCGATCAAATAGTTTTCAAATACATGACTGAGGATGTCCGCTCCACCATCGGCGGTCACGTGCGCCGGCACGGCGGTGGTGAAGCGTGGGTTAAGCCAGGAGACACGAGGCTTGAGAAAATCGTGCCCAAGCACGCTTTTGCCATGGGTTGCGCGGTGGGAGATGACGCTGTAAGGCGTAACCTCTGAGGCAGTGGCGGCAGTGGTAGCAACGCAGGCGAGCGGCAGGGCGGCTTGGAGCTGGAAGGCCTTGGCGCCACCAAGGGTGAAAGGCCAGATGTCGGCCTCGCCCGGGGTGGCTGCGAGAGCCGCGATGGCCTTGGCGGCATCCATCGCGGAACCTCCGCCCACCGCGACCACGAAGTCGCACCCGGCGGCCCGCAGTTCGGCGGCGGCACGGTTGACTGTCTCCGCCTCGGGGTTCGGCTCGATGCCGGCGAAAGTGGTGATTTTCACCCCGGCGGTAGTCAGCAACGCGGTGACCTCAGCGAGGTAACCGAGACGAGCGACGGAACCAGAGCCAGTGACGACAAAAGCGTGCGCGCCGAGCTTAGCGGCAGAGGCAGCGAAGGCTGCGCCCTTGTCGGGTCCGAAATGCAACTCGGTGGGAAGATGAAGCGTAAAGGAATGCATGAAGCCTCCTTCCTAACTTGATCGTGCATGAGATGCAAACGGAGGAACGGGCAAAACTCAGTCCGAGCGTAACAAATTTGCGACAACCCGACCACCCCATCAATGCACCTCGGCTTGCGGGACCCTTCGCCGCCTGCGTGTTTTGGGTGACGCACGCACCAAGGCCCGGATAAGGACAAAAACCCTAACTGAAAACTTGATCGCAAGCCTGCAAGGTCGCAGGTCATCATGCTCCATGTCAGCGCCCACCCAATCGTAACCGCCCCGGTTTCTGACTGGCGTTTAGTGCGGCGTCTCATGGGCTTGGCTTGGCGTTACCGTGTGCGCTGCCTCCAAGTGCTGCTGCTGCAGGGTGTGCTGCTTTTTCTCGGCTTGGCGGGTCTTTTCTTCACGGGTCACGGCATTGATTACGTCAAGTCAGTCGTGGAGGCCGCGGCGACGCCCGGGGCCACGGTTCCGGTTTTCCACGTCGCCGGGCTACCCTCTCCGCCGGCCTCTTGGCCGCCCATCATACTGATCGCGACCTTCGCCGGCTGTATCTTGGCCCTGGCCGTCATGCGCGCCGGACTGAATTACGTCTACAGCATCTCGATCAATATCCTCGTGCAACGCCACCTGGTGGTCGACTTGCGGACCGAGCTGTATGCCAAGTTGCAGAGGCTGAGTTTTCGTTTTTTCGACGCCAACACCACTGGCTCCATCATCACCCGCGTCACCGGCGATGTGCAAAACGTGCGAATGTTCCTCGATCAGGTGCTGATCCAGAGTTTCATCATGGCGGTCTCTTTGAGCGTATACCTCGTCTATATGTTGAGCCTGAGCCCGAGCCTCACCATCGCCTGCCTTTCAACCACGCCGGTGCTGGCGATCGCCTCGGTGTTTTTTTCGCGCTGGATCCAACCCCGTTACGCCGAAAACCGGGTGCTGGCAGAGAATCTGGTGCAACATTTCACCGAATCAATCCAAGGCGCGCAGGTGATTAAGGCCTTCGGCCGTGAGGACGAGGACCGCGCCGCCTTCGCCGCGCGCAATGACCACGTGCGCGACCAGCAGCGCGGGATTTTCTGGCGAGTAAGCACCTTCTCACCCGCCATCGGCCTGCTGACCCGGGTCAACCTGCTCGTTCTACTCGGCTACGGAGGTTGGCTCGTCACCCGAGGCGAACTGCCCCTCGGCGCCGGCCTAGTGGTGTTCGCCGGCCTGCTCGAACAGTTCTCCGGCCAAGTCAACCAGCTGGCTACCATCGTAAACAGCGTGCAGCAGTCGCTCGTCGCCTCGCGCCGTGTCTTCGAGATCCTCGACGCACCAGTAGAAGTAGCCGATACCCCAGAAGCAAAGCCCTGTCCCGCGCTGCGCGGCGAGGTGCAGTTCGAGGCAGTGGACTTCGCCTACGGTCGCCCGACGGACGGCGCGCCCTTCGTGCTGCACGGCATAGATCTCCACGTGCCCGCCGGCGCCTGCGTTGCCGTCCTCGGTGCGACCGGCGCCGGCAAAAGCGCCCTGATGAGCCTCGTGCCGCGCTTTTTCGACCCACAGTATGGCCGCGTGCTAATCGACGGCGTGGACGCGCGCGACTACCGCGTCGAGGATCTGCGCCGGCGCATCGGGATCGTGTTTCAGGAGAGTTTTCTTTTTTCCAACACCATCGCCGCCAACCTTGCCTTCGGCCACCCCGAGGCCACCCCCGAACAAATCGAGCGCGCCGCCCGCATCGCCCAAGCCCACGATTTTATCACCGCGCTTCCCCAAGGTTACGAAACCGTGCTCGGCGAAGGGGGCAACACCCTCTCCGGCGGCCAACGCCAGCGCCTCGCGCTAGCCCGCGCCCTGCTGCTCGAACCCGCCATCCTGCTGCTCGACGACCCCACCGCCGCGATCGACGCCCAAACCGAGCACGAGATCTTCGCCGCCTTGGATAACGCGATCCGCGACCGCACCACCTTCATCGTCGCCCACCGGGTGAGCACCCTCCGCCGCGCCGACTTCATCGTCGTGCTGGAAAACGGTCGTATCGTGCAGCGCGGCACCCACGAGGAACTGCTCCGTGCCCCTGGCCCCTACCGACGCGTCGCCGCCCTCCAACTGGTCGATAGCCGTGATCTCGAGGAGGACCCCAAGTGACGCCCGCGCGCCCTACCCGCCCCCTTGGGCCGCTGACTGTCGTATCACGCCCGACCGACGAAGCCGAGGACGCCGTCCAGCGTCCGCTCGAGTGGAGCCTGATCCGTAGGCTCGCCAGCTACACCCAACCACACGCCACCAAGCGAAACTGGCTCGTAGCGCTGACCGCCATCCGCTCCCTCCAGTTCAGCGCCCTCACCTGGCTCTTTAGCGACGCCATTTCCCGCCTCAGCGTCGGCGCAGACCCCACCGGACTCTGGCGCGCAGTCGCTGGCTACGGCCTGCTCGCCCTGCTCACCGAGGGTCTATTTCACTTCCGCATGCGCTACGCCCAAGAGCTGGGCGAACAAGTCGTGCACCGCCTCCGCGCCGACCTCTTCGCCAGTGTGCAGCGGCAACCGATGGCGTTTTTCCACCAGACCAAACTCGGTCGAGTGCTCGGTCGTATGACCTCTGATATCGAAGCCCTGCGCACCGGCATCCAAGACGTGTTCTTCGTCTCCATCGTGCAGGTGGGCCAAATGCTCGGTGCCGCCGCGGTGATGCTCTGGACCGACCCGGTGATGTTCCTTGTCGTGCTCGGAATGGCCCCGGTCATCTGGGCCGTGAACAACCGCTTTCGCGGCCGCCTCTCCCGCTACTCGCGCGCCGCCCACGAGAGCTTCAGCCGCGTCACGGCCACCCTCGCCGAGTCGGTCAACGGCATCCGCGTGACCCAGGGCTTCGTGCGAGAAGAAACCAACGCCGGGCTTTTCCGCCGCCTCCTCGCCGACCACTCACGCCACAACCTCAATCTAGCCCGCGCCTCCGCCACCCTTAACCCCATTCTGGAGCTCAACAGCCAGTTCTTCGTCGCCGCGCTCCTGCTGCTCGGCGGCTGGCGCGCGCTCCACGGCGACATGTCGGTCGAGGCCCTGATCAAGTTCTTCTTCTTCGCCAACCTGTTCTTCAGTCCCGTCACCGTGCTGGGAAACCAATACAATCAGGCTCTGGTCGCGATGGCTGGCGCCGAGCGCGTCTTCCGCCTGATCGACCGCGAACCCGAATGGACCGACGACCCTGCGGCCACCGACCTACCCGATCCCCGGCCCGGCTCCGCGCGCACCTCCTCCGGACCGGCCGGGCCCGGACTAGACCTCGAGTTTCGCCACGTGACCTTCGGCTACGCGCCCGACCAACCCGTGCTGCGCGACATCTCCTTCCAAGTTCGCCCCGGCCAGACCGTTGCACTGGTCGGACATACCGGGAGTGGCAAAAGCTCGATTATCAATCTCGCCACCAAGTTCTACCCGGCCGACGCCGGCGAGATCCTCGTGGACGGCCGCTCGCTCCGCTCCATCACCAGCCGCTCCTTGCACCGCCAGCTTGGTCTAGTCACCCAGCAAAACTTTCTCTTCACCGGCTCGGTGCTGGAGAACATCCGCTTTGCCCGGCCCGAAGCCTCCGAAGCTGACGTGCGCGCCGCCCTCGCCGCCCTAGGCTGCGAAGACCTCCCCGCCTCCCTGCCCAACGGCCTCGCGACCGAGGTCGGAGAACGCGGCGGCGGCCTTTCCATCGGCCAGCGCCAACTCGTCTGCTTTGCCCGCGCCTGGCTCGCCGACCCGCGCCTGATCATTCTGGATGAGGCCACCAGCGCGATCGACGCCCTCACCGAGGCCCGGCTCCAGCACTCCCTCGCCCTGCTCCTACGCGGCCGCACTAGTCTAGTCGTAGCGCATCGCCTCAGCACGATCCGCTCCGCCGACCTCATTCTAGTGCTGGACCGCGGCGAGGTAATCGAGCGCGGCACCCACTCCGAACTTCTAGACCGCCAAGGAGCCTATGCCCGCCTCCATGCCCAGTTCTGCTCGGACGAAGGCGCTAATTAGTAGCCCGTTTTCGGATACATCTGCCTTCCCGAATCGACCTGCGGCGAGAAGCAGGCCCAGGCTTGCCGAGCAAGTTTCAATTTTCCCCTCTTAAAACGGCTGGTTTACCTAGGAAAAATGCGGTTGCGTTCGCCCCGCTCCCCTCTACGCCAGTAATCGCTATGGCCACCACCAAACGTAAACCCAACGCTGCCTTCATGAAACCGGTTCAACCTGACGACGTCCTCGCGGCCGTGGTCGGAGCGAAACCCCTCCCCCGCACCGAGCTCACCAAGAAGCTCTGGGACTATATCAAGAAAAACGGTCTCCAGGACAAAAAGGTGAAGACCCAGATCAATGCTGACGACAAGCTGAAGGCCGTCTTCGGCGGCAAGAAGTCCGTAAGCATGTTCGAGATGACCAAGCTGGTCTCCGGTCACGTGAAGAAGTAAGAAACTCTAGCGTCCCCCAAGACACTCGATTCCCCCCGGTCGCCGTCGCTTAAAGCGATGGCGACTTTTTTATGCACCGAGTGCGTAGCCAACGCCGACCGATAACTAATTTGCAGCTTGGCCAAGGAAGCCGAGGATATCGGCGGCCTGCTGCTTGGTGGATCCCTTGTGGTCAGCATAGACCACCTTGCCCTTGTGGATGAGGTAAGCTTGGCGGCTGGAAAATCCGAGAAGCGTGCCAACGCCAAAGGCCGAAATTACCTTTTTATCCGTGTCCGCCAGCAGGCTGAAGGGAAAGTGCTGCTCCTCTTTAAACTTACGCTGGCTCTCCACGCTGTCGGTGCTCACTCCATAAATCGCCACGCCCTTCGCGGTCAGAACCTCGTAGGCATCTCGCAGAGAACAACCCTGAGCGGTGCAACCGGGCGTTCCCGCCTTCGGATAAAAATAGACTAGGGTATATTCGCTTTTTAAATAGGCCTCGGCCAACCGGACCAAATGGCCCGTCTGGTCTGGTGCGCTCGCATCTGGCGCGTCGGCGCCTACGGCAAGGGGATTGGCGGAAGAAAGATTGAACATGGAGAAAAGGAGGACTGCAAAAGCGATTATACGTTTCATGGTGTTTACAATCCTCGCACCAAACTCCTCATTGCCGCGCCCGCAAGCTGCTATGGACGTTTTATGACAACATCCGCACCCTTGTCTTAACATGAAGCTCATTCGCCACCTGACTCCGTCCGGCCCCGCCTACGCCGCCCTCCTGCCGCAAGGGCAGGCCCAACCCCTTGCCGGCGATCCTTTCACCCCAGAAGGACTACGCCCCGACGGCGCACCCACCGCCCATGGTTCACTGCTCTCCCCTGTGCTGCCCGCCAACATTTTCGGCATAGGCCTGAACTACCGCCGTCACGCCGAGGAAATGGGCCGGACCCTGCCGCAGTTCCCGATGATTTTCATCAAGACGACCAACGCCCTGTCCCACCCCGGCGCCCCCATCGTCCTACCCCGTTCGACCAACGCCTCCCACGAGGTCGATTACGAAGGCGAACTCGCGGTGGTGATAGGGCGGACGGCAAAAAACGTTACCCGTGAACGGGCCCTAGATCACGTCTTCGGCTACACCGTGGCCAACGACGTCTCCGCCCGCGACTGGCAATTCAAGTGGGGCGGCGGCCAGTTCTGCCAAGGCAAGGGCTTCGATACCTTCTGCCCGCTCGGCCCCGTGCTGGTGACGGCCGACGAACTTCCTGACCCCGGCCAACTCGCGATCCGCTCAATCGTAAACGGTGAACTGCGCCAGGAATCAAATACCTCGGACCTGATTTTCGATATCCCCGCCCTCATCGCCTTCCTTAGCGCCAGCCGCACTCTCCTGCCCGGCACCGTCATCCTCACCGGCACACCGTCGGGCGTCGGGGCAGGTTTCACCCCGCCACGCTTTCTCCAGCCCGGCGACCACGTGACTATCGAGATCGAAGGCATCGGCACCCTGTTCAACCCGGTCGTGGCCGAGCAACTCTGAGCACCTCGCAGCGCCCAATACGGAGCCGGTGCGCCTTGGCCCGACCGCTGCTTAATTCCTGCCATGATCCGAGCCCAAACCCCTGAAGGCTACCTGCTCATCGGTCACCAGGAACACGCCCGCCTCGCCGGTCGCTTCGCCGGTCGCTGGGGCAATGCGCTCTTTCCGCCGCCCGCCCCGCCCGTGGCCCTCGACGAGATTTTACTCGCAGTATTCCACCACGACGACGCCTGGGCCGGCCGCATCGCGACCGCCGGCGGCGAGCGCGCCACCCCCTTCCTAACCCGCGAGAACCGCCCCTCCGCTTTCACCCGGGAACTCGTCGGGACCTACTCCGCCTTCGAGGAAATTGACCTTGCCGACTACCTCGCCGTGCGCGGCGCCGCCACGGAAGCCGTCGCCACCGAACACCCCTACGCCGCCATCATCATTTCGATGCATACGGTGAACCTGCTCACCGAACAGGCCGACCTCTCGACCATCAAAGCCGCCGAGCGCCCCCTGCACACTGCCTTCATAGAGGGCCAGCTTCGCCGCCAAAAGGAACTCGCCGCTTCCCTCCCGCCTGCTCTCGCCGCCCACGCCAACCGGGAACAACTCCAGCGCGCGTTCGAGTTTCTCCAGCTCTGCGATAATCTATCCCTCCTCACCTGCGTGCGCTACGATAGCCCGCGCCCCCTCCGCCACACCCACCTCGACGCCGCCGGGGTCCGCCACACCCTAACCTGCACCCCCGTGGCCGCCGAAACCTACCTCATCGACCCGTGGCCCTTCGACACGCCAACCGCCGACTTCTCCGTCCCCGCCCGCCATGTCCCGGCCGCCGCCTGCGCTAACCTCGCCGCCTTTCGCACCGCCCACACCACCGCTCCGATTGAACAACTCCCCATCCACCTCGTCCCGGCCTGAGGGGGGCACCACGAAGTCGCGAAGGCACGAAGCCCAAGCCTCTCCTGTCGCCACTCATTTCGTTACTCCGACCCTCCTGCCTTAGCGCCTTCGTGGTTAACCAATCCGGCTCGCCTCCATGCCAACCCACCCCACCTCTGGCCAACTCACCGACTGCATCGTCCTTCTCGGTTCCGAACTCACCCCTTTTCGCTGCTCCCGCTTCGCCTGGTCGGGCGATACCATCACCGCAGCCGATCGCATCGCACCGGCCTCAACCCTCGAAGCCGGCGCTGTCGTGGTTATCCCCGGCCTTTACAACAGCCACACCCACTTGGGCGACTCCGCCCTGCCCGACGGCGCCACCGGCCTGACGCTCGAAGAAGCC
Organism: bacterium; assembly: GCA_010027235.1. Lineage (GTDB taxonomy): Bacteria > Verrucomicrobiota > Verrucomicrobiia > Opitutales > Opitutaceae > IMCC26134_A. Next base: position 11,385 of record RGVP01000073.1, read on the forward strand.
TTTTTCCGCCCCGCCGGCTACAAATACCGCGAACTTGCGAAGCTCACCCGCGAGACCCACCTGCCCCATCTCGAGGCCCACCTGCGCTACATGGCGCGGAGCGGCACCGTCGCGCACCTCGACTTCCGCGAACAGGGCCCGGCCGGCGCCGAGCTTCTCCGTGCCGCCTCGATCAACACCGGCGTCGAGTCGATTATCCTGAACCAGTTCAACGAATCCCCCTTTACCGAAGCGGATCTCCGCGCCAACCGTCCCGGCCACGCGCTCCCGCCCGCCCACCGCGCCGAACTCGAGCACATGCTCTCCGTCGCCGACGGCTTTTCCGAGAGCACGATGAATGACCTCACCGACGCCGCTTGGGCCGAGATCCGCACGCTCACTTCGGCAAGGGGAAAACTCCGCGCCATCCACTGTTTAGAGAACGCCGGCTACCGCGATCTTTCCCTCGCCACCACCGGACGCGGCGACCTCATTCGCGCCCTCGAATTCTACGATCCCGATATCATCGTCCACCTCACCGTGGCCACCGCCGACGAGATCGCCCTTCTCGTCCGCGCAAAAAAGACCGGCGTGCTCAACCCCCGCGCCAACGCCAATCTCGGCCTCCCCCTGCCGCCCATCGCCGCCCTGCTCCGCGCCGGTGCCAATCTGCTCCTCGGCACCGATAACGGGATGCTCAATTCGCCCAACATTCTGGCCGAGCTCGATTTTACTTACAAAGTCGCCAAATCCCAGTTCGCCGACGCCCTTTGGCCGGACCCCACCGCCATCCTGAAAATGGCCACCACTTATGCTTTCTATTGGTTCAAAACATGCCGCTCTGCTATCGCTTAGCCTCACATACTCCATGGGCCGATCTACTTCAATTTCAATCCTAACTTTTATC
>RGVP01000074.1 GCA_010027235.1 bacterium
ACTCAGCGCCTGATAGTCGCGAGGGTTGCAGCAATGTGGCGAGGTTGAAAATCAGCGGCTTTCAGGCCGGGGGTGCCGTTCGGGCGGGTTTGAGGGTTGAACCAGTTGATCGGGCGCGGTGAGGTGAGTGCTTTATGGCCATCGACTATGTCATGCAAGGGGTGTGGGTCTTGATCGCGCTGCGGCTGGTCGCCCAGCTCGGGCTGGCGGCGCTCAATCGCCGCGAGGTCCTGCGCCACGCGGGCAACCCGCCGCCGGCGGTCGTCGCGATGGTGGATGCGGATACCCACCGCCGCAGCACCGACTACACCTTGGCCAAGAATCGGTTTGGTCAGGTCTCGCTCCTTTTTGACGCTGGCGTGCTCGCGCTACTCCTCGCCAGCGGGGTGTTGCCTTGGCTGTTTGCCCACATCGCGGCCTGGGCGCCGGGGGCACGCTGGGATGATGCGCTCTTCATCCTCGCGGCCGCGTTGCTCGCCGGCGTGCCGGCCATGCCCTTCGACTGGTGGGAGTCTTTCCGTCTCGAGGCGCGCTTTGGTTTTAACAAAATGACGCCGGGGCTCTGGCTCGCGGACAAACTCAAGGGCGTGGTCCTGCTCCTCGTGATCGGTTTCCCCTTGCTCTGGGGCTTGCTGGCCTTGGCGGCGCTGGCGGGCTCGGCGTGGTGGATCTGGGGCTTTGCCCTGCTCTTCGGGTTTCAGCTCCTCATGGTCGTGCTCTACCCGCGCTTGATCCTGCCCCTTTTTAACAAACTCACGCCCTTGCCGGAGGGGCCGCTGCGGGAGCGACTCTTCCGCCTCTCCGAGCGCACTGGCTTCAAGGCCGCGACCATCGAGGTGATGGACGGCAGCAAGCGCAGCGGCCACGCCAACGCGTTCTTCACCGGTTTCGGGCGTTTCCGGCGCATCGTGCTCCTTGACACCCTAATTAATCAACTCACCGAGGCGGAGACCGAGGCGGTGCTCGCGCATGAGGTTGGTCACTACCGGCGCGGGCATATCCCCAAGATGCTCGCGACCTCGGCGGCGCTGCAATTAGCGGGTTTCTGGGCGGTCGCCGCGCTGGCCCGGGCGCCGTGGTTCAATGCGGGTTTTGGTTTCCCGGCCGGGGAGATGGCGCCCGCCTTGTTGCTCTTTGGCCTGACCAGTGGCCTGGCGACCTTCTGGTTCGCGCCGCTGGGCAATCATGTTTCCCGCAAACACGAGTTTGAGGCGGATGCCTTTGCCCGCGAGGCCATGGGGGGACCGAATGAATTGGTCGCCGCGCTCCGCAAGATGGCCTCCAAAAGTCTCAGTAACCTGACCCCGCACCCGCTCTTCAGCGCGGTCTATTATTCCCATCCGGCGCTGGTGGAGCGCGAGGCGGCGTTGCTGGCCGGCCCGGCCGCCGAGGCGCCCCCACTGGGCAGCGGTGCGAACTAAGCCACCAAAGGCGGGCGCAATGAACACGGGTGGTCGTCGGTCGAGCGCAAAACTCGCGGTGCTGGCGTGGATGGGCGTCATCTGGATCGTCGCGACTGCGAGCGCGAGGGCCGCGCCAGTCGGTGACTGGATGACTGTGGCGACCTACAACCTGCAAAACTACACTCTGGCGGACCGAAGGCTCGCGGACGGTGGGTTTAGGCCGGATTACCCCAAGCCCGAAGCGGAGAAAAAGGCGTTGCGGGCAGTCATCCGCTCGCTCGATGCCGACATCATCGCGCTACAGGAAATCGGCGGAACCCCCTTCCTCAATGAACTCCGTCGTACCCTTACGGTGAAGCCGGTCTGGCGGCGGACGAGAATCGCGGGCTGGCGGTGCTTAGCCGCGTGCCGCTCGGCCGGGTGACGCTGCATCGCGATCTCAAGGCCCGGCGGCACGGTGCGGAAGAGGAGGCGGCGGTGCGGCGCGGTCTGCTCGAGTTAGAAGTGCCTACACCGGGCGGCGTGATCACCGTTTTTGTGGTGCACCTCAAAAGTCGTCTCACCGACGACAAGCAGGACCCCGCGGCGGAGGACCTGCGGGTGGCGGAGGCGCAGACGGTGCGGGATCGGGTGCTCGAACTTTGCCCGGAGCCGTCAGTCGCCCGCTTTGTGATCGTGGGGGATTTTAATGACACCCCGGGCAGCCGTGCGCTCAAGGCGATGCAGGCGCGGGGTAAAACCGAAATAGCGACCTGGCTCGATGCGCTCGACGAGCGTGGTCAGCGCTGGACCCACGCCTACACCCAGATCGGGGTTTATTCGCGCTTTGATCAGGCCTTGGTATCCGAAGGCCTGCGGCGCGGTAATTCCGGCAACGCGACAGCGCGGGTGGCGGGCGAGCCATGGGTCGAGGTGGCGGCGGCCAGCGATCACCGTCCCCTCGTCTTGCGCGTGCGCACCAACCCGCTCCCGTAAGGCCTGCGCGCCGGGTCGGCGCACTTAGCACCAAGCGTAATTAAAACTGATGCTGATCCGCTCGGCGGCGACGCGGTTCTGCGTGACCTCGTGGCGCAGCCAGCTCTCGAACAGGATCACGTTACCTGCCTCGGCCGGGTAGGTGGTGTGCAAGCGGTTCGCCTCACGTGCCGAGCTGAGTTTGGGCGGGGCGGCCATGAACGACGACAGGCGGGGGTCTTCGAATTTCAGGCCCGGGCAGCCGGGCGGAGTGACCACGTAATAGGTGCCGCTGATGAAGCTATTCGGGTGCAGGTGCATCGAATGCGCGGCGGACTCCGGCATGATGTTCACCCAGCAATCGGTCATATGCACCTCGCGACCGCGCAGGTCCATATCGAGCGACTTCGCGTAGGCGCGGACGTGGCGGCCGATCTTCTTTTCCAAGCCCTCAAAGGTGCTGGAAAAGCGGTGCAGTGTATTCATCGAGGCGTAACTGGTATAACCACCGGGGTAGTTTTTTTCCGACCAGCGGCGGCCCTCGGCGTCGAACTCGCGCAACTGGCGGCACTCGGTGGCCAGTTCGTCATTAAAGCGGGTGAGGCCTTTGCTTTGCAGGGGAGTGCAATATATGGACGTGGCAAACCACGCGCGAAGCGGTGAGGTGGCGGAAGCGGAGGAGGACATGTCGTATAGCGTGGATGCTTCGGGGGCGCTGGCGCAAGGCGTGGCCGTCCGGTCGCGCCACCTTTAGGGCTGGGCCGGCTTTGAGGGCGGCGCGCTCTTGGGTTCGGCCGACTCGGCCAGCCAAACGGCGGCGACGAGGAGCACGAGGCTGGCGCCGAGGCGGGGCAACTGGGCGGGTTCGCGAAAAATCAGCAGGGACAGCGAGACGCCGAGGGGGATCTTGGCGTTGTTCAGAACCGCAAGGGTGCCGGGGTTGACCTTGGGGAGGGCGAGGTTCCAAAGAAAAAACCCCGCGCCACTCGCGACTACGCCGAGGAAAGTGAGCACCAGCCACTGTTCTCCAGTGGGCGTGAAGACCGACCAGCGCACCAACGGACCCGCCACCACCGCGGTGGCGGCAAAACCGCCGAGGGCGAGCCAAGCGAACAAAGCGTGATCGGGCAGATGGGCCAAGGCGGGCCGGGTGCGCTGATAAGCGACCTGGCCGGCGGCAAAACACAGGTTGGCTCCCTGCACGAGCAGGAAGCCGATCATCACATTGGCGGTGCCGACTGCGCGCGGCACGACCAAGGCAGCGCCAACCACCGAGAGCAAGGCGGCGAGACCGTGGCGCGGGCGGAGTTGGTTATTCAAGGCCGAGTCGAGCAGCACCACATAAAGCGGAGTCAGAATGGTAAAGAGAAACACCTCGTGCCCCTGAAGGAAGCGGAAGGCCTGGAGGTAGAGCAGATACATCACGCCTAACTGGAGCGCGCCGATGCCGGCTAGCCACGTGGCGGTGCGGCGCGCGACAAGCTTTGGGCGCAGAAAGGGCGCGAACACGAGGAAGGTCAGGCCGAGGCGGATGGTCGCGACGGCCGTTGCCGGGAGGTCGCCGAGGAAGTGTTTAATCAGCCCCGGGGAGAAGGCCCAGAGCAGGGAGACGGCGAGGAGCAGGAGCACGGTGGGTAAGGTGGCTATTTGCGGAAAAGATCGCCGAGGGCGCCAAGAGATTTCAGCGGGGCGTTTTTCTTGGTGGCGGTAGTAAGGAGGCTCAAGGGCGGGGCGGCGACTTTGGCCTGGGCAACAGGTTTAGGTGCGCTGCCGGGGGTGGCGGGACTTGAGGCGAATTCGCGTTCGAGGCGTTGGGGGCTGACGGCCTCAGCGGTGCCGAGTTCCTGGGCGAACAGGCTCACGCGATACTCCTCGACCAGCCAGTAGCGTGCGTCGGAGCGAGGCAGGGCACGCTGGCGAGGGAGCCAGGGCGAGAGGGCGCGGCTGCGTTCGGCCTCTTTCACCGGACTCTGGCGCCAGCGGTCGGCGCGGAGCTTCAGGGCTTTTAAGTAACGCGGTAGGTGGGTGAGGCGTGGGTAGTCGATTTCGCGCAACAGGGTCTTGGGTAGGAGCTGCGCGAGGTCGCCAGCGAGGGTCGGGTAGGCGGCAGGGTGAACCTCGAGGGCGGAGCGCAGGGAAAATACCTCCCGCAGGGTGGCGACGAGTTTGGGGCCAGTGGTGCGCAGATCGTAGCGGGCTTGGGTGAGGGCGGCGGCGAAGTTTTTTTGCGTTGGTCCGGCGATACGTTCGGGGCCGCAGAGCCACCGCTGGAGCAGACCGGCGGCGTCCTCGGTGAGCTGATTAAGGGAGGCGTAGGTTGCGAGCAGCGCGCCGAGTTCGCGCAGACCGCGCAGCTCTTTGTGCAGGAAATTTAACTCATGCCGCAGTTCCAGCTCGAGCAGTCGGCCCAGGGCGGGCCCCGTCCACGCGGCGGCGTCTTCCGCGTTAGCGGCGAGGCGGAGAGCTACGCCGGACGGGCCGATTTTTAGGGCGGGATAGGCGTGAATGGTCAGGCCGTTCTGGATACAGACCTCGACCGGACCGGGGAGGTGATCGCCGAAGGTCCACGCCATCTGATCGGGCTTTTCCCATTGCTCGCGGGCGCGGCGCCAGGCGGCGGGGGCATCTTGGGCGACGCGGGCGGAGGCGTTGCGACGATGTTCGGCGAGGTGCTGGGAAAGTTCTTCGAGATCGCGCGCGGCGAAGAGCTCGCGGCTCTGCTCGTCGATCACGCGGATGCGAACGCGCAGGTGCTCGGGCAGGGGTTTGTCGTCCCAAGCGGAGGCATCGAGGCGCAGGGGGTAACGTTCGGCGAGGCAGGCGGCGAGCGCGGCGGGCAGGGATTCGCGGCGGTCGGTCAGGCGGTCGCGGGCGGCGACAGCGGCGGCGAGTTGTTTCACTGTCTCGGCGAGGGGGACAAAAAGGCGGCGGGCCTCCTTGGGCAGGGCGGAGAGCAGGTGTTCCACCTTCAGGGCGAGATGGCCTGGCACGGCCCAATCGAGGGCGATAGGGGTGAGGCGTTCGGCGTCGGCGGGCGAGATGGCGAGCGTCACGCCGTCGTCCGGCTGGCCGGGACGGTAGGTGTAGGTCAGGGGCAGGGCGCTCTGGCCGAGGGGAAGGGCGGCGGGGAAGGCGAGTTCATCCACCGGAATGCTGGCGGGGTCGCGCAAGTCATCGGGGGCGAGCATCAGGAAATCCGGATACTTGGCGCGACGTTCGCGGACGAGGGCGACGAGATCCTGGACGGAGGAGACGCCATCGGGCGGGGCGTCGGTGGCGCGGCCGGGTTGCAAGCGGTCGGCGTAGAAGCGGTAAAGGGCCTCGTCGAGGTTGAGGAAACCGGTGTCGCGGGCGCGGGTGAGGAGGTGCTCGAGCTCGTCGCGCACATTCCGATTGTGGGCGAGGAAATCGAGCGGCCAAGTGATCACGTCATTCACGAGCGCCTCGCGGATAAAAATCTCGGTGGCGTGGGCGGGGTTGATTTTCCCGTAGGATACAGCGCGGTTCTCGAGTTCGAGGCCGTGCAAGCGGGTGCGTTGCTTCACCATCACCCGGCCGGCGTCGACGTTCCAGAAGGGTTCGCTATGGGAAATTTTCAGCAGGTGGCGGCCAAGGTCGAGCGCCCAGGCAGGGTCGAGGCGGGCGGCGGTGCGGGCGTAGAGGCGTGAGGTTTCCATGATCTCGGCGGCCATGAGCCAACGGGGGGCTTTCGCGGCGGGCGTTTTGGCGGCGCCCGGGCGCTGGTCGGCAGGCTTTTTTTTCTGGTCGCGGACGTGGAGGGCGGAGCCGGGGAAAAGGGCGATGCGGCGGTCGTGACTGGCCTTGAATTCGCCGGTTTCCTCGTCGCGCGCGGCGATATTGCCGAGCAGGCCGGAGACAATGCTGCGGTGGATGGAGCGGTAGCCGGGGGTGGCCGAGCCGAGGCGATCCGGCGTGCGATCGGCGGGCGCGATACCGTCCCAGACCGAGCTCAACTGGAAATCACGTCGTGTCTCGAGCACGTCCAGCAGTTGGGCATAGATGTCCCGCCATTCACGGATGCGGGTGTAGCTGAGAAAGTGGTCGCGACAAAAGCGGCGCAAGCGGGCTTGGGAGAGGCGCTCCAGCTCGTCGTGAAAGGCGTCCCAGATGGCCAGGAGGGTGAGAAAATCGGAATCAGGGTGAACGAAACGACGATGGGCGGCGTCGGCTTTTTCGCGGGCTTCGAGCGGGCGGTCGCGCGGGTCCTGGATGGATAAGCCAGCGGCGATCACGAGGACTTCGCGCAAGGCTTTTTCCTCGCGCGCTTGGAGGATCATGCGACCCACGGTGGGATCGACGGGCAGGCGGGCGAGTTCCCGGCCGAGGGGTGTGAGGGAGCGGGTGGCCTCGTTGCCGGGGGCGTCCCCGTCGAGCGCGCCGAGTTCCTCCAGCAAGGCGTAGCCGGCGCGAATCGACTTCGTCGCGGGCATATTGATGAAGGGGAAGCGTTCGATGTCGCCTAGGCCGAAGGCCTTCATGCGCAGGATGACGTCGGCCAGATTGGCGCGCTGAATCTCGGGCTGGGCAAAGCGCGGGCGGGCGTTGTAATCCTCTTCCGAATAAAGGCGGATACACACACCCTCCGCGACGCGGCCGGCGCGGCCCTTGCGCTGGTCGCAACTGGACTGGGCAACCTCCTCGATCGGCAGGCGGCGGGTTCTGGCGGCGGGCACATAGCGGCTCACGCGGGCGAGGCCGGTGTCCACCACATAGCGAATGCCGGGCAGGGTGAGGGAGGTCTCGGCGATGTTGGTTGCGACGATGATTTTACGACGGCGGGAACTGCCGAAAATGCGTTGTTGCTCGGCCTGCGAGAGTCGACCGAAGAGTGGAATCACCTCAGCCGAACGGTGACGGCCCTCAAGGATCTCGCAGCACTCGCGGATATCGCGCTCGGCCGGCATGAACACGAGGACGTCGCCACTCGAGTTATCTGCACCGCGTTCGTCGACGAGGATGCGTGCCACCGCCTCCACCGCGCCGTCCACATAATGCAAGGCCTCCGGGCGGGCGGAGGGATCGTCGCCCTCGGCGGCATCGCTGCTGAGGGAATCCAGCGGAGCGTAAACGACCTCGACCGGGAAAGTGCGACCGGAGACTTGGACAACCGGGGCATCGTCGAAGGCCTTGGAAAAGGTCCCGGTATCGATGGTGGCGGAGGTGACGACGATGCGCAACTCGGGACGCTGGAAACGAAGGTTGCGCAGGTGGCCGAGGAGGAAATCAATGTTCAGCGAGCGTTCGTGGGCCTCATCCAGAATGATGGTGTCGTAGGCGCGGAGGAGCGGGTCGGACTGGACCTCGGCGAGCAGCATGCCGTCGGTCATAAACTTCACCACGGTATCGCGGGCGGTGCGGTCGTCGAAGCGGATCTTGCAGCCCACTGCGCGGCCCCACTCGACATTCAATTCCTCGGCGACGCGGCGGGAGACGGACAAAGCGGCGACGCGACGGGGTTGGGTGCAAGCGATCTGGCCGCGGGTGCCTCCGCCGGCGGCGAGGCACATTTTGGGAATCTGGGTCGTTTTTCCGGAACCGGTTTCTCCGGCGAGGATGATCACCTGGTGCCGCCCGAGTAGGCCGATGATTTCGTCGGCACGGGCGCTGATGGGCAGGTCGGGCGGAAACTCGATGCGGAAGCGCGCGGGCTCAGCGGGCGGGTCGGACTTGGATTGGAAGGGGGGTTCGGCCATCGGGTGGCGGGCTGGGCGCGGAAAAAGGGATACAACAAGCTGCGGTGGGGCGGGTGGCAATCGCATGAAATAAGTTCATGCCTAGGGTCGCTACCCGAGCGTGGCTTGAATCGTGCTAATGGTATGAATCTTTAAAATAGCTTCAACTCTATGCCCCATACCATTCTCGATAGTCGTAAATTACTCGCTTTCGAAACCTTGGCTCGTTTGGGGAGTTTTACGCAGGCGGCCAAGGAATTGAGCCTCACGCAATCTGCCGTCAGCCATGCAATCAAGGCCTTGGAGCGGGATTTAGGGTGTCGCCTATTTGATCGTTTGGGCCGGGCGGTGACGATCACTCCGGCGGGCAGCCAGCTTTTGCAGCGCACTGGGGTGATTTTGGCCGAGATGCAGCACGCGCGGGCGGATTTGGCAGCGTTTGCAGCTTAAGACGTTCGGGACGGGTAGGTGGATTTGATTTATGGTAGCTATAGAAATCCGGGCTTGCCTGAAGGGCGTGGGGCGAATGGTTTTGCCCTCCCTCATCCGCCCGGGTGGTGGAATTGGTAGACACGCAGGTCTCAGAAGCCTGTGCCTAACAGCATCACGGTTCGAGTCCGTGCCCGGGCACCAATTTGCCCGGCTCCGGCGGGCCCGGGGTAGGCTGAGTCAGGTTCGCTGATGGAAATGAGCTAAGTCAGCGCGCTGGTCGGCGTTCGAGGCGCGAGCGAGGCTGCGGCTCGGCGATTTCGGCGGGCTCAGGGCTGACGTAGGTCGCGGGGACGAGGGTGATGCCGCCGGCGGTGGTGAGCGTGCCGTCGGGTTGGGTTTTCACGTCCTCGACTCGGTAGGGAGTGCCGTCGGCGTGTTGCAGGAATTTTAGCCATTCTGGCTCGTGGAATGGCCGGCTACCGCGGCGACCGAAGACGACGGTCTGGCCGCCGGTTTCGTCCACCACGCGGTCGCGGTCGAGGCCGCGGCTGACGGCAACAGCTGGACCGGCGGTGGGGTAGGTGGCGATGAGCTTGGGTTTGGGCTCGGGCGAGAAGCCCATGTAGTTGGGTTGGTTCTCGGGGCTGATGAGCTGCACGACGCGCAGACCGTTCCGGCCGTCGGCGACGAGGCCGAACATGGACGCGTTAACCGACCCGATCTGGATGGCGCGGGTGTCGTTCAGCGCGCCGTCGGCGGTGAAGTGGGAGTGGAGCTTCGGCTGCGCGGGATTTTTGATGTCGACGATGGCGAGGCCCTCGGGGCCGTCGGCGACGTAGAGGTAGGTGCGGGCGGCGTAGAGACCCTCGGCGTGGGCTAGGGGAAGGGTCGCGATGAGCCGGGGCGCGAGCGGTGCGGAGATATCGAAGACTTTGACGCCGTCGGCGTCGGTCACGAAGGCGTGTTGGAACTGGACGGCGAGTTTGCGAGGATCGTGCAGGACTCCGGGCACGGGCGGCGTGGCGAGCTTCGGGTGGAAGGGGTCGGTCACGTCCACCACGGCGAGGCCGGCGGCGCAGACGACGTAGAGATTCGTGCCGGCCATGTAGGCGTGGGTGGCGCCGGCGAGCACGCCGTCGGGGTTGAAGCGGATGACGTCTTTGTCGGTGAAAAAGTTATTGGCGGGATCGCCGTCGAGGAGAGTAGCGGCCAGGACGGACACGAGGCCCTCCTCGCGGTCGGTGATGTAAATGAAGCCGTAATTCAGGCCGATGGGTTGCTCCTCGTTTTCGGGCAGGTGGGAACGCAGCGGATCCAAGGCGAGGGTGGAGGGGGCGACGACGCTGGTGGCGTATCTCGTCTTCACATACAGGCGCTGGCCGAGGTGGGAGACTGGGGCGGTGACGATGCGCTCGGAGAAGGCCTTGTTGTCGATGTTGGCGATGTCGAAGACGACGAAGCCGGCCTCGCCGCAGGCGGCGTAAAGGTATTCACCGCGCTGGAGGAGGTCTAGGACCTCGCCCGCGCCGTGGTGGTGATGCGCTTCGGCGAGCACAGAGTTTTTCGCGAGGTGTTCGGCGTGGTTGCGCGGGTAGGCGAGGAGGTGGAGGTGGCTGCCGAGGGCGGCCTGGGGTTCGTCTCGCTCGGTCCAGACGACGGCGTCAAGGCCGCCGCTGGAGGAGGCGACGTAGGCGTGGCGGCCGAAGAAATTGACCGTGCCGGTGCCGAAGCCGAGCAGTTGGGTCATCCAGGCGTGGTTGTTGTTGGCAGTGGAAAGGTGGCAGTCAGTGCAGCCCTTGGTGGTGCCGACGGACGATGTGGTGTGGGGGAAGTGGGGATTGAAGGCCTGGCCGGAGTAGCCTTCGGCGGAGATGGTCTGCTGTTGCGAGTAGACCCACTCGCGGTTGGCGTTTTGGGAGCTGACGATGACGGCGGAGGAGGAACGCAAGACGGCGAGGCGGTTGTTCTTATAGGTCGCGTCTTTGCCGAGCATAAACACATCTTCGCGAACGACTTGTGGGTTGTAGGTGGTGTAGAAGCGGGTGGTGGCGCCCTCGAACTTGTTGCCCGGGATCTTTTGGTTGGCCTTGAGCGGAAGGTGGCAGCCGAAGCAAGACGTGGCCCAGGAGGTATGGCACACTTGGCAAGAGATGTTGGCGTCGGCGTGGGCGAGGTCGTGTGGCGCATTTGGCACCGAGCCGGAAGAGGGGGACGAGGAGACGGAAGCAGAAGGCACGCTGCCCCAAGTCTGGCCGTCGCGGCGGAGCGTTTTGGCGTAGGCGGACTTTGGGTTGTAGTGGGCGGAGGTGGGATCGACGGTGTCGATGGTCTGCGGGACTTCCCAGACGAGATCTTTGGCCATCATGGACTGCTGGTAGAGTTTGCGGCCCTCCCAGCGGAAACGAGGGCCGAAGGGCGTGGTGCCGGCGGCGAGGTCGTTGGGCAGGATCTGGCCGTTTTCGACCCGGCCGCCGGTGCCAGAGGTCTTGAGCGTGGGGCGTCTGGCTATGGTGCCGTGGCAATCGATGCACTCGATGGCAGTGATGGCGCGGGGTTCGGCGGAGAGCAGGCCATTGCCGTGGACGTCGGTGGTGAAATGGCAATCCACGCACTGCATGCCGCGGGCGAGGTGGACGTCCTTCAGGTGGACGGCCTTCTTGAACTTCTCCGAATCGGAGGAGGGGATGATCTGGTCGTCGAGGGTGAGGAGGTTGCCTTCCTTGTCCTTTTTAAAGACGGCGCGGAAAATCCATCCGTGGCCGTGGGTTTCCTTCAGCTTGGGGTTCAACTCGGCGACTTTTTCGAGGAAGGCGGGGTCTTTCCATAAGCCGCGAGCGGCGGCGGCCTCGGGGGTGCTGGAGGCGAGTGCGACCTGCTCGGCGTCGGAGGGGTCGTGCTGCTCCTTCGGATACATGAACTCGCCGTCGGACTCCTGGTCCCACCAAGTGTAGCCGAGGAAGGGGTTCACGAAAAGGTTACCCTGGTGCATGTGACAGTTCATGCACTGGGAAGACGGGATGGAGCGGGTGAACTGATGTTTGATGGGGTGGCCCTTCTCCTTCTTGGAGATCATGGGGTCGGCGGAGAAGGCCAGGCCCTGGTGGCCGTATTTAGCCCAAGGGCCGGAGTTGATGGGCGAGCGGTCGTTGGCGTAGACGACGTGGCAGGCGGTGCAGCCGGAGGAGCGGTAGTCGCCGGGGTGGTTGTTGCTGCCCATGAAATCGAGCATCGGGTCGTGCAGGCGGGTTTTCTGCAGGTTGAGGTAGACCGGGTCGGTGCGGTTGTTGGTGCCAAGGCCGCGTTCCGACAAGCGCCGGGCGGGGCGGCCGGGTGGCTCGAAGGCGTTCGGGTTGCCCAGTTCGGTTTGTTTTTCGCCGCCGCGCTCGAAAATGCGGAGAATGTTTGAGGGCTGGCCGAGAGCGAAGCGGGGAAGGGGCTCGATGAACGGGAGGATGGCGTGGATGCGGGTCAGCGCGTCGGTCACGGGGATGGGGGACTCGAGGCGAAGCGGCACGCCGTCGGCGCCGTAGGCCTGACCGTAACGGGAATTTTTCTCGGGGGTGGCGCCGTTGTTGTAAAGGGCGGCGCCCCAGAGCATGGCGCCATGGCGCATGATGGAGTGGCCGACCTGGGTATTGATCTCAGCGTGGCAGGGGCCGCAGGCCTTCTCGGAGACGCGGAGGTCGCCGGGGTTCACGAACTGGATGAACTCGGGGGACTCGTGGTTGAGGAGGACGGAGGCGTCAGCGGGGTTGGCGGAGGAGGGCCATTGTTCGGGGTGGCGGGGG
>RGVP01000075.1 GCA_010027235.1 bacterium
TAGGCGGTGCCGCCTCGTCCCGTGTAGCTGTAAGTAAAACCGGCGCCACCGGGGGTGGAGGCGGTGTGCTCCTTGGCCAGACCGTTGAAAGTGAGATCGGTCAGCGGCGGTATGGTAATGTTAGCGGCGGGGATGGCGGCCTTGGTTACGGTTATCAGGCCGGACGCGACGGCAGGGTTGAAGTTGACCGAGTCAGCGGGCAGGAAAGTCACGTTCAACTGCTGCACGCCGGCCGGCAGGATCGCACCAATGGCGGGAGCGTAAACTTTGGTGCCCTGAATGGGGGTGTAGGCGCCTTGGTTCAGCCAATACGAATCACTGGAATCCACCTGCCAGCCGGACAGTGCGGTGCCATAGTTTATGGAGCTGACCCTGCTGTAGTAGAAAATGGACGGCGTGACTTTATTGATGGTGAAATTCTGCGTGTTCGAGGAACCGCCGCCCACCGCTGTGACGGAGTAATCACCGGCGTTTACCGGTGCGGTCGTTGAAGCGGCATACGTCGTCGTGCCGCGGCCTTGATAGGTAAAGGTGTAGGCGGCATTAAAAGAATAGTTGCGACCGGGAAGCCCGACCGGAGGGAACTGGGCGGAAGCCGGCGGGCTGTTTTGCCCACCGGTGTTTTGGCCCCAAGCGACGATCGTTCCATCCGCTCTAAGCACAATCGAGTTAGATAAACCGGCGGCGAGGGCGATGACGCCGCTGCCATTGATCGTCGAAGGCACGGTCGTTTCCCCGCCCCACGCCACCACGCTGCCATCAGACTTGAGAGCCAGAGCGTGGCTAAAGCCGGCCTTGATGGCGACCACGCCCGAAAGCCCAGCGGGCGGTATCCAGAAAGTTCGATTTGGTTTACCCCAGGCCACAACCGTGCCGTCGGATTTCAAAGCCAGCCCAAAATCGGTTCCGGCTGAGATAGCGGTTACGCCCGGAAGTCGCGATTCGCGGTAATAACCGAGATAGGTGCTATCTGGCAGGTAGCTCAACCCGCTCATATCGTTACCCCAGAAAACCACGGTGCCGTCCGCCTTAAGGGCAAGCGAACCATACAAACCCGCGGAGATGTCCCTCACGTTGGTCAAGCCGACGGGCACGTTGCATTGGCCATAATTATTGTCACCCCAGGCCGCGACCGTGCCGTCGGTCTTGAGGGCGAGCACGTGTCGTGCGTTGGCCGCGATTTTATCAACCCCCGAAAGGCCGACCGGCATCAGATTGCTCCAAGCCCCCCAAGACACCACCGTCTTGTCGGATTTAAGAGCGGCGGAGAGTTGGTCGCCGGCCTGCACGGCGGTAACCCCGGAAAGCCCGGCCGGCACGCTGGTTTGGCCGTAGGTGTTTTGGCCCCAGGCAAGCACCGTGCCATCGGGCCTAATGCCCAGAGTGTGATCGTAACCGGTGGCAATGCCGGTCAGAGCCCCCAGCGCCGTAGGCAGATACTTTTGCCCGTAACGGAACCAGCCAAAGCTCACCACCGTGCCATCGGCTTTAAGGGCGATAGTGTGCTCGGAGCCCGCGTCGATCGCGACGACATCCGCGAGACCGGGCGGAATGGTGGTCAGGCCGTAATTGTCACGATCGCCCCAGGCCACTACCGTGCCATCCGATTTCACCGCAACCGAGTGGCTCGCGCCCGCCGAGATCGCCACCACTCCGCGAAGACCGGCCGGAACCTGCGATTGGAACGACCCGTTGTTACCCCACGCCACGACGGTGCCATCCGATTTGAGCGCGAGGCTATGCCATTCGCCGGCGGAAATGGCCACCACATCGTTGAGGGACGAAGGCGGCGTGGCGTAGTTGTAGAAACCGACTCCCCAGGCGACGACCGTGCCATCGGACTTGAGCGCCATACTGTGGCTGGCGCCCGCCGAAATCGCTACGACGCCAGCTAGACCCGAAGGCACAGTGGACTGGCCTCCTTGGTTTGAGCCCCAGGCGACGACCGTGCCGTTAGACTTCAGGGCGAGGTTGTGAACTTTACCCGCCGAGATTGCCACCACACCGCTCAAGCCGGCCGGGATGGTCGACTGCCCTTGATAGTTACTTCCCCACGCAACGACGGTGCCGTCGGATTTGAGGGCCAAATTATGATACCCGCCGGCCGACACCGCGACGACATTATTGAGGCCGACTGGCACAGTGGTTTGGCCATCACTATTGGAACCAAAGGCCGATACCGTGCCATCCGACATAAGGACGACGGAATGCAGAACACCGGCCGAGACGAAAGGCTCGTTGCGAGCGGCGATGCCGCTTTGGAAATTCTTCGGCGAGCCGTCGTAGGTAAGGCTGGCCGGCGGATAGAGCGTGGCGGACGGCACCGACTCGCGATTGGCGAGGCCATGAAGGTGGAAGCCCGCGAAAACGGGAATGATCGTGATGGTGGCGGAACCACTGGAGTCCGCCATATACTTGTAATCGATCCTGATGCCGTTGTTATTCCCAAACGCGTTTTGATTCACGGCGACCTGCCCCATCGCGCCTTGCAGGGTGAAGTCGCGAGGCGCGGCATCCGCACCGACCGAAAAGAGCGACAGGACATAGCGCGCGCCGGGGTTCAAGCCACGGAGCGTCACCGTCTGGACGGCGCTGCCGCCGGAGATAAAATTGCCGGCCAGGCTGCGGCTGGCGTCGCCGAGGTTATTATCGTCGTTGGTGGTGAAGGTCCCGAAGTTGGTCGTGGCGAGCCTGCCCTCGACCGCTGGGTTGGCGCCGGCGATACCCGTGAAGTTTACTCCCCCGAGGGCAAACGAACCGGACGCTCCGAAAGAGTAGGCATGGGTGTAACGATACCGCGGATCGAGACCGCTGGTGGCGACCGAGGTCCAAGGCACGATCGTCCAGCGGGCAGCGTCAATTCTCACCTGAGCTGCCGTTGAGGAGGCGAGCTGGCCATCCCAGGCCTTGATCGTAAAGGCGTTCTGCAGGCCGGTGGTGGCGAGTGCCGGAGTCCAACGGAGCTTTTCCCCGGCCGCCACCAGCGTGGTTCCCGGGACTACGTCCGCCCAAGTGGATCCGTTCCATTTTTGCAATACGCCGGAGTTAATCTCCTCGATCCGGAACGAGACCTGATCCCCATCGACATCCCCCTCATCGGCCGCGACCGCGATCGACGTGTAAGAAATTTCCATGGGCTCGCTCTCCGTCTGCCCGGAGATGACATCGACCGTGGTCAACGTAGGCGCGTCGGGGCCCGATGAGACCGATACGACGGCCTGAACCGGGTTGAGGGATTCAAGGGGGCCATCATCCCGCGCCACCACTTTCAACGCGGATTGCGGTCCATTGGCATTCAGATCGGGTGTCCAGTAACCGGTAAGGCCACCCGAAATTACTTGGTTGGTGGACGCATTCCAAGGCGTGGCGGATTCCTCGTTGGTGCCGATCTTCAAACGACCGGTGGTGACTTCCTTTACCACAAAACCGGTGACTGGGCTGTCGATGTCAGCCTCGTCGCCCTTTGCCATCAGGTCGGCAAAGGTGATCGCAATCGAAGTATCCTCGGTGCCCGTGGCGACGGGTCCCGAAAAACTCGTGAGCGTAGGCGCATCGTTTACGGCACCGACCGATACTTTAACCGTCTTGGAGGCAGCGGAATAAAGCGCGCCGTCGTAAGCCTTGATCGTGAAGGCATCACGCACACCGTTGACGGTGGCGGGGGGCGTCCAAACGAGACTTTCGTCTGGGGCGAGCGCTGTCGTTCCAGCGGTGACCGCCGTGCCATTTTTCGTCAACGTGCCCCCGAGTAACGACTCGATGCGGAAAGAGATCGGATCGCGATTCGGATCAATCGCGCCGACGACGGCGGCTAGGGACGCGTAGGAGATCGTCAGTGAGGTGCTTTCGATACCCCCGGAGACGACTGCGGCTGTTGTGCTGCTAAAATCCGGGGCCTGATTGGTAACCGTGACAGTCACCGGCAGGTTACTGCTGCCAAATCCATTCGAAGCGCGGACATTCACTTGATAGATTCCCGCACTACCACTACGCGGAGTGCCGACAAGGTAACCTCTAGGACTTATCGAAAGCCCTGCCGGCAAGCCGGTAGCCGAGTAGGTCATGGGACTCGTGCCCGATGCATAGAAAATATAACTGTAGTAACTTCCTACCGCCACGGTATGGGCTGTGGCAGCCGCCGCGGCACCGAAGAAATAGGGCGTTTCGATCTGCAGACTATGCAGGGTCCTATCGGACCAAATCGTCGGCACGTCCTCGCGAGGACTAAGCGAAATCCGGTTGTTACCAACTGGAGCTGTAAAGGTGGCGCTGAAAGAAAGGCGGGTAAATTTTCCGGGATTGCGTGCACCATTAAACCACTGCCTCGCAACCTCCTTGTTATTGAGATACATATAAACGTAACCATCGGTATCCCAAACACCTCCAGCATAATAGTATTCACCCCTCAGTTCGAATTCTCCGACGACGGTGACGGTGCCATTGCCGTTGCCGGTCCAGTTAATGGAAGAATTCCAGATTTCGATGTCACCCCAATGAACCATCGGAACATCGTCCTCTAGTTGTAACGTCACCCCGGCCCGCGCGTAGTCGCCGTGATTGGCTAGTAAACCCGTGAAGCATGCGCCCACCTGATACTCCAGAACAGTGTCACCACCGGCTCCGGTCAGGTTGTTACTTGCCGCGACGTTCGCCTGGGCGAGAGCAGCCAACTGGTCAACAAAGGCCTTGCCTCGACCCGATTGAGCTACGTTGCAGCCGTAAAGCAGAATCTGGGCACCGGCAGCCAGAGCCTTATTCCAGCCCGAAATCTCGTCGGCTCGGGCCCTAAGGGTGGCGGTGTCAAATTTTTGGCCACCAAGCCAGAGCACCCCATCTTCACCGTGGGTAATAAGCCGAAGCACCGAAACTTCGCTTTTACCCTGCATGGCTTGGGTGATCTGATCCACCGCGTCGCGGTGACCATCCAGAACGCATACCTGCGCGCCACGCAGCTCCGCCTTGGGAATCTGCCGCACCAAGCTGGCTTCAATAAATACCAGCGTCTCCGCGCTCCGCGCCGTCGCACCAAACGCGCAGGCCAACAGGGCCATTCCCCACCAAGTCAAAGCGAGCCACGCAGAGCTCGGGCCCAACTTAGTGAAAAAGTGACGCGGTGACCGCACGACTCCGGCCGACCTGCTTTTACCTCCAAGCCTGCGAACAAAATGATAAACCCAAACTTCTATTGGGTGGTGTTTAATATCATCATTTTTCTCAATAAGGGATCGGAGTGAGGCCATTCGTAAAAATTACCACCGCGACAATCTGGGCGGCAACAAACATTCTTGCCCCCGCCCTCGGCGGCGGATGCCAGGGCCGGGGCCACCCGAAAGCTTCGGCCACTTAGTCACGAATTTTTGCCCGAACGGCCCCTCGGTTCCAGCCTTGCCCCGCCGGCCACGGGGGGTTTTTCCTTTTCGTTTTTTCCGCCATGCCCCTCCTGCCCTTTACCAGCCGCCTCATCGCCGATGTCGGCATCTCCCTCGGCGACGAGGGCAAGGGCCGCTTGATCCCCGAAGTGGAACATGAGCTGCGCCACGGCCCCCACCCCGTCACAGTCGTCCTGAAGGTCAATGGCGGCGCCAACTCCGGCCACACTGCCGCCGGTATCAAGCTGAACCTCCTCCCCTCCGGCGTGGTCGAGCGTGGCGTCGCCCATCTCGCGATTGGCGCGGGCGTGGTCGCCGATCCGCGCAAGGCCTGGTGGGAAGCCGTGCCGCTCGAGAAAAAGGGCTACAACGTCCTCGCCCGCCTCATGCTGGACGAGCGCACCATGGTCTCGGACCTCACCCATCGCCTGCTCGATCTCGCGTGGGAAGACTACCGCGTCAACGTGCTGAACGAGGAGCCGCGCGGCTCCACCGGTCGCGGCATCACCCCCGCCTACGCCGACGAGGTCGGCCAGTGGCAGATCACCTATGCCGATTTCCTCGGCGAACGCGCCGACTTCGCTCGCAAACTCGCCCAGCGCGCCGATCGCGCCCTGCGCACCATCCGGCACGTGTGCCAAGTCTCGCCCGAGACCTTTGCCGGCTTCTTCGACAAACTCTCCGCCGCCGAACTCCGCGCCAACGCCGAGGCGCTGGAACTGGGCGTGTTCACCGCCGCCGAGTTTGACTTCACCTGTTTCCGCGGCGCCGAACCCTTTACCCTCGAGCTCGAGACCCTTACCGAGACCTATTGGCAGGCCGGCCGCCGTCTCGCGAAGAATATCGGCGAGGTCCGCGAACTGGTGCTGCGCGAACTCCACGCCGGTCATACCATCATCGGCGAATTCGGGCAGGCCTACTGGCTCGATAAACGCCATGGCTACTCGCCCAACGTCACCGCCTCGCACACCTTTACCCCGGAGTTTTTCGAGAGCGCCGGCATCCCCGTGCAGACCATCCACACCTTCGGCGTGGCCAAGGCTTACGACACCAAGGTCGGCACCCACGTTTTCCTCACCCAGATGGACGACGCCCACCCGCTGGCCGGGTTGCTGAAACGACTCGAGTTCGGCACCAGCACCGGCCGCCAGCGCATGGTCGGTTGGTATGACGCCGTGGAAAAAGGCGATGCCCTGCGCTACGGCGGTTTCCAGGACGTGATGATCAACAAGCTCGACGCCCTCACCCACCGCGGCGAATGGAACTCGGAACTGCTCGTGTGCGTCGCCTACGAGGACGCCGCAGGCGTGCGTTACCACCACGTCCCGCGCAACGACGCCGTCCGTAAGAGCCTGCGCCCCGTTTATGAACGCTTCGCCGGCTGGAGCGAGGACGTCTCCAACGTGCGCCACTTTGCCGACCTGCCTTTAAACGCCCGCCGCTACGTCGCCGGCATGGTGCGCAGCCTTCTCGCCGTCGCCTACCACGGGGACCGCTGGCCGCACGAGAGCCGCCTGCCCAACCTTCGCTACCTCGGCGTGGGTCCTGAGCCGTCCCAAATCATCAAAGACGTGCCGCCTACGGCCGAACTGATCCGACTCTGAGCAGTGCCCGGAGACTCGCCGGGGCCCACCGGAAAAAGCGAACTGCCCGTAAAACAGATTGGGCCGGTCTTGGCTTAAACCGTGGCCGTGAAACCTGCTGTCATAGTCTGCTCCACAGGTGAAACTTATCTAAACTAGGACATTTAACTTAGGGCGTGTCGCCAGCGGCACGTTTGCCACGTCGGAGGCTCACTAGAGCCAGGTCCCACGCGCCCAGAACAGCCACACTGCAAGCTGGTTCCGGTATTAAACTAACATCCCCCCGGATGACTTGATCATCCCCATAAACAAAGAACTCAACCGGCAACGAGAGCCCCAAACCCGCGGTGAAGGGCGTCAACGCGATCAGGTAATCAGTTTGCGCTTTTAGCGCTATATTTTGAATCACCGGGTTTAACGTGGGATCGTCATTATTTACTATCGCGAGTCCCTTAAAATTAAACAGATAACCATCATCCATAAGGGCGATAGCCCCCGACGAGGGTGAGTCGGAACGAAAGGTGGATTGCCCCTCATAAACGATCATTACCGGATCCCAAGTGGCCTGCGAAACTCCTAGGGTATAGAGTCCGCTAACTTTGGGCGCAAAAAGTAGGAAAACAACATCGTGCTGGTTCGGGCCAGGGACCCTTAGACTCGAGAGTTTAGGAATGCGGTAATCAGCGATGGAAAACCTAGCTCTGTTTCCCGTCTCCTCAGGAATGTTAAAAAACGTAAAAACCCCCTCTGCTCTGATTTTTACACAAGAAAAAGAGAGGAAAAATGACAGCGACTCGTAGCAGGACAGGGTGAATTATGACCACGAAATTTTATGTGTATAACACCAACATATTCATTTTTTACTAAAGATTAACACTTTAAAAATAAATATTTTAAGGTAGACGATTAACCGAAGAACCTCACTACCTAACCATTTACGTATGAGTGGAGTTCATGGATTAGCTAGCTCCCCCCCGAGCTGGTCTCGGCCAAACGATAGGCTAAGGGCAGGAGAGGCGATCGGGGCAGCGGCGAAACCCAACCAGAAGCAAAGGGCCGTCCCCACCGGGGTTGCTCCAGCTTTACCGAACGAAAAACCCCGGCCTATTAAGGACCGGGATTGCCCTGCACCGCGCCGAGTAGGCCAAAACTCAGCGTCTACGGGGCGGCGGCTGGAAGGTGATTTTCAAGACCTGACTGCTTTCACTCGGCGCGGTTTTACCCGTGGCAGAGCTGAACTTGGACCGCGAGAACGGGATGGCCACACGCCCGCTGTTAAACGGATCGAAAGAAGGGTCGCCCGCCGGCACCGCGATAGGAAAGGACTCCGCACCAGTGGCGGTAAGACCGATGTCATGGTCAAGAAACTGGCCCCAGCCATAGACAAAACTCGACATCAGGCGGTCATTGCGCGCCGTCGCGGTAAGCACCGCCACCTTGTTGCTGATCGCCCGCGCGCTAGGCCGATTGCCGCCGGACGGGCTGGCCACGCCGTCGGCATAGGCCGCCGGGACGAAGCGCATGAGCTCCGCGCCCGCCGCACCCCAATTCGCATGTGCATCGTTGTTGCCCGAGCCATCGAGGTTGGCGGGCCGGAGCGGCGTTTCCGTCGCCACATACAAGTCGCGCGGCAGCGAACCGGCCCGGGCCGTCAAACTGGCGAGGGTCGTGTCGGGGTTGAAGAAGAAGACGTTATCCTGGAGCTTGGTGATGCTGGTATTGCGGCGGATGATATCCGAGAGCCGGGTCGCGCGGATCGCGGCCAGTTGGCGCCCACTAAAGATCGCCTCATACCAGTAACGGTCGCCGTCCCGCATGCGCTCAAATTGCCGTGCGATGATGCGGCTAAAGGTCACGCCTACACTGGAACCAGGCAAATGGTCCTCGGCCAGACCCGCCACCCAGAGATCGAGCGCGTTCACGTCACCATAGAGGCTGGCCAACTTAGCCTGCAAAGCGGGGTCCGCGGTGATCTGGGCAAAGCTCCTCACCGGCGGCAGACCGTAGGCTGCGCGCACCGTGTTGTAGTCGGCCAAGCCGTGATCGCGCCCGCGCTGGATGTTTAAGGCCGCCAGATCGAGGCCGCCGGCGCCGGGGGGACCGAAGAGGAAGTCCCGCAGCCCCTCAACCAACTGGGTATCGACCTCCTGGGCGTTATCCGAGGCGAGGTATTTGAGCAACGGATCGGGACCGACCTCGACCAGAGGAGTGGGATTAAAAAAGGCCATCGCCAAAGGCAGGCCCGCACGGACTTCCGTCGCTTCGTTATCGAGAAATTCGATATCGTCGTTGATGAGGGTGTGGCCGATTCGGAAAGCCGCGGTGGAGAATTCGGTCGCGAGGCCGGGATTCACATCGGGATTGTAGCCAGCATACGGACGGAGCACCCCGCGCCCAAGCAGGGCCGGCAGGAACTCTTGAAACGTGATTGCCTGCACCTCCGCCGCGACGAGGCGGCGAGCACGCTGGTAGATTTGTTCATCGGTGAGGCGCGGATTGGCAGCGGCGATGGCCGCGGCGAGCTGGTTGTGCTCGCGCATAAAGAGCGTCTGGATGGCGGCCAGTTCCACGTTTTCATTGGCCCGAATATCACCCGCGAGGAAGAGCTTGGTATCGGCGAAAAAGTGGGCGTCGTTGGCATTCTCCAGACCGGCGTTGTTAAAAGGAAGCAGGTTGCCGGCGCTGGTCTTGAGCGCTCCACCGACCAAGGTCCGCAGCGCGACCGCCCGGGTATCATCCGAGCCGTAAACCATCGAGGCATCGATGAAGGCCGAGATCGCAGTCGTTTGCTGGCGGGGATTGGGCGTGCTAGTGCGCACGACGACATTGTTGGCACCGGGCTGTAGCGTCACCTTGGCGCTGAACCGACCGTCCGGCTCCAACGTCAGGGCCGCTCCATTAAGCGTGGCCGCAAGGCGCCCGGCGGGATAGACATCGTGCGTGATCTTGCCGGTAATGACCACCTCTGGGGTGGCAACTACCGCGCCGGAGGCGGGCGCGAGGTTGAGGATCGAGGCCTCCGGCGCACCGGCCACCGGCAGGGTGGCGCAGGCGGCGAGGCCGAGCAGGGCAAGAAGGTCCGAGATACTGGATTTGGGGGAACGGGACGGATTCATGGATAGTTTGGGTTAAGCGGACACCCCCACTCTGCCCGGTCCATGTTAAGGAGGTATTTTTCCCGTCCGGAAAATTGTAAGGGAACGGAAAAAAACCGCTGCCCACCTTAAGCCGCCTACTTTTTTTTGCTTTTGCGCGCCGGCTTATCGCCCGGGGCGTTTTTAAACTTCGGCGCAGCAGTCTGCTTGGCGAGAAACCGCTGATTGGCCCGCTGGTCTTTAACGGTCGGAAGGTATTTGGCGCCCATGAAAATGAGCCTCGCGCCCGGACCGCGTCACGACAACCGCAAATCGTCCGCCCACCAGCACGGGTCAACGCATCGCCGGTCGTAGCTCGCGACGGAGCGCACCCGCTAGGATCACCTGCTCACGACAAGCGGCATGGACTTCTTCGGGCGTCACCGGCGTCGGTGCCTCGACGCGAAAGGCCACCTGCAGGGCCACGCCAGCCGGGAACTTGGCCGTCTCGAGACGACGCGAAAGCTGCGCCCGCAAACCACGGGAGCGGGATTCGATCACGAGAAAAACCGATTGGCCGTCCGCGTCCTCCGCATACACCACGGCCACGCCCAAGGCGTCCGGGGGTAGTTTTTGGTTGATGTCCGCTGCCGCGCAGTGCGTGAGCCCGAAGCGCTGCGCCCAATCATTTTCTTGTGTTTCCATCCACCACAGTCCCCGCGCTCCGGCGGCAAGACAACGAGTTTGTCGACCGCGACGCGCTTCAGCCGCGCCAGGTAAAAGCATGGCAAAGGGCCACGCCCGCCGCGTCCGCTTCATCACTCGCGAGCATACGCCCATGACCGAGCAGCGCCATGACGGTGCGGGCCATCTGCTCCTTGCTCGCCCGACCGGCCCCGACCACCGCCTGCTTCACCCGCAGCGGGGCGTATTCCCAGACTTCGGCATGACCCTGCACCGCCGCCGCCGCGATCGCCGCACCGCGCGCCGCGCCGAGGATCTGGGCGGTCTGAAAGTTCTGCACGTAAATAGTCTGCTCCAGCGCCACGTGACGGACCTGAAAATCGCGCAGAAACGCCGTTACCGCCATGGAGATTTCCCCGAGCGCGCAGGCCATGCTTTTTTTGGGCGGCACCGTGACCGTGCGGCAGCGCAGCAACACCGGGCCGCGTCCGGGACTAAACTCCACCAGCGCCAACCCCGTCCCGCGCAAAGACGGATCGATGCCCAGCACTTGACCGGAAAAGCCCACCCGCATGGCCCCCTCAAGAGGATGCGGCGCCGACCCGGCCGAAGCGCGCAGGGCACTTACCGGCACCACCGTGCCCACCGGCAACTTCCCCAGTCCGCCACCGCCCCGCTCGGCTTTCGCCGCCATGCCGCCGGCCGCCAGTTTCGCCGCCCAGAGTTGCCTGACATTTTTAGTAGCCATGTCGCAGGGCAGAGCCTCAACCGATCAGGAGCTTCAGTCCAGCCGCCGCGCTAAAAAACAACGCCAGCCGCTCAAACCAAGTTTGCGATACACGCGGGAGCACCCAGCGCCCGAACCAAGCGCCCGCCAAGACCACCGGGGCGAGCAGAAGATTAAACCGAAGACTATCCAGCGTGATCAGCCCCAGCCCGACCATGAAAGGCACTTTGAATAAATTGAGTAGAAGGAAAAAGACCGAGCTGGTGCCGACGAAGGCAAGTTTGGGTAGACGCATGGCGAGGAGATAAATGGCCATCAAAGAGCCCGCCGCATTGGCCACGAGTGTAGTAAACCCGGCCAGCACGCCCACCGTCGGCGCCAGCACAGGGCCGGGCGCGGACGACTCGCCCCGCGCCGCCCCAAACTTGCGCAGGAGATGCAGGGTAACGAGTGCGAGGATGATGCCGCCGACGAGGAGTTGCGCCTGCCGGTTATCGAGCCGCCCCAGCGCGAGCGCGCCGAGCCCGACACCCGCTGCCGTCCACGGGAACAAACGCCAGAGGTGCTTCCACTCGGTGTGCTGGCGATAGGTGTAGACCGCTACAAGGTCGCCACAGAGCAGCAGCGGGAGCACAAACCCACTGGCTTGGCGGGTCGGCATGAGGTTGGCGAAAATCGCGACGAAGAGCATGCCGATGCCGGGCACGCCCGTCTTGGAGAGTCCCACGATCAGCGCGGCAAAA
>RGVP01000076.1 GCA_010027235.1 bacterium
CGTTAATCATTTGCAGAACTTTTTCATGGACCTATCTATTGCTCATTACTCGCCGCGATAGAAAGATGAGCCCAATTCCTCAAGCTCTGCTGAGAATTCAGCACCTTAAGGAAACTCTATGGTCCTTTCGAAAGGGGAAAATATATGACCGCAATCATGCGGCGTCGCCAGCTTGTGTTGGTGACATCGGTATTCGCGGCGCTTTCATTGCTCATCAGCGGTTGCTCAAGTTCAAACGACTCCGCTGGTGGCGCAAATTGCGACGCCTATTCCGCTTATCAAGGTCACGATGGAACTGAAGTAGAGATCTATTCATCTATTCGTAGTCCAGAAGCTGAGATCTATCAGGAATCCTTTGCAGAATTTGAAGAGTGCACAGGAATAACTATCAACTGGAATGGAACTGCTGAATTCGAAGCGCAACTCCCAGTTCGTGTTGAAGGCGGAACGGCTCCTGATCTTGCTGTCTTCCCACAACCAGGTCTTCTTAAGGCCATGGTTGCGACTGGCACCGCCGCTCCCGACCAGATTTCCAGAGCCCGCGCGCCTTGGTGAACGAGCATCGACAAGCCATTCGCAGCGGGCAGCCCACAGGCACGCACGGCGGAGAGTAACGCGGTCTCGGCCGGATTGTAGATCATGTCGTAAACTGCACGGAGTGCAGACAGGGCGGCGAGGTCGATGGGCAGCGGATCGGTGGCCTTTAATCCGGCGCTGGTGGCGTTGATCAAGACCGCGCCCTCCGGCAGATCGGCTGGCGGCCGGGCGGGGTCGAAACCGGTCACGCGCACGCCGCCCGCCAGCGGCGCGAGCAGGGCGAGCAGGCCATCGAGATTTTCCCGCGTCCGGTTGGCGATGTGAAGCGAAGCGCAGCGGCGGCTCAAACACTCGACCGCCGCACCTCGGGCCGCGCCCCCGGCGCCGAGCAGGATAACGTGCGCGCCGGTCAACTCGATCCCAAGGTCCTCGCGTAGACCGGCGGCCAGACCATAGCCATCGGTGTTAAAGCCCTCCCAACCGTCCGCACGACGGCGCAGGGTGTTAACCGCTCCTACGGGACGCGCCGCGGGGTCAACCAAGGCCACCTGAGAAACGGCAAGGATCTTGTGTGGCACGGTCAGGTTAACCCCGAGAAATCCCTTTGCGTGCAGCAGTCCCAAGGCGCGCGGCAACTCCTCGGGAGGCACCTCAAAGCGGAAATAGCGCCAAGTGGCGTAGGCAGGCTCCGTTTCCGCCATGACGGCAAGAGCGGCGTTGTGCATAGCGGGGCTGATCGAGTGCCGGATCGGATGACCGAGCACGGCAAGCGAGACGCCTGGACGCGACCAAGACTCGAGATCCTCCAGCGTGAAGGTAGTAGCGGGATCAGGGTTCATGAGGTCAAGAGCACGAAGCCGAAGGCATGGCGGCCAGCGGCCAGTCGATACGGCTGGAGGGCGTCGGGACCGCAGCTCGCAGTGCCTAGGCCACGCTGGGCGGCGTCGAGGTAGAGGATGGTTTCGGGGCGGGCCTTAAGGTCGGTGGTGTGGCGCGCCGCGTAGAGATCCTCGGCGGTGAAGTGAGAGGCATTGAACTCCAGCGCGCCCACCGCTTCGACGCGGAGAGTCGCGGGGCGCCGGACGGAAGCCGGCGCAGACAACTCCAGCCAGCGCACATCGGTGTGGTGGCCGTGTTCCTGAGGCATCACGTAGTCGACATATTCACCGGCGACAGTGTTTTCCCAGACACCTAGATCGGCGGCGGTCTTGCGGTCGGCGTAGTTCTCGAAGGGGCCGCGCCCAAAATAAACGAGCCGGCGCAGGCCGGGCACGAGGTCAAGACGCACGCCGACGCGTGGCAGGTCGATATAGTCAGCAGAGAGAACAACATCATTAGCCACCGCGATGTGGCCGTTGGGGAAAACGGTGTAGCGGTGGGTGTGGAGCACGTCCTTCCAATTCGCGCGCAGCGGCGTGGTCACGGCGTGGGTAAGCGTCACGGTGACGGAGCCGTCGCGGGCGGGTGCAGCGACGGCAAAGCGCTCCGCGCGGTGCTCGAGACCGACATCGAGGCCGAGTTTTTGCCAGCGACCCAGGGCCTTACCCTCCTGGCCGGCCCAGAGGCGCACGCCGTCGTTGTCGGTGGCAGCGCGCCAAAGCTGGAGCAGCGGTCCGCGTGCGAACAGTTCACGGCCGTCGCGCCGTAGCGAGGCGAGCGAGCCGCTGGCGCGATCAAAGACGGCCTCGACCGCACCGGCGCGAAGGGCGTAGCCGCCGAGGGTCTCGGCGACTTCAACCAACGAAGGCGGCGCAGCCTTTGCGGCAGTGGCACGGACTTTGACAGGCCTCGGCGAGGGCAGAGTGAGTTGAGCGCCGGCGACGACGTGGCCAGCCTCGGCCCAGGGATTGGCGCGCGGCAGGTAAAATTCGACGATGAGATGGAGTTCCTTGGCCCCGGCCGGGGGAGCGCCAACCGGAACGGCCAACTCGCGACTCGCGCCGGGAGTGAGAGCCTTAAAAGCAGCGGCAGGCAGCAGGCCTTCCCGCACCACCTCGCCATCAGCCTGGAAGATCCAGCGGGCACGGAGGCCGGCGCGGTCGAGGGAGGTAAAGTCGTGCTCGTTGGTCACGCGGATGCGCGCGGTGGACCCCTTGGCGGAGACCAGCGCGACGGCTACGGGCTGGGCGAGGCGGTGGTGTTCATGGCAGGCCGGATGCGGCTGGCGATCGGCGGAAACCATACCGTCGCAAACAAAGTTGGCGTCGTTCGGCGTGTCGCCAAAGTCGCCACCGTAAGCAAAGTGTTCGCGGCCGTCGGCGGTTTTCACGCGCAGACCGTGGTCCACCCATTCCCAGATAAAGCCGCCCTGAATCCCGGCGCGGCTTTTGAAGAGATGGAAGTAATCAGAGAGCGAACCGTTCGAGTTGCCCATCGCATGTGAATATTCACAGAGGATGATCGGGCGGGCCAGCGGGTGGAGCGGCGTGGGCAGCGGATAAAGCCGGGTGCGATCGGAGTCGGCGGTCTGGATGCCGGCGGCAAAGAGGGCCTCGAGCGTGGCGCGGTAGTCGGCGGCAGCGGGCGGGCAATGCCGGTCGGCGAAATCGAGCCAGTCGGCGAGATCCTGGAGCTGGGTATACATCGGGCAGATCAGGTCGCTCGCGGCTGAGCCGTGGACAAAGGTCGTCTTCGACTGCCAACGGGAGACAGCACCCTCGTAGTGGAGGATTCGTGACGGATCAAAGTGGCGAATCCAGCCGGCGGCTGCGTCGTGGGCCGGGCCATAGCCGGACTCGTTGCCCAAGGACCAGGCAATGATGCTAGGGTGGTTGATGTCGCGCACGACCATACGCTGGGCACGGTCAAGCCAAGGCGTGGCGTAGCGATGATCTTGGCAAAGGGTGTTGTGGAAATCATGCGATTCAGCGTCGGTCTCATCGATGACGTAGAGCCCCAGTTCGTCACAGAGATCGAGAAAGCGCGGGTCGTTCGGGTAGTGCGAGCAGCGGACAGCGTTGAAATTGAACCGCTTCATCAGCACCACATCTTGCCGCATGGTTGCCTCGGTGAGCGCCTTGGCGGCGTCAGGGTGATGGTCATGGCGGTTGACGCCCTTAATCAGCACGCGCTGGCCGTTGATCAACAAGGCGCGCCCGCGCACCTCGACGCGGCGCAGGCCGGTGCGGATCGCGGCGTGGGAGGCGTCGGCGCCGGAGGCCTTGGGAGGCGTCAGCGAGACGAGCACGGTGTAAAGCGCGGGGTCTTCGTGAGACCACAGGCGCATTCGGGAGGCGGGCACGGCGACACGAAAGCGCGCAGAGCCCCGATCAAAGACCAGTGTGCCGCGCGCATGCGTGACCTCGAGCGTGGCGGGCTTTTTCAAAACTGCCCGACCGCTCGGATCAAAGAGCTGCACGGTCACGCGGGTGCCAGGCAAAGGAAGATTTTTTGGAAAGCCGACTGCGACCAACACCTCGAACTCGGCTGGCCCGGTGGCGGGAGCGACAGGGTCGAGACGCGGAGTGATCTTGATGTCCGCCAGGTGAACGCGCGGCGTCGCGTAAAGGTAAACCGGGCGGTGCAGGCCGCCGAGGCGCCACATATCTTGGTCCTCAAGAAAGGAGGCGTCGGAATACTGCACCACAATCGCAACCAGTTCATGATCCACCCCGGGGCGAACCAGCGGAGTAAGATCAAACTCGGCCGGCAGGCGCGAATCCTTTGAAAGCCCCACGGCTACGCCGTCGACGTAGACCGCGAGCACGCTGTCCGCGCCGCCGAAATGGAGCACCACGCGCCCGCCCTGCCACGCGGCGGGAATGCGGAAAAGACGACGGTATACGCCGGTGGGATTGGCGGCGGGCGTGAAGGGTGGTTCCTCACGGAAGGGCATCTTCACGTTCGTGTAGTGCGGGATGCCGTGGCCGTGCATTTGCCAGTTGGACGGGACTGGGATCATCCCCCAAGCGGCGCTGTCGTTAAAAGGCCTGCCCTCGGCGAAGCGCTGGGCGTCCTCGGGGGAACGCTCCAAGCGGAACTGCCACTCGCCGTCGAGCGAACGGAACCAAGCGGACTTCTCCCGCCGACCGGCCCGAGCTTGGCCGGCGGTAGCGTATACGTCGAAGGACGCGCGGGGCGACAATTTGTTAAGCGCGATGAACTCGGGATTCTCCCAAGCTTTGGTGATACCGTTTGTTAACATGAAGGAAGGATGGCTACTTGGAAGCCGAACCATGCCTCAGCGGCAAGCTCTCGACTTACTTGCCAGAAGGCCCCGCGATGAAAGGGTTGAGTTTTTCCGCCAACTCCACGCACTGCATGTTGCAGTCCATGGCCGACAGTCCCGCATCACCACTTTCCCTGCTCGCCCAACTCCAGACGGCGCAAGACCTGATCCTCTACTGGCCTTGGGCAGTGGTCCTGCTGACCGGAGCTTCGGCAGGTTTCGCGGTGGTGTGGCTTGTGACTCACGCCACTCGCCGCGCCGCGCGCGAACAAGGTGCGGAATTGATCGAAGTGGCACGGCGCGAGGCCCAAGTCCGCGGCGAGGAAGAACGGCAACGCGTGGAACGCGAACTGGTCGAACGCCGCGCCGAGGTAAACCGCGAGCTCGACCGCCGCGACATCGAGATGGATATACGCCTGCGCGAGATCCGCTCCCACGAAGAATCCATCGCGCTCCTTGACCATCAACTCGAACAGCGCGGAGAGCGACTAGCCCGCGAAGACAGCGCGATCCGCCAAGCGCGCGACGCCATCCGCTCACTTTCCAAGTCTCTGCGCAAACGCCTAGAGGGCGTCTCCCAGATGGACGCCGAGGAGATTCGCAAAGCTCTGCGCGAAGAGGTGCAGCTCGAGTGCCAGGACGAGTTGCGCGCCCTGCGCCGGCAGATTCTCGACCGCTCGGAGCAGGACCTCCAGGCGGAGGCGAAACGCATCCTTGTGACGGCCATGCAGCGCATGTCCTCACGCCCGAACAACGATATCACCGCCACCATCGTCGCCCTGCCCAGCGAGGAAATGAAGGGCCGCATCATCGGGCGCGAAGGCCGGAACATCAAAGCCTTCGAGGCCTCCACCGGCGTTACCCTGCTGATCGACGAGTCGCCGCAGATGGTCCTCGTCTCCTCCTTCGACCCCGTGCGCCGCGAAGTCGCGCGCGCCGCGCTGGAAGCTCTGGTGAAGGACGGCCGCATCCACCCGGCCAGCATCGAGGAGGCGGTGCGAGTGGCGAACGACGAGCTCGACGTGAACCTCCAGCGCGACGGCGAGCAGGCCGTGCAGCGTCTTGGCATCAACGGCCTGCGCCCGGAGATCATCCAGTTGCTGGGTAAGTTGAAATTTCGTTTTTCCTATTCCCAAAACGTCCTCGATCACTCGGTCGAGGTGGGCTTTCTCTGCTCGCTGATGGCGAGCGAACTCGGGCTCGACCCCAACGTAGCCAAACGCGCCGGCCTGTTGCACGACATCGGCAAGGCCATCGAGGGCGACTACGAAGGCAGCCACGCGATCATCGGGGCAGACTTCGTGCGCCGCCACGGCGAGACGTCCATCGTGGTCAACGCCGTCGCCGCCCATCACGAAGAGGTAAAACCCGAGACGGTTTATGCCGGCCTGGTCATCCTCGCCGACACCATCTCCGCGGTGCGGCCCGGAGCACGCGCGGAGTCAATGCACACCTATATCCAGCGCCTCGACCGTTTAGAAAAACTGGCCGGCGCGATTGAGGGCGTGCAGCAGGCCTTCGCCATTCAGGCTGGGCGCGAAGTGCGGGTGATCGTGAACCCCCAGAAAGTGGACGACGAGCGCGCGCGGGAAATCAGCAAGTCTCTCCGCCAAAAGATCGAGGAGGAGCTGCAATACCCCTCCACCATCAAGATTACGGTCATCCGCGAGACGCGTTTCAGCGAGACCGCAGTCTGAGTCCGACCCGCCATGCTCCCCGGTTATTGGACCCTCTTGGGATTGGTGCTGCCTATCTTTGCGGTGATTGCGGCGGGAGCGGGAGCGCGCCGTGCCGGTTGGCTGCGCGCGGAAGCGGACGAGAGCCTGCTGAAGCTGGTGGTCAACCTACTCTACCCCTGCCTGATCTTCAGCCACGCGCTGGGCAACGCCGCCCTGCGCGCACCCGGCAACCTAATCGCGGGGCCTCTGCTCGGTTTCGCGAGTATGGCCGGCGGGATCGTCTTCGCCTATTGGGTCGCGAAAAAAGCCGGCTTTGCCGTGGGCGGCGGGCTGCGGACCTTTGCCTTTAGCGTCGGAATTTTTAACTACGGCTACATGGCCATCCCGTTGGTGGATGCTCTCTTCGGTCGGGAAACACTGGGGGTGCTGTTCGTTTTTAACGTCGGCTGCGAAGCGGCGATCTGGACGGTGGGCATTCTCATGCTCGCGGGCGTGCCGGTGCGGACGGGCTGGCGGCGGGCGCTCAATCCGCCGGTCTATGCACTGGTGGTGGCACTCGCGCTTAACCTCGGCGGCGCCACTGTCTGGCTACCGGTCGCGGCGTTGGAATCGATCCGCATGATCGGCGTGTGCGCGGTGCCGCTCGGCCTGCTGGTCATCGGCGCCACCTTGGTGGAATTCCTTGCCGAACCCAGCACTCTGGTGGACCGGAAAGTCACTCCCCTGGCCTGCGCTCTACGGCTCGGCTTGATCCCGCTGGCGATGCTCAGCGCGGCGACCCTCCTGCCAATCCCGCGCGAATTGAAACAGGTGCTGGTCGTGCAGGCCGCGATGCCGGCTGGCATCCTCCCCATCGTGATCGCAAAACACCACGGCGGACGCCCGCTAACCGCCGTGCAGGTGGTGCTGGGCACGACGGCGGTGGGCTTATTCGTCGTGCCGTTGTGGTTAAAACTCGGCCTGCGCTGGATAGGCTAAGGCACCCGCCTCAGCCCGCCGCGCGCCGGGCGGCGACCGCCCAGCCATAGAGTTCCTCAAAACGCCGTGCGTTGGGTCCCCAGGAAAAATCGCGGTCCATGCCGCGGAGGCGCATGGCTTGGAGTTCGTCGGGACGATCGTAGTAGGTCGCACAGGCCCAACCGACGGTGTTGTAAAGGGCAGGCGCGGTGGCGTCGTGGAAGCGGAAACCGGTGCCCTCGCCCTTGCCTTCGACGTATTGTGCAACGGTGTCGATCAAGCCGCCGGTGGCGCGCACCAGGGGCGTGGTGCCGTAGCGCATCGCATACATCTGGGTGAGGCCACAGGGCTCGGCCCGGCTTGGCATCAGGAAAAAGTCGGAGCCACCCTGAATAAGGTGGGCGAGGGCGTTGTCATAGCCAACGTGCACGCCAACGCGACCGGGGTAGTTCTCCGCCGCCCAGCGGAAGGTCTGCTCCAGGCCGGGGTCGCCGGCGCCAAGGAAGGCAAACTGCACGTGCATGCGATCGAGAATGTGGGGCAGCGCCTCGGCGACGAGGTCGAGGCCTTTTTGCGCCGCAAATCGCGAGACCACGCCAAAAACCGCGATGTGCGGATCGGCGTCCAAACCGAGGCGCTCCTGCAGGGCCAGTTTGGCCGCCCGTTTGCCCACCACCAGCGAACGCTGGTCGTAGGGACGCGGGAGAAAGCGGTCCATGGCCGGATTCCACACCGCGGCGTCGATGCCATTGAGGATGCCGACCAGATCGGCCGAGCGAAAACGCAGCACGGCATCGAGCCCGTGGCCACCAGCGGGAGTTTTGATCTCCTCGGCGTAGGTGGGACTGACCGTGGTGAGCTTGGTCGCATGGTAGAGACCAGCCTTGAGCTGGTTTACCGCGCCGCCGCTTTCGGTGCTGTCAGGCCGGAACTCACTCGGCGGGATGTGGGCAAAATCTAGCACGCGGCGGTCAGCGTAGCCCTGGTGCTCCATATTGTGCACGGTAAAGACCGAGGCCACGCCGCCGAGCGGGGTGTGGCGCAAAGTGGTGTTGAGCAAAACTGGAAGCAGGCCAGTGGTCCAGTCGTGGGCGTGGGCGACGTCCGGGATCCAGCCGAGCTGGAGACACAGGTTCAGCGCCCCGCGACAGAGAAATGCGAAACGCAGGTCGTTGTCGGCGTGATTTCCCCACGGGCCGGCGTAGACTTCGGGGCGACCGAACAGACCCTCGTGCTCCAAGGCGTAGACCGGCACACGCGAGTCAGGCAGCACGCTCTCCCAGGTGCGGGCCCAGTGGGCCGAGGTGCCGACGTCAACCCCCAGCGGCTCGGGTCGCGCCCGCCAGGATGAATCGAGCCGCAAGCCGCCGTAGGCGGGGAAAACCACCCGCACATCGTGGCCGAGAGCGGCGAGGGTCTTGGGCAGGGAACCGACCATGTCGGCCAGGCCCCCCACTTTGACAAACGGTTCAACCTCGGGCGAAACGAAGAGAATCTTGAGTGGAGCCACGGTCGGTGAAAAAGCCGCGCGCGGGGCCGCGCGCCGAGCAAAAACCATCCAGTTGCGGAATTAGTTTTGGGGAAACCCCGCTCAGCTGCCGGGTTTCTCAATCGGCAAGGCGGCCAGCTCAGGCGGGAGTTGGTCGGCCGGGTAGGTCGGGAAACTCAGCTCCAACAGGGAAAGCGCAGGCAAATCAAAGCGCGTGGTGCCGGCGCTGCGGTCAACCAGCATCGCCACCGCCACGGCATGGGCTCCGCCGGCACGCACAATCTCGAGCGCCTCCAACACCCGGCCGCCACGCGTAACGACGTCCTCGACCACCAGCACGCGCTCGCCGGGGGCAAACTTGAAGCCGCGCCGCAGCACGAGCCGGTCGTTCTCCTTCTCGGCGAAGAGATACCGCGCGCCAGCCTGACGGGCGACCTCCTGGCCGATGACTAGACCACCCATCGCCGGGGCAAGCACAGTGGTAAAACCAAGACAACCGGCGGCGCGTAGCTTGGCCAGCAACAGCTCGGCCAGTCGCGTGACCGCACCCATGTCTTGGCAGACCTGCGCACATTGAAAATAATGTCCGCTGTGCAGCCCGGACCGGAGCACGAAGTGGCCGCGCAGGAGAGCGCGGGTGCGGGTGAAGATATCGAGAATCTCTTGTTGGGAAGCGTCCATGGGGCGCACGGTGCTGGGTCGGACGCACGAAATCGAAACCAAAGTTTGAGCCCGGGGCCTGCGCCGCATTTCCTGCAGTCATGGTTATCGAACAGGCACCGCTGGAAGACGAGCTGGGGGACGTGTTGGAGAAGGCCCTCGGACACGCCGGCCTGAGCCCGGAGAGCCTCGGCGTGCGCGCGGATGTGCCGGCGGAACGGATAAGAGATGCGATCGACTACCGCTATGACTTCACCTCGCGCGACATTGACCGCCTCGCCGCCGCGTTGGGCTTGAATCCGGTGGGCCTGCGCGAGCTGGCCGACGGCCGCTACCCGCTCCCCCGCATCCACGGTTTGCCCTTCTGCCTCCACGCCCTGCGCTCGCCCCACGGACTGGGCACCGCCAACGCCTACCTGGTGAGCGACTGCCGGGGCGGGCCCGGGGTGCTCTTCGACACCGGCCCTGACCCCGCCCGGCTGCGTCGCATGTGGCCGGCGGGCGTGCCGGGGGCGGCGGCAGTCTTTCTCACCCACGACGAGACCGAGCACACCGGTGGACTGGCCGAGGTGCAGCGGCTCTCCGGCCCGACTCCGGTCTTCGCCCCGGCCGGCGCGCGGGTGACCGGTGCGACTGGCATCGGCGACGGCGCGCGGATGGAAAGCGCAGGCTACCGTATCGAGACGCTCGCCACGCCCGGCCACGCCGAGGCGCACAACGCCTACCTCGTGCGTGTCCCCGGTGCGGCCCAGGCGGCGCCCCTGCTCATCGGAGGCGACCTGCTCTTCGCCGGGTCAATCGGCGGGGCCTACTTCTGCGGCCGGCGCCTGCGCGAGCAGGTGGCACGGGTATTGCGCGAGCTGCCGCCCGAGACCGTGGTGGCGCCGGGTCACGGACCGCTCACCACCCTCGGCCACGAACGCGAGCACAACCCCTTCGCCCGCCTCGCGGAGACGGGTTAAGGCGGGCAATACTACCGCTTAGAAAAATTTCTTCGCCTTCTCGAACCAGCCCGCGCCGGTAGGGTGGTCGGCGTCGCCGCTGACGCGGGCGAACTCCTTCAGCAGCTTTTCCTGCTCGGAGGTCAGCTTGGTCGGAACCTCGACCTGAACAC
The DNA here is from genome assembly GCA_010027235.1 of bacterium. Classification (GTDB taxonomy): domain Bacteria; phylum Verrucomicrobiota; class Verrucomicrobiia; order Opitutales; family Opitutaceae; genus IMCC26134_A. The sequence goes on from RGVP01000076.1 coordinate 10,605, forward strand.
GCACGAGCTGATCGCCCTGGGCCCCGCGCTGGCGGAGCGAGGGCATGCCCTTGCCGCGCAAGCGGAAGGTGGTGCCGCTCTGGGTGCCGGCGGGAACCTTCACTGTAGCCTTGCCAAAAAGGGTCGGCACTTCGAGGGCGCCACCAAGGGTGGCGAGGGTAAACTTGATCGGAATTTCGCAGAAAAGATCGTCGTCCTGCCTTTCGAAAAGCTCGTGGGCACGAACGCTGAGCACGATGTAGAGGTCCCCGCTCTGGCCCCCGGCGAGGCCGGATTCACCGTTGCCACTGGAGCGTAGACGCGTGCCGGTATCGACGCCGGGGGGGATGCGGACATTGACCTTGGCGGGCTTAGGCACACGGCCTTCGCCGCGGCAACCCGTGCAGGCCTTCTCGATCTTCTGGCCGGCGCCACCGCAGGTCGGGCAGGCCTGGGCAAAGGTGATGATGCCGCCGCTACGGCGGATCTGGCCGGAGCCGCGGCAGGTGGGGCAGGTGACTTTCTTTGAGCCGGGCTCGGCCCCGGAACCATCGCAGCGCTCACAGGCATGCAGCCGGCGGAAGGAGATCTCTTTCTCCGTGCCGTTGGCGGCCTCTTCGAGGGTGATTTCGAGGTCGTAGCGCAGATCGGAGCCGTCGCGGTCCGAGCCGCCACCGCCGCCGCCGAACATCTGGTCAAAAATACCGCCGCCACCACCGCCGCCGCCCTGCTGGCCGAACACCTCGCGGAAAATATCAAAAGGGTCGTGGAAGCCGCCGCCCCCGGCGCCGGGTCCACGCGGGCCTGCCCCACCCTGCTGGGTGAAGGCGCGGTGACCATATTGATCGTAAGCGGCGCGTTTCTGCGGATCTTTCAGCACCTCGTAAGCCTCGGAGACCTTCTTGAACATCTCCTCGGCCTCCTTGTTGCCCGGATTTTTATCCGGGTGAAATTGAACGGCCTTTTTGCGGTAGGCCTTCTTAAGTTCCTCCTCCGTGACGCCTTTTTCGACGCCCAAGAGGGTGTAGTAATTTTCTTCGGCCATGACGGTGGGCGGCGTGGTTGAAAAAGGACCGGTTCGGATTGCGGGTTAGACCACGACTCCGACGGCCGGATCGGCGGGAGCACCGGTGGAAACGACCACGCTGGCGGCGCGCACGAGACGACCATTCAAGGTGTAACCGGTGCGCACGACGGCCGCGACATGGTCGACCGCGACATCGGCGTGGGGCTGCTGGGCGATGGCCTCGTGCAGATTGGGATCGAAGGGTTTGCCGAGGGGCGCGATCTCGACCAAGCCGTGGCCGGCGAGGGCGGTCTTGAGCTGTTGCCCGACCATCTCGACGCCACCGGTCAGGGTCTTCAAATCAGCACCGGGAGCCTTGGCGGCCTGCAGGCCGAGCGCGAGGTTGTCCAAAACCGGCAGGAGGTCCTCGAGAATGCGGGTGGCGGCACGGTGGGAGGCGTCCTCGCGGTCGCGGACAGCACGTTTGCGGTAGTTATCGAGGTCGGCGACGGAGCGGACATAACGCTCGTAGTTATCGGCCGCCTCCTTTTTGGCGGCGGCGAGTTTGGCGTCAAAATCGGCGGCCGATAA
>RGVP01000077.1 GCA_010027235.1 bacterium
GCGCGGGCTCAAAACTCGCGTCTGGGGTTTTTGCCGCCGTCCGGCATCTCGCGCCCCGGTTTTTGGTCTGCAAACCACGAAACCGCGTCGGGTTGCAAAGGTTCCGGCTACGAAAACCGCATCGGGTCCCAGCCGTTGGCCAAGCAGGGATCCCATTGAGGAAAAGGGAGGCATAAATCTATACGGTATGGTCGGAAATGACCCTATCAATTCAATTGATTATATTGGGTTGCAGCAATTGAGCTATAAAACAATTGTGGCTCCACAAGTGGCTAAATATGGACAACTTAAGCGCTGGACAGTTCAGTGGATGCTTTCCGAGGCCTCAAGAGGAGGCGGATATATTGTGCAATCGATTAATGTGACGTTTGAGGTAGAAGATTGTTCCGGCAAGAAAATCAAGCATCCCGCAGATACTGGAAAGTGGAATTATAGTGAGCTGTGGCGTGTTAACAAGGGGCAGCGCATTACGGAGTATGCAGAAACAGGCGACTTAAATGACGATACGTATAGCATTCCGGGGGCCGGACCGTGCACTAAAGGATCGGTAACGATGACGGGGAAAGCTAGATTCCATGATTATCTTAACCAAATTCCCCAAGATTATAAGTCGAATAACTCAGATACATATGCCGGCATTCTGCCCGCTTCTCCGGGGCCTTCAATGATTGTGACACTTTACGCATCTGCCGAGATCTCGCATACAATAAAACTCAAATGGGATGGGTGCAGCAAGGGCGGCGGCGACACAACATACGAAATTCAGTAATCCATACGGGGATTTTATTTATGAAGCATTTAGCGCTTGCTCTTGTAATGGGACTAATACCCTTCTGTGGCTACGCCCAAGAGAATTCTGTAATGACTAAAATTTCTCAGGCTGTATCCGCTGTGCGAGCTAGTGGCGATCCCGAAATGCGAATTGAGAATGCGCGTTCGCTGGCTCAATATGTTAAGCAAAATGTTGCGAAATCCGTTAATGAAACTGTCGTTTTAGACATAGCGTCGCTTTTGGAGGATACCAACGATGCAGTGCGGTATTGGGCGGCTACAGCTCTAGGTTACATAGGGCCGAATGCGAAGGTTGCGATTCCTTTTTTGAGAGAGGCACTAAATAAGGTCGATGCAGACGCGATGGGAAAAAATTCGGCCTCAGCAATACTGGTTGCCTTGAAGAAAATCGAGGGCCGAGCGGAAGACGTCATACCTTGACCTTTGACAAAGCGTCCCGTCTCCGCCTCCGCCGCGTTAATACAAACCTGATCCCCAGCCGGCACGTCTCGCGCCAGCCCTCCGCCGAGCCTCCGAGCTGTCACGAGCCCTGCTTGCTCCTTCGCGTTGCTCAGTCCGCTGGAGTGCAACCCCGCCCAGGCCAAGCTGAAGGGGTCAGGCCGAGAAATGCAAAATCGAGGCTTGCTGGTTGGGTGGAGCGGAAGAAGGTTTGGAAAAATGGCGCGGAAACTACGAATTGAGTTCGAGGGGGCGATTTATCATGTCCTTAACCGTGGGAACTACCGGCGGGATTTGTTCACCAATGCCGGCGAGGCGCAGGCGTTCGTCGGGGCCTTGCGGGAGGCCGAGGCCGGGCCAACGGGGTCGGGCCGAGAATTGCAAAATCGGCCCGCTGAAACGCCCTCGCCGCGTTAAGATCCTCGCATACTCGGCGTCACGTCTCGCGCCAGCCCTGCGCCGAGCCTGCGAGCTGTCACGAGCCCTGCTTGCTCCCTCGCTTGCGCTCGGTCTGCTGGAGTGCAACCCCGCCCGGCCCGGCCCACGGCGCAGGAATGCGCCGTAGGGGCAGCGCTCCTGTAAGTCCCGCGCCGGCACGTCACAGGCCCCGTCCGCTCCGCTCCCGGTTCCTGAGTCGTGCCCGGGCTGAAGTGACGGCCAGACCCCTTTCCCTCGGCACCCCTTTCCCTCGGCGTTTCGGGTGAGTTTTTGCAAAAAACCACACTTCCCACATCAATCCTTAACATGCGCGCGTCAGATTAATCGTGCTCAACCGTATCCCGCCGCCGTGAAATCCTCCAGTTTGCGCATCTCGTTTCTCGCCGTGACGGCCTTCGCCGCGTTCGGCCTTATCGCCCCGGCGGTCCGCGCCGATCCGCTGCTTAGCTCGTGGCTCACCACGAACTCCACCAAATACGCCCGCATCTACACCAGCCCCGCCAACCGCACCGCTGGCGTCTCCACTACCACCTGGACCGGGCAGACTTCGCCCACCTACGCCGGTATTCATGAGATCAACTATTCGGCCAACTGGGTTTACCTGAAAAATACCGGTCTCGCCAGCTACGTCATGGGTCCTTGGAACAACCCTAACCTGCCTAAAAACCAAGGCACCGCGACCAAGGTTTACCGTTTCCCCCGAACGCCCGTGATCCCTGCCACCAAGACCCTCACCGGCATGGGCGTGATCGGTGTCCTCGTGGACGGCGTCTCCATCTACAACACTTCGGATGGTTTCTCCTATTCCGTCGCAAACGGGAAGGACGCCACCCCCAACGGCGGTATCGGCGCCGGCGACGGTATCTGGAACCGCGACGCCTGGCCGAACGAGTTTGTGTCCTTCGATTACGCGCTCAACCACCCCCAGCCCAGCGGCGACTATCACTCCCACGCCAACCCCATCGCGGTCCGCTATCAACTCGGCGACAACGTCAACTACGACGCGGCCACCAAGATCTACTCCGAAAACACCGCCACCACCACCTTCGCCCACTCCCCGATCATCGGCTGGATGAATGACGGTCTTCCCTACTACGGGCCCTATGGCTATTCCAACCCCTTGGATGCGACCAGCCCCGTGCGTCGCATGGTCTCCGGCTACGTCCTGCGCGATGGCAGCTACGGCACCACTAACCTCACTGCCACCGGACGCACCACTTTGCCCGCCTGGGCCCTGGCCGCGCAAAACCGTGCCCAGCTCAGCTCGTCCGCCCAGTATGGTCCGGCCGTGAACACCACCTACGCGCTCGGTCATTTCTCCGAGGACTATGATTACCTCGGCGATCTCGGCTTCACTCAGGGAACGAGCAGCACCGTCGGTGCCTACACGACGCTCTACGACTTGAATAAATACAACGTGCGCTACTGCGTCACCCCCGAGTTCCCGAACGGGACTTGGGCCTACTTCGCCACCATTTCCTCCACCGGCGCCCCTTGGTATCCCTACAACGCCGGCCGCTGGTATTATGGCACCAAGAACGCCGCCGCCAGCACCACCACGGTCATGAACGCCGACACCCCGCTGACCCAGTATTATAAAGGTGCTGCCTCCACCGCCGAGACGTGGACAGCCTCGCCCGTCACGGTATCTGGCAGCGCCGTCACCATCTCTTGGAACGCCGTAGAAGGCGGCACCTACCAGGTCAGCGCCACCAGCGATCTTGCCACCTGGACAAACCTGGCGCCCACGGTGACCGCCACCGGCGGCAATAGCGCCAGCTTCACTGAAACCGATGCCACCTCGAGCTCAAAAAAACGCTTCTACAAAATTACGCGCACCGGTTTGGCGACCTACGATTCGGTCGGCTACTGATTCGGCGTGTCTCGTCGTATCATGCATCGACTCTCGGCCACACACCGGCCTTTCTCTGGATTTGCTGCCACCGCGATCCTGGTTTTCACCGGCCTTTTCCTTGCCGGGCCCAATCGCAGTGCTGCCTCCAGCCTCGAGCTGACCATCCGCCCGGTTTTTAACGGCGCGCCTCTGCTGCTCGATTCGCTGCGTTACCCAAACGCGGCTGGCGAGACGCTCTCCGTCACTCGCCTGAGTTACCTCCTAAGCAGCTTCGCCCTCGAGCGCGAGGATGGCACCTGGATCGAACAGGTCGGCCGCTACGCCTGGTTTGATGCCGTAAAACACCGCGACACCGTTCGTCTCGACGACATACCCAATGGCCGTTACCGCGCCCTGCGGTTTTGTTTAGGCCCTGATCCCGAGGCCAATGCCGCCGCCCCTGCGCGCTTCCCCGCCGACCACGCTTTAAACGCGAACTTCAATGGGCTCCATTGGAGCTGGCAGGGCGGATACATTTTCCTCGCCCTCGAAGGCCTCTACCGCGCGCGTGCGGCTACCTCCAGCGATACAGTCCCACTCGCCGCCCCGATTTTTACCGCCCCTCCGCTCAGCGGTTATGCCTACCATCTTGCCCGTGATCCGCAGCGCACCCGCATCACCCTCACCGCGCCGCTTGACCTCACTCACGATGCTGGCGTGGGAGTTGATTTCGATCTCGGCGCGCTGCTTAACGCACCCCGCCCGCTCTCCTTCGCCCGCGACGGCGCCGCCACTCACTCGAGGGACGGTGACCCCGTCGCCGCCGCTCTGGTGGCCAACCTGCGCGGCGCGTTCCGGGTCGCGGGTGTGTTCTCAGCCGCCCCCGCGATCAGCGTCCCCTCGCCGGTTAAGCCGCTGTATCTACCCGCTCGTTACACTCCTTACCGATTAAAAATCGCAGCGAGCTTCCCCATCCCTGACCTCCCGCGCGATAATCCCCTGATCGAGGAACGTGTTGCGCTGGGCAAGGCTCTGTTCAACGAAACCGCCCTGTCCCGCGACGGTGCACTCTCCTGTGCCTCCTGCCACCAAGGCGGAGCGGCATTCTCCGATCCGCGCCGCGTAAGCCTCGGCGTGGGTGGAAAGCCAGGGACTCGCAACGCGATGCCGCTTTTCAATCTGGCCTGGAAATCCAGTTTCTTCTGGGACGGCCGCTCCCCCTCTTTGCGCGCCCAGATTCTTGTGCCGATTCAGGATCATGCCGAGATGGATGAAACCCTCGAGCGAGTCGTGGCAAAGCTAGCCGCCGCTTCGGTCGACGCCGCCCCTGATTATCCCGCACTCTTTATGGCGGCTTTCGGGGCGCCCGAAATCACCACCGAGAAGCTCGCCCTGGCACTGGAGCAGTTCCTCCTGACCCTCACCGCACATGATGCGAAGTTTGATCGTGCGCTACGTGGCCAAGAGAACCTTACCGCCGATGAGCAACGCGGCTTTGAGCTGTTTATGACCGAAAACGATCCCCGCACCGGCCAGCGTGGAGCCGACTGTTTTCACTGCCACGGTGGCCCGCTTTTTAGTGACCACCAGTTCCACAACAATGGCCTGACCGCTACTGAAGATATAGGCCGTGAAAAGTTTACGGGCATGACCAGCGACCGAGGAAAGTTCGCCACGCCCAGCCTTCGCAATGTCGCCCGCACCGCACCGTATATGCACGATGGGCGTTTCAGCACGCTTGAGGAAGTCGTGGCCCACTACAGCGAAGGCGTGGTTCGCACGCCCACGCTCGACCCCAACTTAGCCAAACACCCCGACGGCGGTCTCCGGCTCGACGCCTCCGACCAACGCGCCCTGGTAGCCTTCCTCAAGACCCTTGAGGAACTGCCCGCGGTTGAGGCTCGATCCTATTGATCGCTCCGGTGATTGGGGACGGTAGGGTTAGTCGTCTAAGGGCGGAGCGAAGACTACCTCGAGATGCAAGGCACCCGAGGCCGGGGCGATCGCGGTGAAGCGGATCAGGCGATAACCCGGCGCGGGCACGTCGTGCGGGGCGGGGCCGGAGGCGGGTGCAGTCTCAAACGCGGTTCCGGCCGGGGACACCAAGCGCAGGTCGAGGCGGCGGCCTTCGCGGCGCAGGCGGGCGAGGGAGCCGGAGGTTTCGGCGTCGGCGCGGGTGACGAGTGTCCAGGTGATCTCGGCGCCGGGACGGAGCCCGGCGAGATCGTCGACTACGGTGAGGCCGTGGGCGTCGGGGTGCGGGGTGAGGCGGCGGATAGCGCGGGAGACGCCCGGGCCAAGCACGGGCGCGAGGTCGGCGGAGACGCCAGCGGCGGGCGGAGAGGTGAAGTCCAGGAGTGACACGCGTCCATCCACGCGATGCAGGGCGTGGTCGATGGTGAGGGTGTTATGGGCCTGACTGGTGTAGCGAAAAACCCGCCAGCGGTCGCCGGTTTGTTTGCCGTCAAAGATACTTAACCCGGCTTTTTCCAATTCGTAATAAGTCTGCATGCCGAGGTCCTCGGCCCAGCGCACACCGTCAGTTTCGAACACGAAGGAGCCGCCGTCCATGTGGGCGTGGCTGTCGGAGGGGGAGCCGCCCTTGACGGCAAGATAAAGGCGACGGGTCGGGTTACCCGGCCCGCGGAAGATCGCGACGGGCACGGAGCCCGCGCCCAGCCAGGCGTCCCAGGGCGAGGCGGATGCAGCCGGCGGCGGCTGCCAGTAGAGCAGAGGCCAGAGTAGTTCCGACTCTTCCCGGGGATATTTTGCCGGCGGCACGAAGGGGGCGAAGTGGCGGTGCTGGTCAGTGAGCAAGGCGGGGTCGGCGAGGCGGCGGGCAAACCAGAAAAGCAGCGGGTCGGGACCGCTCGAAAGTCCGCAATCGGCGAAGGTGTAGGGTTGGCCGGAGGGGGCGGTTAGCCGGGTTTGCACCTGGGCGCCGGCAAAAAACGCGGCGGTGTCCGCCATGAGACGTTCGTCGCCCAAGGCGGATTGCAACGCGGCGAGGGTAAGGGCGGTGTAGGAACTGCCGTAGCGCCAGTAACCCGGGCCCTCGGGGTAAACGCCAGCTGGCTCGTAGGGTTGGAGACCGTGCCGGTAGGACTGCGCGAGCAGGGCGAGGGTGGCGCGGGCGGCGTCCGGCTCATCCTCGGCGATGGCCAAGGCGCCGAGGGTGAGGCCGCCGAGGCAGACCTGGTTCCAATTATTATTACGGGTATGCCACCAATTGAAACGCGAGTCGGGATCGAGGCCCGGGCGGATGCCTTTTTCAAGAATGGCGGTCCGCAAGGTGGCGCGGGTAGCGGGCGACAGATCGGTGTGGAGCCAATCGTAACCGAGGGCGAGTGCGGCGGTCATCTCGGCAACGTCGAGGAAGTGGGCGGGGTTCCAGTCAGGGAAGGCAGCGGCGGCGAGCAGATTGCGCTCGGCGGCGGCGAGGAAGGCGGGATCGCCGTCGAGATGGTGGGCGGCGCTGAGGAAAATGGCGTCGGCGCGAATGCGGCGGGAAACCCAGAGCAGGCGTTTACCTTCCAATTCGCGGCGCGGCAGGGGGGCGGCGGCGCGGACGCGGGCCTCCGCCAGCACAGCTTCGATGATTGCCCGGTAATGCGGATCTGCCGCGGCTTGGGCACGCAGGCGGGGCCAGGTGGCGGCCTCGATCAGGAGACGCGGGTGGTCGGGGCGAAGGTTGCCGAGAGGGTCGGCGACGGATGGCACGGCGGAGGCGGCGCAGACGCCGAGCCAAAGCGTGAGGAGGGGTAGGAGAAAACAGGCGCGTGGCGTGGTCATGCGGTGAAAAGGGTTCGGTCCTGCGAGAGCCTTGATCCGAAGATACAGGTGATAGATAGTCCAAACAGATGGGTTACAAATCCGGGGCAAGATGCCATGGATAAACTTTTATCTGCGTCTTTGGTTTAGCGTCCATTGCCTCGTTGGTTCTTGATTGCGTCCCGTTTGCCGAAGGGTGCGATTTATCAAATCATCGTCTTTCCCGTGCTTCGTCTCCTCTTTCTTTTCCTGCTCACGGTCGGTCTTGCTCGTCCGGGCTTCGCCCAGATCCTCTTCGATGCCACTAAGGCAGAAACAGCCGGTAATGCCGACTGGGTGATTGATGCGGACTCAGCCGGGAATCCGCAACGTATCCCTACGCCGACAATTTCCGCGATCAACGCCTCGACTGCCGAGTCTTACTGGAAAGGCGGGATCAGCAGCTGGGGCGTCGCCCTTGCGAAACTGCGCAACGCGGGCCAGATCACCCTCGGTGGCAATGGCATCGAGACCCTCTCGGCTGGGGCTTCGATCACCTATGGAAATGCGTCGAATGCACAGGATCTTTCGCACTACCAAGCCTACGTCGTTTGCGAGCCAAACACGCTCTTCACCGCCGCTGAAAAGACTGCTATCCTGAACTACGTTAAAAATGGCGGCTGTCTCTTCATGATCGCCGACCACAGCTCGTCCGATCGCAACAACGACGGCTATGATTCGTTACAGGTCTGGAATGACCTGATGACCAACAACAGCGTGCAGACCAATCCCTTCGGCTTTAGTTTCAACTCCTACAGCGGCTCGCCCACGGCAGTGTTGAACAGCGCGGCCTCCGATCCCTTGACCCACGGCGCCGCCGGCACGGCCACGCAGTTCGTCTTCAACGTCGGCACCACCATGACGATCACCAACACCAGCACCACCCACGCCTCGGTTTGGCAGACCAGCCCGACCAAGGTTATGGCGCTTTATGGCACCTACGGTAGCGGTCGCTTTGTCGCCATCGGCGACAGCTCGCCGGTGGATGATGGCACCGGAGCCTCTGGAGACACCCTTTACGACGGCTGGAACAGTCCTGCCGGCAACGCCATCGTAGCGCTGAACGGAACGCTCTGGCTGCTGGCGAACAGCACCGCTACCGTCATCGCGCCCACCGTCACGACCGACGCCGCCACCTCCCTGCTCTCCAACGGGGCCGCGCTGAACGCCACCGTCAACCCCAACGGCGCCGCCACCACGGTCACGTTCTCCTACGGTCTTACCACCGCCTACGGCACCACCGCTAGTGTCGCTGGCTCCCTCGCGGGAGCGTCTGCGCAGGCCGCGAGCGCGACCATCACCGGACTCAGCGCGGGCACGGTTTATCACTATCGGGCTAGCGCGGTTAACTCCGCTGGCACCGTTAACGGCGCCGACCGGACTTTCACCACCGCCGCCGCTGCTTTGCCTGACCTCACTCTCGCCAAAACCCACACTTCGCTGTTTCGCCAGGGCCTCACCGGACTCACCTACACTTTAACCGCCACTAATTCTGGTGCCGCCGCCACCGCCGGCCCGGTGACGGTGGTGGACACTCTTCCCGTGGGACTGACTGCCACCGCCCTTACCGGCACCGGCTGGACGGTGAACCTCGGCACCCTCACCGCCACCCGCTCCGATGCCCTGGCCGCGGCTTCCAGTTACCCTCCCGTGACCGTGACCGTGAAGGTGGCGGTTAATGCCGCTGCGAGTGTCACCAACACGGCCACCGTGTCCGGTGGCGGCGAGGCCAATACCGCCGACAACCTTGCCTCTGATCCGACACCCATCACGGCCCTTGCTCCCATCGAGGCTTGGCGCTTCGCGAACTTCGGCACCATCGCGCTGACGCCGGATACGGCGGACACGGCGATCGTAGCCGGAGATGGACTGCCCAACCTTCTTAAATATGCGCTGGGGCTGGATCCGCATATTCCCGCAGTGACTGGAATAATAACGGATACGACCACTGGCTGCCTGCGCCTGTCCGTTTCGCTTAATCCCAATGCCAGTGACATCACGTGTCAGGTCGAAGTTACCAGCACCCTTGAAGACAACGCCAGTTGGACGACCGATGGCACCAGCATAGATCTAAGCACCCCCTCGTTTCTGCAGGTCAGCGATGGCATCTCTCTCGGGGATGGAGTGCGCCGTTTCATGCGCCTGCGCGTTACACGTCCCTAAAAACAAGGGACCGCACGACTAGGTGGCGGGAGCTGAAGGGGCCGGGCTGAATATCACGGGTTACTTATGCTCAGACGATAGTGCCATAGCCGGGAGGTGACCGAGGAGGGTTTATAAACCATTCCACAGCGTGTTACTTGGAGCATAAAATCCGTGCCGACGGTTGCAGTTTTCGACCTTAGAATTAACAAAAGTCGGCACGATCTCTTATGAGCCGTGCTACTGCTTGGTTAGGCTTCGGTTTATTACTCATATTGGGTTTTTCAGTGTCGAATAATATTATAAATAGTTCAATTGTATATTTATTTTTAATCAAACCTAACACTCTAGACGAGTCGAATGCTTGTTTGGCGCGGCTCGTGCGAAAGCACGATCCGTGGCAGGCATCTAGCTTCGATCCAATGATTTGTTAGGCTCTTTTATATTTCGGTATTAGTGCTGGGTCGATCGTGGCAATTTTTCCAGATGCATACCAAAGAACATCATCCATCCCGAAAATACTCTTTCGATCAAGCAATTGCCGCCCTTGGATAGTATGTAACTATACATCTTCTCTTTCACGTCATCGAGTGACTTGAGCTGATTCTGAGAAAAGAATCCATTCAGTTCAGTGGATACTGCCTCGATGAATTTTGCCTCCTGTGGCGCGCCTTCTATAAAATAGATGCCGCGCATTACTGCAATGTGCATGATTATTTATCACGCTCCATTATTACGACCATCTCTTCTCTATTTCCGGATAATATTCCCGGAAAAGTAGCCGTTGAAGCAGCAGCGACGCGCCAGCCTTGTGCGGCATAAGCGTTGATAGCTTGTTCGAGTTTTTCTGGATCGAATTTTCCGCTGAACCATTTGTCTTTTTGTGTGAGGACTTTGTATTCTTTCATGTTTTGTTTGGGCTAAAAATTGTTTTTGGCTATCGTCCTAGATGAGCCATAGTCGTTAGATCTGACGCCATGTTAGCCATTTTTCCCTTTGGTCAACGAATCCAAGAGTTCATTCCTGCGTGCAGCGTATTCTTCTTCAGAAAGTAGACCCTTACTCTTGAGTTTCGAAAGCTGCACGAGCCTTTCTTCGACTTTGGACGCCGATTCCGGTGCGACCGGTGCCACAGGCGCAGCTGCGGCGACTGGCGCGGGCTTACCACCGGACGCGACCATGATGATACCCGCCACGAAAAGAACTCCGGCAATACCAAACATGATGCCCATATTTGTGGAGTTTCGATCGGCGTTGCATAGCGCCGCGCCACGATAGTGTGAACTTACTTCGCTCGACATGTTCTTCCACCACTCGCTATCTCTCTTTTTGGACAATCCTACGAATACAAAAATGATAGAGAGAATAATGAATATGATACCGAGGGCTTTCATGATTGTTAAGGCGGAGGAGGGGTTTTTGCCTAACTGTGTAATTAGGCCAAACTGGGTTTGGCTTTTGCGGGGCGTGTTAAGTTTGGTTTTAAGCGGAATATATCAATTTTCTTTTTCATAATCCGTTGGTTAAAAGTGGTTCAATTTTATGGGTTTGTCTTCAGGCGGTCGGCTTCAGCGCTTTTTTTATTCATGAACAATCACTTCAAGCAAGTGGTAGGGAGGGTGGAGCAAGCGGTGTGGTTTCTTTGCGTGGGTGGACGCGCGGGCGGGCTAGGCGTTGGATCCTTGGGTGCGAACCCCGCATAACACGGGCATGCGGCGGTTTCTGGGTAGTGTAAACACGGTAGTAATGCATTCACCATGCGCTACGCGAAACGTTTTATCGCTTAGAAGGAAACGCAAGCTTTTGTCGGGCTGCCCCCAAGCCTGCGCGGAGCCAAGCCTATGTGGTCGGGCCGATTATTGCCGGTTTGAATCCTGTTACTAAGGCGAAGTAATCCCTTTGGGCGGGCTGCTTTACGCGGCGGCGGGTTCGATTCCAGCCATCAGGCGCATAAGGGCGGCTTCGCTAAAGTTGGCTCGGGGCACCTCGCCGGCGAGGCGGCCGGCGCGGAGGACCAGAATGCGGCTGCAAAGGCCCAGTAATTCGGGCAGTTCGGAGGACACCACGAGCAGGGCCTTGCCTTCGCAGGCGAGCTCGTCGAGCAGCGCGTAGATCTCGGCTTTGGCGCCGACGTCCACCCCGCGGGTAGGTTCGTCGATGAGCAATACGTCGCAATCGCGGGCCAGCCATTTGGCGAGGGCGATCTTCTGCTGGTTGCCGCCGGAGAGGCCGCTGACGATTGTCTCCAACGACGGGGCTTTCACGCGGAGGCGCTTTTGGTAGCGTTCGGCGAGCGAGCGCTCGGCGCGGCGGCGCACCCAGCCGAACCGGGATAAAAGAGGGAGCGAAGCGAGGGCGGTGTTTTCGCGGCAGTTTAGCCCGAGGATGAGGCCCTGTCTTTTGCGGTCTTCGGGCATCAGCCCGATGCGGGCGGCGAGGGCGGCCTCGATGGAGCGCGGGGCGATGGCGCGTGCATCGACCAGCACGCGGCCGGTGGCGGTCGGGTCGAGGCCGAAGGCGGCTTGCACGGTCTCGCTGCGGCCGGCGCCGACAAGGCCGGCCAGACCGACGATCTCG
>RGVP01000078.1 GCA_010027235.1 bacterium
ATTCCCGCTCCCTCCACCACCCCGCGCTCACTGCGCTTTTGCTCGCCGCCTTCGCTTCCCTTTCGCCCGCAGCCGACCTTTACAAGGCCAACAACGAAACCAACCTAGATGCACTCGCCGCCTGGGTGAACGCCGACAACACGCCGATCACCGTCGCCCCAGCCAACACGACCACCTCCACCGATACTTGGATCTTCGACAACCGCGTCATCCTCGCCGGAGACCTAGACGGCATCCAGTCGGTTACCGTTGGCGCAAGTAAGGACTTGGGCGTCCGCACCATCCAAATCAAGGATCCGGCTCTACCCGTGTCCTTCAACGGCAACGGTCGCACCTTCACCGCAACCAACACCGGTGGCATCGACATGGCCTCGGCGACCAAGGATCTGACTCTGCAGAACATGTTATACCGAGTCGCCGCCAGCGGTAATACCATCAACCTGCAAGTCGCCACTGGCCGCACCCTCACTTTCGGATCCACCGCCCAGGTCAGCGTCCGCAGCAACGCTGGGAGCGTCACCGTGAACTGTAACACCGACGGCCTAAGCACCGGCACCATCATCTTTGGCGCCGCCTTCGCCCCCAGCAACGTAATCATCGGAGCGGGACGCGTGGAGTTCAATAACCCTGCCGGCAACACTCGCCTAGGCACACCCACCACCACCGTCAACGGCGGCACCTTGGTCGTAGGCAATACCACCGGGTCAGCAACCGGTTCCAGTCCGATCACCCTAAATAACACCGCCATACTCACGGGAACTGGTATCGTTACTGGCTTAGTAACCGCCAACGCCGGAACCACCCTCGCTCCCGGCCTGAACGGCCTCGGCACCCTCAAGGTCGGCTCCCTTACCCTGGCCACCGACAGCAAGATCGCCTGGGAAGCCAACAATCCCCTCGAAGCCGATACGCTTCAAGTCACCGGCGCAAACGGCCTCACCATTAACGGTGGCGTCGTCTCCCTCTACAACCCTGGCACCACCGATCCACTCACTGCCGTAGGAGTTTTTGATCTCATCAAGTTTACCGGCACCCTCAACGGCGCCCTGAGCAACCTCACGCTCAACCCCGCCACCCAGATCGCGGGCCGCATCTACACCCTCGGACTCGGCGCCAATGGCGTCACCCTGACCATCGCCACCGACGCCGCCGTTGAACGCTCCTGGGATGCAGATGCCTCCGGCACCTGGTCCACCGCCGTCAACTGGACTGGCGATACCGTGCCCAACGCCATCGGCACCATCGCCAACATCACGGGCGCAGCCGGAGCCACTTTCTCCGCCCCGCGCACCGTCACGCTCGACGCCCCGCGCACCGTCGGCGCGCTCACGCTGGCGTCAGCCCAATCTGTTACCCTGGCCGGCGCCGCCACCCTTACCTTGGACAACAAAAGCGCCGCCGCCCTGTTGAACGCCTCCGGTGCAGATCACCTCATCTCCACCCCACTCGCCTTGACCGCCGGTGGCGTGCTAGCGGACATAGCCGAGACAAAAACTCTCACCCTCGCCGGCGCGGTTAGCGGCACTGGGGTTGGCATCGTGAAATCCGGCTCAGGCACCCTCTTGCTCACCGCCGACAACACCTATACCGGTGCCACCTCTATCTCCGGAGGCACCCTCCAGATAGGCAATGGCGGCACCACTGGAGCAATCGCTGGAACCATCACCAACAGCGGTGTGGTTCGTTTTAATCGCACCGATTCCATCGCCTTGGCCAATGTGCTGAGCGGCACCGGCGAGTTCCAGTTTGTCGGCACGGGCGACACCACCCTGAGCGCGGCCAATACCTACTCCGGCAACACGACCCTGTCCGCCGGCACCTTGATCATCGCGAACTCGGGCGCGTTGCAAAACAGCACGCTCACCTACTCGACCACCGGTGGCACGCTCGTCGTGGCCGACCCCGTCGCTGCCCTGACTCTCGGCGGCCTCGCCGGCGACCGCGCCCTGCCTTTGGCCAACACCTTGTCTGCTCCCCTCGCGCTGAACGTCGGCCAGAACAACGCCTCGACCACCTACACCGGCTCTCCCTCGGGCACTGGCTTGAGCTTCACGAAATCAGGCTCCGGGACCCTGACCTTGGGCGGCACCCACACCTACTCCGGGAACACCACCGTTTCCGCCGGCACCTTGGCCATCGGAACAGGGGCGACTTTCAACACCGCCGCCGCAAATCTAGGGACCGCCGGCACTGCCAAATTACTGGTAAACGGCGGCGCCCTGAACGCTTCCGGCGCTTCTTTACTCACCAACGCCTCCATCGGCTTTGAGGTTACCTCGGGCATCGCGAACTTCACCGGAGGCATCGTCACCGAGGCCAACCAGTCTTCCGCGGAACCCTTTATCAACGTCACCGGCGGCACCCTGAATGCCGCATCGATCTCCCTGAGCCGCGGAGCCCTAAACATTGGCAGCGAACCCGCCAGCGGCCAGGTCACCCAAGGCCTCTACGTCAACGGCGGCGCGGTGAACGTGACCGGCGCCCTCGGTATCGGCGCTCTCACCGGCGCCAATTCTAGTGTCAGTGCCCGCGTAGACTCCGGCTCCTTGATCGTCGACGGTGTGGTCACGGTCGGCATCAACAACACCACTCGCTGGTCGGTGCTTGATATCAACGGCGGCACCTTCACCTCGACCGACACCACCTCGGGCGTGCTACTGGGCAGTCCCTTTGCCGGCCAGGTAATCATGCATGTGCGCGGTTCGGCTGTCGCCAAGGCCCAACGCATCCAGTTCGGCCAAGGCGCCTTGGCCGGGAAGTCCTACCTAAACCTCGGCGGCGGCACCCTCTACGTCGGCTCAGGCGGCCTGGTGCTGGGGAGCTCCGAACCTACCTTCGTCGCAGGCCTGCGCCTCGGCGGCGGCACCCTCGGCGCGCTCGCCGACTGGTCCTCCACCCTGCCCGTCGCCATGAACGGCAGCCCCTCGATCGTGACCGGTGCCGATGACCTGAATGCGCCTCGCGTAATCACACTCCAAGGCGCCGCCACCGGCCTGGGCGCGCTGACCAAGAATGGCGCCGGCACGGTGCGCTTCACCTCTCCATCCAACGACTACTTCGGGCCCACTCTAGTCAACGCCGGCCGACTCGGCCTCGCCGGCCACACCAGCGACGTTATCACCGTCGCCGCCGGGGCTACGCTAGCCCCCGAGGGCGTGCTCACGGCCGACACCGGCGCTTCGATCGAAGGCACCTTGGCCATCGCCTACGCCGGCTCCGCCAGCCCCCAAGTTCCGAGCATCACCGCCGCCTCGGGTGGCTTCACCCTCGGCGCTGCATCTACACTGAACCTCAGCGGCACCGGAAGCCTGAATGCCCCCTTCTACGTCCTTCTAAAGGGAACCACTGCAGTCACCGGAACCTTCGCCACCGTCAGCGGCCTGCCAGCTGGCTACTCACTGAGCTACGCTTACGATGACGACGCCAATGGGGCCACGCCCGCCGTCGTAGCTTTGGTCGCGGCTCCGCTCAGTCCCTACCAAACCTGGGCCGCCGGCTTCCCTTCGCTCACCGATACCCTGCCCGCCTCCGATCCAGACAGCGACGGGCTGAGCAACTTTGCCGAATACGCGCTCGCTCAGTCACCTGTCGTGAGCGACGCGGCCTCCGCCTACACCACCGGTCGCTCGGGTAACTTCCTCACCCTTGCCTTTGACCACCCAGCCGACGCCAGCCTTCGCTATGAGATCGAGGCCAAGTCCGATCTGGCCGCCGCCACCTGGACCGTTGTGTATACCTTTGATCCGTTCACAACGGCCGGAGCCGCCTCCTACACCGATACCGCGGATCTCACCATCACACCGCGCCGCTTCTTGCGCTTGAAGGTTACCCAGACGCCTTAAGTCCTGATCGGGTCTGAACCCCGGTCCTCTACCCACCCCGTCGGCACAAGCCGGCGGGGTGTTTCTTTTTTCAATATTGCCAGATGCCGCATCGCCAGAGTTCGAAGCTGGCCGTAAAACTTTCAATGTTCGCGCTTCCCTCGCTCGTCGGCGTGGATTCGCTTCCGAAGTAGCCCCTATGCAAAAAGAAGTCCTCTGGATCGCCACCCTGTGCGTGCAGGAAAACGTCCTCGACGCCAAACGCGCCGTCGCCATCGCCCAAGGCCTGCCTCCCGGCGCAGACGCCCTCGGCTTCGGCCAAGCCCTGCTCGATCAGGATATCACGACGGACCTCGACCTGCTCAACCGTCTCGTCGAGGAGTCACAGACCCTCGCCGCCTCCGACGCCGAAGCCCCTGCCTTGCCGGGCCTACCCGCTACGAAGGCCGCCACCCCTTCCCCCGCGGCCAGCGAGATCGCGAACGCAGCCAAGGCTGCGCCCGCTTCTCCACCCCAGCCGGTATCCAACCAGGTGGATTTTTCGGTCGTCCCTACCCTAGGCGAAGTAGACCTGAAGGCCTTCATGCTCGGACTGCTCGGCACCGTGCAGCGCCTCGGCGCGAGCGACCTCCACCTCTCCGCCGGCGCCCCGCCCTACGTGCGCAATATGCGCGCCCTGAGCTTTCTCTCCTCCCAACCCCTCTCCGCCGCCGATTCACAACGCCTCAACACCTGCCTGCTGGCTCTACCCGAGGTCGAAATCTTTAACAAAAAACGAGACTACGACTACGCCCTGGCCATGGAAGGCGGCCGCCGCATCCGCGTTAATCTAATGGAGCACAAGGAGGGCGCCAAGGGCACCTACCGCATCGTGCCTGAAAAGGTCCGCACCCCCGCCGATCTGGGCTTCAAAAACACCGCCGTGATCGAGAAACTCCTCAGCTACCATAACGGCCTCATCCTCGTCACCGGCCCCGTCGGCGCCGGCAAGACCACTACCCTGAACTCGCTGATCGACCAGCTGAACCGCACCCGCGACGATCACGTCATCACGGTCGAGGACCCCATCGAGTTCCTTCACCAAAGCCAGGGCTGCAACGTCACCCAGCGCCAAGCCGGCCGCCACACGAACACCTTCGCCACCGCCCTGAAAGCCGCCCTCCGCGAAGACCCCGATGTGATCGTGATCGGCGAGCTGCGCGACCTTGAGACCATCGAGATGGCCATCAGCGCCTCCGAGACCGGCCACTTGGTGATCGGCACCATGCACACAAGCGACGCCACCTCTACCCTGAACCGCCTGCTCGACGTGTTCCCGCCCGGCCAGCAGTCCCAGATCCGGGCGATGGTGGCGCAGAGTCTCCGCGGCATTCTCTGCCAGCGCCTCCTGCCCGCCAAGAACGGCGGCGTCGCCCTCGCCGCCGAGATCCTCGTCAATACCCTCGCCGTCTCCTCCATGGTGCGCGACGGCAAGACCCAAGGCATCCCCAGCGCACTCGATACCGGTAAACGCGAGGGCATGATTTCAATGGATAACTCCATCCTCGACCTTTGGAAGGAAGGCAAAATCACCAACGAGGTCGCCCGGGTGAACATCCTAAATAAAGCCGTCCGCGCCGCCGTCCCCACCACCGACTAAGCCACCCGCCCTCCGGCCACTCGCTACCCACTACTCGCTACTCCCCTTTTTACCATGCCCGCTGCCATCGACCACATGCTCCGCGCCATGCGCGCCAAAGACGGTTCCGACCTCCACATGATGGTCGGCATCCACCCTCGCGCCCGTGTATCCGGCTCCCTCCGCGACCTCACCGATTTCCCCAAGGTCACCTCGGAGCACATGGAAGAACTGCTGAAGGAAATCTGCGCCTCCCACCGTTGGGAACATTTCCTGAAAAATAACGACCTCGATTTCGCCTACGAGATCCCCGGCCTGGCCCGCTTCCGCGTCAACTACCTGCGCAACGCCCTCGGTATGGCCGCCGTATTCCGCCAGATTCCCTCGAAGATTCTCTCGTTCGACGACCTGAAGCTACCCGAGGCACTGAAAAAACTCTGCGCCCTGCGCGAAGGCTTGGTCCTCGTGACCGGCCCCACTGGTTCCGGCAAGTCCACCACCCTCGCAGCGATGATGGACTACATTAACCTGAACTCCACCCGCCACATCATCACGGTCGAGGATCCCATCGAGTTCGTGCACCAGAACAAGAAGTCGGTGATCGTTCACCGCGAGGTGCTGGAGCACACTGAGAGCTTCGCCGACGCGCTGAAGGGCGCCATGCGCGCCGACCCCGACATCATCCTCGTGGGCGAAATGCGCCAGCTCGAGACCATGCGCCTCGCCCTCGGTTGCGCCTCCATGGGCATGCTCGTGTTCGCCACCCTGCATACCAACAACGCCCCGAAGACCATCGACCGCATCATCGACGCCTTTCCCGCCGACGAGCAGAACCAGATCCGCGTCACCCTCGGCTCCTGTCTCCGCGGCGTCGTGTCCCAGCTCCTCTGCAAGAAAAAGGCCGGCGGCCGTTGCGCTGTGCACGAAATCCTCCTGCCGCACGACGCCCTAGGCGGCACCATCCGCGCGGGTAACATCTCCGCCATCCGCAATATCATCGAGGGCTCCATGGCCGATGGCATGGTGTCGATGGACTTCTCCCTGCGGAAACGCTTCGATAACGGCGAGATTAGCGCACGCGAGGCTTACATGAAGGCCAACGACAAGGCTTCGTTCGACGCGATCCTCGCCGCCGAGACCGCCGAAGGCGGTGGCGCCGCCCCAAGTCACTAAGCCTAAGTGGGGGGCGGCGGGCCTGGCTCAATCGGCTGGCCCGCCGTAATCAACCTTAGGCCGGGGACGGCGAAGGCGTGCCGCCCAGCGCCTCGGGCTCCTCCCGTGGCGCGGCAGGACGGACCTCAGCTTTAGCGCTGGCCGGAATCGGGGGCGGCTCAGGCAAGGCAATGGGTGAACGGATTTCCCCGAATTCGAGAATCTCGTTCACGTGGCGACCCTCGATGGTCTCATGCTCAAGCAGAGCCTCGGCGATCTTGTCGAGCGCAGCGCGATGACCGAAAATGATCTCGCGGGCCCGAGCATATTGCTCGTCCACGATTTTCTTCACCTCGGAATCAATGGTCCGGGAGGTCTCCTCGCTGTGATTCTGGGAACGAGTAATCTCACGCCCCAGGAAAACCGTATCCTCGTTCGAGCCAAAGGCGATGGGCCCCAGAATACTCATACCCCAGTCGCACACCATGTGGCGGGCGAGCTTGGAGGCTTGGCGGATGTCGCCGGAAGCACCTGAGGTGATGTCGCCCAACACCGTCTCCTCGGCGATACGCCCGCCGAAGAGGGTCGCGAGCTGGTTGAGCATGCGGCGCTTGGCGTAGTTGTAGGTATCCTTGGAGGGAATATACATCGTGCTACCCAGAGACCGGCCACGGGGGATAATGGTCACCTTGTGAACGGGCATGGTGTCGTCCTTGATCACCGCCGAGACGAGCGCATGGCCGGCCTCGTGCACCGCGACGATCTTGCGGTCCTCGGCGTCCATGCCTTTGCGGCGCTCCAGGCCAAAGAGGACCTTGTTGCGCGCGTCATCCACATCTTGGGCGTCGACCCGCTTCTTGTTGCGGCGGGCGGCAAGGAGGGCGGACTCGTTAAGCAGGTTGGCCAATTCGGCGCCCGAGAGACCGGGCGTGCCCCGCGCGACGACGTTGAGATCAACATCGTCCGCGAGGGGAATCTTTTTGGCGTGGACCTTGAGAATCTGTTCGCGACCGGCGAGGTCGGGCAGGTCGACGTAGATCTGGCGGTCAAAGCGACCCGGACGGAGCAAAGCCTGGTCGAGCACGTCGGCGCGGTTGGTAGCAGCGATGATGATGACGCCTTCAGAGGTATCGAAACCGTCCATCTCGACCAACATGGAGTTGAGAGTCTGCTCGCGCTCATCGTTACCGCCGCCGAGACCGGCGCCGCGCTGGCGACCGACCGCATCGATTTCATCGATAAAGATGATGCAGGGAGCGTTTTTCCGGCCCTGTTCAAACATATCGCGCACTCGGCTGGCGCCGACACCGACGAACATCTCCACAAAGTCCGAGCCACTGACACTGAAGAAGGGCACATCAGCCTCGCCCGCGACCGCCTTGGCGAGGAGCGTCTTGCCCGTGCCGGGAGGGCCGACCAACAGGATACCCTTGGGGATCTTACCGCCCATCTTTTGGAATTTTTTCGGGTCCTTTAGAAAATCTACGACTTCAGCAATCTCCTGCTTGGCCTCATCACAACCGGCTACGGTAGCGAAGGTCGCCTTGTCGCGGTCGCGACTCAGGAGCTTGGCCTTGCTTTTACCAAAACTCAGGGCGCCACGGCCTGCGTTCTTAAGCTGGCGGACAAAGAGGAAATAAAGCAGCCCGAGGATCAGGAAAATCGGGAGCAGGTTGATGACGAGGTTGCTCCAGACGCCGGAGGCAGGGGTTTGCTTAAAGACACCCGTTTTTTCTAGGCGCTCGTAGGTCTCATCGGTCAGGCGACCAGCGGCGCGGAACTGGTTAGTCTTAGCCCCGCCGCCCTCGACCATAAGGGTGGGCTCGGTGGACTCGCCGGTAATGTCATACCAGTAGGGCGCACCGCTGCCATTGTAGCGTAGCATACCCTCCTTAACCTGGCCCTTTTCTGCTAGCTCGACCACCTCGGTGATCTTGAGCACGGACACGCCCTGTGTCTTTGCAGGATTAAGAATCAGCACGGCGAGGATAGTCGCCAGCAGCGCGATCCAAATCAGCCACATGCGAGGCTGGAATTTATCCGGAGGCAGGCTTTTAAGCGGGCGCCGCGGAGACTTGGGACTGTCTTGAGTGGGATCAGGCATCAGAGAATGGACTAGGGGAAGAAGGTGCAGGTTCCACATACATAAGTCAACGAACGCAGACCAATACCGCGCGGGCGAACGGCGGTGAACGTCATGCGGGCGTCATCTACCCGCTCACACAGGCTCACAGGTCAAACGCGCTCGCCCTCGCCGCGCAAAATGTCCCGCGCCGAGGCTGTGGCGCGCACCAGCACGGCCAGAGGCGACTAGGTCTACTAAAGCATTGAAACCCTTACGGTTAATATCTGTGCGCGCAGGCGTGCTTTCCAGCCAGCGCCGCACCGCCCGGCGCAAAACCGCCCGGGGCAAACCAGCCAGCGGCGGCAAGGCGAGGCCGCCTCCCGCATCAATGCGCGTCACGCGATCCACCCAGAACTCCAGCGCATCGTCGTCCTCCTGAAGCAGTTCACGCGACAAGGCCAGCCCAGCCAGCGCGTCTCGGCCCGGCTCGGCCGCAACCTCGCGCCAGACCGGCACCAAGGCAGACCGCACCCGGTTACGCAGATGGATTCCTGAGGTATTGGAGGCATCCTCTCGCCAGTGCCCGCCAGCCACGCGGAGATCGCCAATTAAACCCGCCTTGTCGAGGTTTAGCAAGGGTCGCAGGACCACTCGGCTAAGCGCCACTTGCACATGCACGGGGCGCGGCGCGGCCAGTCCTACGGTGCCCGCACCTCGGGCCAGACGCATGAAGAATGTTTCCGCCAGATCGTCGCGATGGTGTCCGGTGCAGAGCACCCCAATCCGCCTGCGCCCGAGCTGGGCGTTGAAAAAAGCCTGCCGTGCCGCCCGGGCCACGCCCTCGGTAACCTCGCCGATCGGTCGTTCCGTCCATTCGCCTACGACCAAGCCTACGCCCAAGCCACGGCAGAGCGCGGTGCAAAACCGCGCATCGCCGGCCGAGGCCCGCCCGCGCAAACGATGATTAAAGTGCAAAGCCAGCAAACGCCCACGCCGCTCCGGCCAATGCGCCCAAAGCAGCAGCAACAGCGCAACCGAATCGGCTCCGCCGGAAAGAGCCACCGCGAGCCGGGCGGAGGCGTTTCCCGGAGCATCCAACCATCGTCTCACCGCCGGGTGCAAAGCGGTTACGGGGATGGCGGCGGCCAGTTTTTCCGCAACGAGGGACCAATTCATTTTTAACCGCGGATCACGCGGAAGCGCTCGGATGGGAACGAACAACCCGCTTCCAAGCGAGGCGGACATGTTTGAAATTGAGCAGCAGGGCGAGTTCCAGCCCCGTGATCGTTAGGTAGCCAAGCATCTGGGCCACATGGGTATCGGTGAACGTTTCCGCGACCTTGGGGTCCACGATGACCTTTCCATCCACAATCAAATCGGGAATCAGAGTATCCACCACGTGGCCGTCATAGATCACATCGAATTGACGCTGTTGCTCCACCACATGGCCTCGCTTGCGAAGCTCGATCACCAAGGCGTTTTCGTAGGCCTTCTCGTTCAGGCCGGGCTTGAGTGTATTCAATACCGTCATCGCAGCGCCAATGATCGCCTCGGAGAGTTCCCAATGCAGTCGGTCTTTATCCGCGTTCATCTGCGTAATCCGCGGTTAAAAAATCCGAGCCGTCCACCCTCACCCAAAGCGCAGCGTGTCGCGGCCGAAATAAGGCACGAGGGCGGCGGGTAGCTTCACGGTGCCGTCCGGCTGGAGGTTGTTTTCCAGCAGCGCGGCCAACACGCGGGGCACGGCCAGGCCGGAACCGTTGAGGGTGTGCACGAGCTCGGGCTTGCCCTCGGCGTTGCGGAAACGGATTTGCGCACGGCGGGCTTGGAAGCTCTCGAAGTTGGAGCAACTCGACACCTCCAGCCAGCGCTGCTGACCAGCGGCCCAGACCTCCAGGTCGTATTTTTTGGCTTGGGAAAAACCCACGTCGCCGCCGCACATCAGAAGCACACGGTAGGGCAGCTCGAGTTTTTGCAAAAGGCGCTCAGCATCGAGGCGGAGCGCGTCGAGCTCGGTGTAGCTGGTCTCGGGATGCACCCACTTGAGCAACTCAACCTTGTCGAACTGATGCAGGCGATTTAGCCCGCGCACGTCCTTGCCGTAGCTGCCCGCCTCGCGGCGGAAACAGGGAGTGTAGGCGGCGCGTTTCACGGGCAGGGCCTCGGCGTCGAGGATCTCATCGCGGAAGAAGTTGGTCAGCGGCACCTCGGCGGTGGGCACGGCGTAGAAGCCATCCGCCACCGCCTCATACATCTGGCCCTCCTTGTCCGGTAACTGACCCGTCGCGGTGGCGCTGGCGGCGTTCACAAAGATGGGCGGATTAACCTCGGTGTAACCTGCGGCAACCGCCTCATCCAAAAAGAACTGGAGCAGGGCCCGCACGATGCGCGCGCCGTCGCCGATATAAAAAGGGAAACCGGCCCCGGTAACCTTCGATCCGCGGGCAAAGTCGATGAGTTTCTCGAAACCCGGAATCTCCCAATGCGCCTTGGCAACAGGGGATAGTCCTTCGCAGGTGCCCCAAGTGGCGAAGGTGACATTCTCCTCCGGAGTGCGACCGGCCGGCACGCTTTCGTGGGGCAGATTCGGCAACGTAAGCATGGCCGCGCGGTGCTTGGCCTCGATCTCCCCCAGACCAGCCTCTCGTGCTTTCACCTCAGCCGAGACGGTCTTCATTTCCTGCACCTTGGCGATAAACTCGGGCGAACCCTTAGGTAGGCGAGCCATCTCGGTGTTGGCCGCCTTTTGTTTGGCGCGCAAGGCCTCGACCTCGGCCAATTGGACGCGCCAAGCGGCGTCTAGGGCGAGCACGGCGTCGAGATCGACTTCGAGATGTTTTTTCGCGATGGCAGCGCGGACGAGTTCGGGCGATTCGCGGAGAAGCTTGGGATCGAGCATGGCAGGCGGGGAAGTAGATTCCAGCAGACCGGAAACGCAGCGCCCGCGTCAACAAGGGAGGTCCAAAATCTCCCACAATTGCCTTCCCATGCGGAGGCAGCGAAACACCATGATAATTCCCAGTAACGCCCAATCCTGCCCCGTGAGCCGCCCCATTTCTCCCCCACCGGTCCAATCAGTCCCGCCCTCCGCAGGCCTCGGTCGCTACCGCCACTGCGAAGAGCGTACCGCCCATCAGCGATAGACTCTTTGCCGGATCTCCCTTTTTCATGGAAAACAATTCATCCTGGACGGAGCGAATCGACCCCACGCCCGGAATGACGTTGGTATTCGCATTCAGCCAGTCTGAGGTCTTTACTTCAACCTTTGCCGCCTTCACGGATGCGTTCACCTTGGCATCGGCACCAGAAGTCAA